>DASPVG010000097.1:0-17674 GCA_035622455.1 Terriglobales bacterium
ATCCCGATCCCACGCCCACGGTATTCACCGAGGAGGAAATCAATGCTATCTCGCTTCCGGCAAACTCAAGCTCCCCGCCGGAGTCGAATCCGTCATTTTCCAGGCAAACCTGGGAATCGTTACCGCAACCCTGCGAGTGGACTTTGACAAGCTGGAGGATGAGCGCATCTCCGAGATTCCGAGTTTGCTCCGGCGAGAATCGATAGAGCGGTGGTTGGATCTCACCGGTTGACGCTTACAGAGAGCTGATCGCGTCCCGGGCAAGGGATTATTGGGATCGGTAGCCTCGACCGCGCAGCAGTTTTCCAGGCCTTGCCCCAGTCATTTTCCCTTGGTCGATGACAGGAACGCCGTTGACCAGAACGTACTCCATTCCTTCGGAAAACTGGTTCGGATGATCAAAGGTCGCCAGATCGCGGATGCTGGCGGGATCAAAAATCACGATATCCGCCCACATCCCCGCTTTCAGCACTCCGCGATCGGTGAAACGCATACGTCCGGCCGCCAGGGCGGAAAACTTGCGGATAGCATCTTCCAGGGTGATTTTCTTTTCTTCTCGGACGTATTTTCGCAAGATACGGGGAAAGGTGCCGTACGCGCGCGGATGGGGATGCTCCTGGCCCAGAATGCCTTCCGGCGACGTACCCGAAGAGTCGTTGTCCACCGAAACCCACGGCTGCTTCAGGGCGAGCGCCACGTCAGGTTCCGACATACCGAAAACCGCAACGCTCGTGAACGCCTGGTCTTCGATCAAAAGATCGAACAGCGCATCCATTGGATCCTTGTTCCAGGTTTTTGCGACCTCCGCCAGGGTTTTTCCTTGCAGAGGCAAAAGCTTCGGATTTTGAACTACTCCAATCAGTACCGACTCGGGGCCGGGAATTTCATCCCATTCGTTGTCCCAATCCCCTGCCGGCTGCATCATCTCCTTGCGGATGCGGGCCCGCATCGCGGGATCCCGCAACCGCTCGATCAGTTTGCCGTCACCGCCATCGTGGGCCCATGGCGGCACAAACGCCGACAGGCTGTTGAACCAGGCGGTATAAGCATAGGTATCGGCTGTGACATCGATTCCTTGGGCGCGAGCCAGATCGATCTTTTCGACTACTTCTCCCATATGCCCCCAGTTCTTTTTACCCGCCACCTTGATGTGCCAAATCTCAATCGGAATCTGCGCTTCTCGGCCGATACGCAGGGTCTCATCGATGGCCGAAAGCACTTGATCACTCTCGTTCCTCATATGCGTGGCGTAGATTCCCCCGAATCGGGACGCCTCCTTGGCCAACGCAATCAGCTCTTCGGTTTTGGCATAAGGGGCCGGCGGATATTCGAGCGCGGTCGAAACACCCACGGCTCCGTCTAACATGGCTTGCCGAACCAGTTCCTGCATGGTTTCAAGTTCGGCGGGCGTTGGCTGCTTATCCTCATCTCCCAATACCACGCGGCGGACCTGCGTCGCGCCCACATAGGTGGCCAGATTGATGCCGATTCCCTGTTTCTCCAGGCGAGCGAAGTATTGCCCGAGGGTTCGCCAGTCGGGATTGATGTGGTAGTGCTCGTAGCTCGCTCGGTCCCAGCCGATGATGGCGTCGTTCAGAGGAGCAACCGAAGTACCTTCGCCGGTGACTTCGGTCGTGATGCCCTGATAGATTTTCGACGGCAGCCGGGGATCCACCAGGATCGTCAGTTCCGATTGCCCCAGCATGTCGATAAAGCCGGGAGCCACGACCTTGCCTTGTGCATCGATGGTTCGGCCGCGCGGCGACTTGCTGAGATTGCCGATGATCGAGATCTTGCCCTCACGGATCCCGATGTCTCCCGAATACCAGGGGGAACCAGTGCCATCGATAATGTGGCCGTTGGTAATGACCAGATCGAAGTCTTGCGCACTGAGCCAGGGCGTGAGGGGGAGAAGAAAAAGTACGAGAAGAATGCGCAAGCATTTTTCCCTCGAGCGCGCTGGCATGAGGATCATAGGCCTCGCTAACCTGCCCGGTCTCCGCCGATGGCCTCACCGGGGAGAGCCACCGCAGCCCGGCTTGAGCGTTTTAAAGCGATCCCGAGCGAGACCCACAACGCCAGAGCCAACCATTCATAACGCGAAAAGTGCCCGGGAACAAACGGAACGATCTTCATCAATACCATCAGCAATCCCAAGACTGCACCCACCAGAGCGACCGACCGTTGGCTGGACGAGGGTCGCATTCGATAATAGGAAGCGCAAGCGGCCAGCCAGCCCGCAGCCGAAGCTACCGAGCCTACTTCGGTCACCGGCACCAGGATGGCATCGCCCAGAAACATGCAGACGGCGGTGGCAATCCCCACCCAGATCACCGCGTAATACGGGGTGTGATTCTGCGTATGGATGCGCGCCAGGCGATCGGCGACCAGTCCCCGTCGCGCCATGGCGAACAACAGGCGACTGGCCGCGACAAAATTCCCGTTAAAGCACTTCACCAGGGAAAGCAAGGCGGCGGCCAGAATGGCTCCCACAATCCAGCGCGAACCCACCGCCCGCTCGAAGGCAACCGCGGTCATGAACTTTTGCTCGGTGAGCTGCCTCCAGGGGGCCACGTATCCTACGGCGGCGATGACCATGGTGTAAAACAAAATTCCGACCGCAACGGCTATCGCCATGGCTTTCAAGAATCCCCCGGCATCAAAGTCAGGGCTTGCCTCTTCCGCTCCCTTCACGGCCGATTCGTACCCGGTCATAAAATAGGGAACGATCTGCAGGACCAGCAGGATCGATACGAACCGGCCATGGGTAAACAAGGGGGGAAAATTACTGACCGAACCCTTCGTCACGCCGACCCCCACAAATGTGACAAACAACGCCAAAGTGCCAAAGGCAGTCCAGTTCTGAAAGCTGGCACTTGAGCGAATACCCCGGTAATTCAAGAGAGTAAGGAGCACAATCAGGCCTAGCCCGATGAGCAAATGGGGTAAATACACCGGGCGGCCTGCGATCCTGTAAAGCTCCGCCGAGTCCAGGGCGGGGAAAATGTAGCTGGCGATCTTGCCGACTGCCACGGCCTCCCACGGACATACGATGAAATATGACAACACCATCATCCAGCCCGTGGCAAAACTCACGGATTGGGGAAAGACCTTGGCCGTGTACGCCACTTCCCCCGCAGCGTCAGGCATCGCCCGGACCAGCAGGCCGTATACATAGGCAATGGGAAAGAGCAAGGCGCCGCCAATCGCGAATCCAAGAATGGCGCCAAGCACGCCACCCCGAAGCAGCCAGTCGTCCATTACCACCAGCCAACCCACGCCCACCATCGTGCCCCAACCCAGGGTGAAGTAATCGACTCCACGAAGTTTGCGCGCCAGGGTAGTCATCACTTTGATCAGAACAAGCAGAGCAGTTCAAAGAGCAGGTTGGCCGCCAACAAGGATGTAATCTCCCCCGTGTCATAGGGAGGCGATACTTCCACCAGGTCGCAACCCACCAAATTCATACCCCGGAAGCTGCGCACCAGATCGAGGATTTGGGCGCTCGAGAGTCCGCCCACCTGGGGTGTGCCGGTGCCGGGTGCGAAGGCGGGATCGACGACGTCAATATCCAGGGTGAGATACACGGGAACGTTCGCCAGTTTCTTGGCCAGTCGTTCGACCGGTTTTACACCGTGCTGATGGAATTCTTCCGCAGTAATGATCTGAATCCGGTGTTTTCGGGCAAAATCGAAATCCCCATCCGAATACACTTGCCCCCGCAGGCCTACCTGCATCGCGCAACCCTTCGCGATGAGTCCCTCTTCGACGGCATACTTCACCGGTGTGCCGTGCGAGTGCGGACTGCCAAAGTAGCCACTCCAGGTGTCGCCGTGGGCGTCCAGCTGAACGAAGCCCACGGGCCCGTAGTGGTGGTGGATCGCCCGCAGAATCGGCAGCAGAATGGAATGATCGCCGCCGACCGACACCGGATGCGCTTTTCGGTCGAGAACCTCGCCGAGCTGGGCGGTGATGCGTGCATAGGTATCCTCGATCGAAAGCGGGTTAATCGAGAGATCGCCATAATCGGCAATGCGCCACTTGCGGAAGGGATTGACTTCGAGAACCGGATTCCAGGGCCGGATCATGGCCGACTGGACGCGGATGTTTCGCGGACCAAATCGGGCTCCGGGACGATAGGTCGTCCCCCCATCGAAGGGAATCCCAACGATGGCTATGTCCAGTTCCTCCGCCTGGGGAATATGAGGGAGCCGCATGAAGGTAGGCACACCGGAAAAACGCGGCAGAACCAGCGCATCGACGGGTTCGGGATGAGGACTTGCCCTCTTCTTCGGTTTCATCGGGTGCCGCGCATTATAAAGCATTTCGCCTTTGCGGTATGGGCCCCCGGGGACAAAACCGGCGAATGTGCTATGTTTTATTCTCCCAATCCCACGAGCGAGGCTTTCATGCCGCGATACGAATACCGCGTTCTTAACCCCAGCCCGGCGGCTGAAAAGGCTTTCTTAGAGTGGATCGATGAGCTGGATCAGGAGTTCGAGAACCGCGACCGCGAACATCGCAGCCAAGTAGTGCGGAACGCGCTCTATGAGCTTTATCTCGGACGTCGCTATCAGGCTCCGGCTCCGGGCAGCCCCCTGGCGGAGCAGGCTCTAATTCACTCGCTCGACCCCCGCAATGCCACACTCGAGCCGGAATATTATGGCGATGTGGATGCGGCGAAGTATGCCGAGCGCAAGCCCCTCATCTGGTTCTGGATGATGTTCGATCGCTCCCCGGCAGGTCTGAACCACTGGCTGGGATACCGGCTTCGGGCCATGCTCGCTCGCCATATCTTCAAACACTGCGGACGAAACGTGAAAATCTTCCATGGCGTCGAGGTCTCGTTTGGCTACAACCTGACGGTCGAAGACGACTGCACCATTCACAAGTATGTGCTGCTCGATGACCGTGGTGAAATCGTCATCCATGCGGGATCGTCGATCTCCGACTATGCCAACGTCTATTCCCATACCCACGACCTCAATGACGGTATGATCGTCAACGACGAGAAAACCGAGATTGGGCCAAAGGCTCGGATTACCTATCACGCGACCGTTCTTAGTGGAGTCAGAGTCGGCGAGCACGGCATGGTGGGGTCGATGGGCGTCGTGTCGAAGGAGGTCCAACCTTTCCACGTCGTTGCCGGCATTCCAGCCAAACCTGTCAAAATTAAGCCGATTGCTCCGGAAGAGCTGCAGAGAGCTTTCGAAAAGCGATAAATCGTGATTTACCATAATTAGGGTTCGAGCAATGCAGAAACGACTTAGGCGGGCGTCCTAACAGTCGGAACCGCAGGCCAACCCGGTGGACCTAGTCATCTGAAAATGTGATCTCGGTCGAAAGAGATTGAGCTTGCATGATTCCAAGCTGAGCGCCGAGCGACGTCAGGATCGTTCTACGGCTCGATCTCGAAGTTTTTCCCAGTCTGTGCGTGTTAGTATCGAAACTCGGATTTCCCGATGACCCTCGAACACGTCAATATTCTGTTCGAATTAATCGCGTTCCTGTTTGCCATTAGTGTGCACGAATCGGCACATGCCTGGACGGCGAACCGCTGTGGCGATCCCACGGCTCGCATGTTGGGGCGAATCACTCTGAATCCCATCAAACACATCGATCCTTTCGGTACCGTGGTGTTGCCGCTGATTGCCATGCTGACTCATCTTCCGGTGATCGGTTGGGCCAAGCCTACGCCGGTCGATCCCCGCAATTTCAAAAACCCGATCCTCGATGATGTTTTGACGGCGGTCGCCGGTCCGATCAGCAATTTCATCGTTGCCACCGGGGCGACCGTGCTGCTCGCCGCCATCGCCCTCCTTGCCACCAACGGCCGGCTGATCGTGCAGGGCGTGTTGGGTGGCATTGCCGTCGGGAATTCGGCTCTGGTGCCCGCCAGTCTCCTGCTCTACGCCGTGCTCGAGATCAACGTGCTGCTCGCAGTATTCAATTTAATCCCGGTCCCACCCCTCGACGGGAGTCATGTCCTGCGCCATTTCCTTTCGGACGACGTGCGGCGGGTGTATGACACGGTGGGCGTCTTTGGCTTGATGGCGCTGGTATTTTTTGGGGGACACTTTCTGATTGCGCTCATCCGCCCGGTTCTGTCGTTCTACGTTTCGATCCTGACGAGCATCTGATGCCCCCCCAAACACACTCGCAAAAACGTGTACTCAGCGGCATGCGTCCGACCGGCAAGTTGCACCTGGGCAACTTTGTCGGCGCGCTGGACAACTGGGTGCGCATGCAAGGCCAATATCAGTGTTTTTTCTGCGTAGCCGATTGGCATGCCCTGACCACGGATTACGCCGATACTCGAACCATCAAGCAGAACTCGATCGAGAGCGTGCTCGATTGGCTGGCCGCCGGCCTTGACCCTGAGCGTTCCACCCTATTTATACAGTCGCACGTACCGCAACATGCGGAGCTGCACCTACTGTTTTCGATGATCACCCCGCTGGGCTGGCTCGAGCGTGTACCTACTTACAAGGAGCAGCGGGAGAACATTACGGAAAAAGACCTGGGAACCTACGGGTTTCTCGGCTATCCCGTCCTGCAAGCCGCCGACATATTGATTTACCGAGCGGATTACGTTCCCGTCGGCGAAGACCAAGTACCGCACGTGGAGCTTACGCGGGAAATCGCACGCCGCTTCAACCTGTTTTACTCTCTTGAGGGAAACCCGGTATTGCCCGAACCGCAGCCGCTGTTAACCCCCGCCGCCAAGCTCCCCGGCACCGACGGCCGGAAGATGTCGAAGTCCTACGGCAACACCATCTTGTTAACAGATCCCGAGCCGCTGGTAAGGCAAAAGCTCAAGACCATGGTCACCGATCCGGCTCGGGTCCGCCGCTCCGATCCCGGCAACCCGGATCTGTGTCCGGTGGGTGACTTGCACAAGATTTTCAGCCCCCCCGCTACCATGGCCAAGGTTGAGCAGGGCTGCCGCTCGGCGGGTATCGGATGCATTGAATGCAAAGGCTGGGCCGCGGATGCGCTAGTTGGAATCTTGAATCCTATGCAGGAGCGTCGCAAGAAATACGAGGAGAAACCGCGCCTGGCATGGGATATTCTGGAGGAGGGTTCAGCTCATGCGAGGAAGGCAGCAGAGGCGACCATGGACGAGGTACGGGACGCCATGCATATGTCTCCCCGCTACGAAGCTTAACCTCAGTCGGAGGCGGCAAAAGTGAACGCCGAGCGCAGTCCAAGGAATGACCCAGAGACAGCCACGCTTCCCGACTGCCCTCCAGCCGTGAACAGCGCGGGATTGGAGAAGGGTGCCCCGGAGAAGCAGGACACCGATTTTCCCTTTGCCGTGGCCGTCGGAAACGTGTACGAGGGCCCGCTTGACCTGCTTCTCGACCTGATTCGCAAGCAGGATATCGATATCTACGACATTCCGATCGCCAAGATTACGGCACAGTACCTGGCGTACGTGGAAGGGTTGCGCGAACTCGACGTCAATGTGGCCGCCGAGTTCATTTACATGGCGGCAGTACTAATCCACATCAAGTCGAAGATGCTCTTGCCCCGCGACCCGGTTCAGACCTCCGAGGAACAAGAAGACCCACGCCGGGAACTGGTCAACCGGCTGATCGAGCATGAAAAGTTCAAGTCTGCGGCCCAGATGCTCCTGCAAAAGCAGCAGATCGAAGATGCCGTTCGATCCAATCCCACACTCAAGCACTTTCGCGATGCCGCTGGCACTGAGCCCGACATTGCGGCCGACGTCATCGACCTGGTTAAGACCTTCCAACAGGTTCTCGATCGCGTACGAAACCGGCCAATCGTTCAGGTCGACGAGGAGCAAGTAACGGTGGAGCAGATGATCGACTACTGGCAAAGACGGCTGGCGATCGAAGATCGACCGGTCCGGCTGAAACAGTTGCTGCGCAACGTCGAATCCACGCAGATGCTGGTCTGCATGTTCCTCGCGTTGCTGGAGTTGGTGCGCCTGCAGGCGATCCAGTTGCGCCAGGAGCATCAATTTGGGGAGATTCTGATCCGTAAGCACGTAGGATTTGAATCCATCACCGGTGAGCGGGCAGTCTTAAGGGATGATTGGCGGTAGCGGAAGCACAGCCCCTTGGAATCGGCTTGACTCTTGGCGCCTCCGGGTCAAGCTCGGTGCCGGGGGTTAACAGAATGAAATCGGACCCATGAGCCTAAAAGCCCAACTCGAAGCCATCATTTACGCGGCGGAGACGCCGATCACTTTGGACCACATGGTCCAGTTAATCAAAGCGCCCACTTCCTCCGAGGGCGCGGTCACGGAGGCCGAGCTGCGGTCCGAAGTGCGGGCGGCGCTCGAAGAACTGACCCGCGATTACGGCTCTCCCGATCACGGGATCGAAGTTCGGCAGCTGGCGGGTGGCTATCGGATGTCCACCAAACCGGAACAGCACGACCTGGTGAGCGCCTTCGCCAAGAGCCTGAAACCACCGATTCGGCTGTCGTTGCCGGCGCTTGAAACCCTCGCCGTCATTGCCTATAAGCAGCCCGTCACGGTGCCGGAAATCAGCGAGATTCGTGGTGTGGACTCCAGTGGTGTCATCGCCACCCTGCTCGATCGCAAGTTGATCGGCCCGGCAGGCCGCAAAGCCGTGATTGGCCGCCCCATCCTGTACAAGACCACGAAGGAATTCCTGCTGCGGTTCGGTCTCAATGATGTCAGCGAACTCCCCAGCATGGAGGAGTTCGAAAAGCTGGTGGCGGAATCGTTCGAGAGCGAACCGCCGCTCGAGACCAAGTCAGCAGCCCAGGATGCGGGAACCGATTCTGGGCCGAGCGAACCAACCCCCACGGCGGACGATGCCGTGTCCATCCGGAGCGTGGGTGCCGAGGTCCCGACCGAGGAGCCAATTGCGGGAGAGGACGACTCTGCGGCCTGAACCTCGATGCCCTTTGTCGTATGCGCCAGGAAGATCGCCATGCCTGCTGAGCGCCTGCAGAAGATCATTGCTGCCGCCGGAGTTGCATCCCGGCGCCGAGCAGAAGAACTGATCCGGAACGGACTGGTTACGGTCAATGGCCACCGGATTACGGAGCTGGGCAGCAAGGCCGATCTCGAACACGATCACATTCGCGTCGAGGGCAAACCCCTGCGCGGGCCCCAGCGCCGGATCTACCTCCTGATGAATAAGCCGAAAGGCTGTGTCACGACCCTGCGCGATCCCGAGCACCGCCCCACCGTCATTGATCTTCTGCCTCGAGTAGGGGCTCGAGTCTATCCGGTCGGGCGCCTCGATTACGCGAGCGAAGGCTTGCTCGTGCTTACCAACGATGGTGATCTGGCAAGCCACCTGATGAAAGCCGGTTCTCTTCTGCCCAAGACCTACCTGGTAAAGGTAGCCGGCACTCCCACCCCGACAGGACTGGCACGATTGCGGGAGGGCATCCCCATCTCTTCCGGCCGCGGAAGGAGGGTAAAAACTGCCCCAGCCAAGATTCGCCTGCTCCATCAGGCGGCCAACCCATGGTACGAAGTGACGCTCATCGAAGGTAAGAATCGGCAAATTCGGCGCATGTTCGAAGAGATCGGGCATCATGTCGAAAAAATCAAGCGCGTGCGCTACGGCCCTCTCTCGCTTGATGTCGAGCCGGGGAAATTCCGCTATCTCACGCCGCAAGAGGTGGCGCGATTGAAGTCCGCCGCCCAGTAGCCATTCGTCCAGAGCCGGTTCACAGGCGCCGCCTGATGGAGTCCTCAGGCTCGCCGGCTTGAGCTTCGGTCACGTGACACTGCCATCCGAGAAATGGTAAAGATGGGTCAGTTCTAGAGAAGCGATTTCAGCCAGCCCTGTGGCCAGAACCGGTACTCGCCGGGAAAGTGCCCCCAGAGGAGAGCGGCGTGGAAGCGATCCAGTTGGCTTCAAACGAAAACCCGTTCGGACCCTCGCCGGACGCAATCAAGGCCATCGAAACGGTTCTGAGTGAAGCCCATCTTTATCCCGATCATGACGTCAGCGAACTGCGCCAGAAGTTGGCGGAGTTTCACGGGATCGGCGTAGAGCACATCGTACCGGCCGCGGGTTCGACCGAATTGCTGGGCATGATTGCGCGAGCCCTGCTGTCGCCCGGTCTGAACGCGATTACCAGCGAGCGCTCTTTCCTCGTCTACCCTATCGCGACCCAAGCCGCCGGTGGCAGACTCATCCAGACGCCGATGCGGAATGACAGTTTTGACCTCGAGGCCATCTTGGCTTCGATCGACCGTCACACCCGCGTTGTGTTTCTTTCCAATCCCAACAATCCAACCGGAACAATCCGGACCGCATCCCACATCGATCGGTTCTTGGATAACCTCCCCGACCATGTCACGGTGGTGCTCGATGAAGCGTATTACGATTTCGCCGAGAATTTTTCGCAACTTCGCGGCATCGATTATTCGCATGCCGTCGATTCCGTAAGACAAGGGCGAAAGGTAGTGGTACTTCGTAGTTTTTCCAAGGTGCACGGCTTGGCAGGAATTCGAGTTGGTTATGGAATCGGTCCGGCGGAGTTGATGTCGCATTTGGAGCACATGCGCACCATTTTCTCCGTTTCCTCGGTGGCCCAAGCGGCGGCCGTGGCGGCGCTCCGGGACCGAGCCCACATCCAAAAAACTCTCGAGAACAACGCCCGCCAATCCGAGCGGCTGACCGAGGGCATCGCCAGGCTGGGATACCAGGTGACTCCCACTTGGGCCAATTTCCTCTACTGCGAATTAGAAGAAGACGCTGCTAACGTGGCCAAACACATCGAACAGGAGGGCGTCATCATCCGACCTTTGGGTCCATGGGGGGCTCCGACTGCGATTCGCGTCACCATTGGCACCCCGGAACAGAATGACCTGTTTCTGAACGCCTTCCAGAAGGCAGCGCGACGCGCAGCCGTCGACTAACTGGTTTTGGCCGACTTTGGCTGGTCACCATCGAGTAATGGCAAGCGGGCTGCCCCAAACAGCCCGGCATCGCTTCCGAGCAACGCCCGTGTCACCAGGGTCTTCGTGCCCACTTCGGCGCGGGCGGAAGTTCTCCCCGACTGCGGGGGTTCTGGGTCGGTGGCACGGTAGACCATCGAACGCCGCTCGAGTGCTTCGAAAATCGACGGGGAGAACGCCTCCCATGCGCTGGCTACGCCCCCACCGATCACATACATGGGAAGGTTGAGGGCGTTCACCAGACTGGAGAGCACAATTCCCAATGCCCAGCCGACGCGGCGGAAAATCTTGCGGGCCTCCTCGTCTCCCTGGATCGCAAGATTGTAAACTGCCTTCGCGCTGAACTCGGGATCAGTATCGGCTGCCCGCGACAGCTCGGGTGCAGCCCCACCGGCGATGGCCTCGCGAGCCATGCGGACGATCGCAGTAGCCGAGGCATAGGCTTCCAGGCAACCGCGGTTACCGCAGCCGCAGAGAACTCCCTCCGGCTCTACCGTGAAATGACCGAACTCGCCGGCCATGCCAGTCATGCCGTGCCAGACCCGTCCTCCCAACACGAGACCCCCGCCAACTCCGGTTCCAAGGGTCAGCATGGCCATATCCTCCACCGCGCGCGCTGCTCCCAGCCACTTCTCTCCCAACGCAGCCGAGTTGGCGTCATTTTCGAGAATCACCCGGGTCCCCAGCCGCGTCTCAATCTCACCGCGTACCGGATAGTTGGTCCAGTCTGGCAGATTGGGTGATTCGTGGACCATGCCCCTCTTCATATCAATGATCCCCGGAACACCAATGCCGATGCCGAGTAGCGAACCCCCACTGCGATGCTCAGCCGTCAAGCGCTCGACGGCATCGCACATATCGCGCACGACCCGATCACGGCCGAGCACGACCCGAGTGCCGAGAGTGATTTTTTCGAGCAGGTTTCCTTGTGGACCGACGGCCGCGATGCGGAGGTTGGTGCCGCCAAGGTCCACACCAATCGAGTAGTCGGGCATAAGCCTGGGCCTCAGACTATCATCGGACAATTTTGATTGTCGACGGCGAGCCCGATTCCACAGGCAATCTTCGCTCGCCTCATCGTTGGCAGTGAGGACAATAGTGACTGGAACGTCCCGCAATCACTCGGCGCTTGATGGGAGTCTTGCAAACCAGACAAGGTTCGCCCTGGCGACCATACACCCGATGCTGCAGCTGGAAGAAGCCTTCTTCCCCGTCCGCGCCGACGTAGTCGGAAACCGAAGATCCCCCGAGCGCAATCGCCTCCTGCAGCACTTCCTGGAGCGCCCGGTACAATCGCCGCAGTTCCTCCCGGGTGAGCGATGCGGCCCGGCGCCGCGGGCGAATGGCGGCACGGAACAGAGATTCATCGGCATAGATATTGCCCACACCGCTGAGAAGTTTCTGATTGAGGAGTGCACTCTTAATCGGCGTCTTGCGACCTCGGAAGAGATTGACGAAGGATTCCCTTTCCACTTCCAGTGGCTCGGAACCGGGGGCTTGAAATCCGCGGGCAACGCTTAACCGGCCGAACCGGCGGGGATCGACGAAGCGCAATTCGCGGCCCGAGGCCAGCCGGGCGATCGCATGGGTGTGCTTGGCTACAGGCTGATCGGCCTGGCAGACGAGCATGCGGCCGGTCATTCCCAAATGGACAATCCACTGGGCCTCGGTCCGAGGCTGGCTCGACTTCGCCCTTATGGCGCCTGCCCTCCGGGCGGGCGAGGAAGCTTGCTCCCTGGTTTCGAGGTCGAACACCAGATGCTTTCCCACACGCCGTATCTGAGCGATGCGTTTGGCTTCGAGAGTGCCGATGATCTCGACCGCACGAGACTTGAAGGGTTCAGGTTTTGTTCCCAGCCACACCGAGTCGATCACATCGCCGGCCACCGAACCGGCTAACCCGCGCGCAATGGTCTCGACTTCGGGCAGCTCGGGCATAAGGACAGTCTATATCCCTCTGATTTGGTCTGTCGTGGGCTGATCGATTGAGCTGAGATTCGATCGAAGCGCCAACGCTTGAGCAAGACAGACTAACGCATTGGATGCGTTTCTCTGAATTGCCGATGCTGAGCCCGGCGGGTTATTATCGGAAGTACACTTCTGCTCCGCATTTACCCGGGAATTCAGCGAATCAGGTCACTATGCGAATACCCGTGTGCGGACGGCATGGGGCAGCCGCTCTACACCGGGGGACGGAGTCTGTTTTGACGAAGGCGAAAACTGCGGTCATTGTCGGTGCCCAGTGGGGCGATGAGGGCAAGGGCAAGATCGTCGACGTGCTCTCGCACAAGTTTTCCATCGTGGCGCGCTACGCCGGGGGGCACAATGCCGGCCATACCGTTGTCGCCGATGGGAAGAAATTCGTTCTCCAGCTGGTACCCTGCGGCGTGCTCCGCCCCCGCTGCCGCAGCGTGATCGGCAATGGCGTAGTCCTCGATCCCGTGGCGTTCCTCAAAGAGGTGGCCGCCCTGGCGGATGCCGGGATCAAAGTGGAGGGAACGCTGTTTGTCAGCAATCGCGCTCACGTCATTCTTCCCTATCACCGGATGATCGAACTGGCTTCCGAGAATGCTCCCGGCCGGGTCAAGATCGGAACCACTTCCCGTGGCATCGGCCCTGCCTATGAAGACAAAATGGGACGGCGTGGGCTGCGGGTTTCCGACCTGTTGGATTTGAAGCTGCTCAAAACCCACATCGAAAACGCGTGCCGCGAAAAAAACCTGATCGCCCACGCGCTGTTCAACTCCGAACCGCTCGATCCGGACAAGATGTACGCCGAATATGCTGCCGCATCCGCGCAGATTGCTCCTTTTGTCACCGACACCGCGGCGCTCTTGAATAAGGCGCTCGCCGAGGGTGAGTCCATCGTATTCGAAGGCGCGCAGGGGACCATGCTTGACATCGACCACGGAACCTATCCCTTCGTGACTTCTTCGAGCGCCACGGCCGGTGGCGCGGTGATCGGGACGGGCGTGGCGCCGACCGCCATCGAGACCGTGATCGGCGTCACCAAGGCGTATTGCACGCGCGTGGGCGAAGGACCATTCCCCACCGAGATTCGGGACGCAACCGCCGACCTGCTGCGAGCCCGTGGAAACGAATTCGGCGCAGTTACCGGGCGCCCGCGTCGCTGTGGATGGATTGATTTGCCACTCTTGCGTTACGCTGGCATGATTAATGGGACCTCCTGGCTGGTGGTTACCAAGCTGGATGTACTCGATGAGCTGGGCGAGATTCCTGTATGCGTGGCTTATAAACTCGACGGCCAACCGACCGAGGAGGTGCCGGCCGAGGATAGCACATTCGGGAAGATCGAATGTGTTTATCGCAAGTTACCGGGATGGCAGAAGTCGACCCACGGAATCACAAAATTGGAGAAGTTGCCCAAAGCAGCGCGCGAGTATCTCGCTTTTCTCGAAAAGGAAACCGCTACGCCGATCGGTGTGATCTCCACGGGTCCGGAGCGTGAACAGACGATCTTTAGCGATGAATTCTTGCGACATCTCGACGAGTTCAGCGGAATGAAAAAAAAGGCGCAGGCAAAACCTTAAACCGGAGTCTGGCATGGTGGTTCTGGCGGTAACCTGGATGGCGAAAGTCGGTCATGAAACAGAGGTGGCAGCGGTGTTTCAGAAGTTGACCGAGGAATCTCGCAAGGAAGCCGGGTGCCTGATGTACCAGGTTCACCGGCACAAAACCGATCTGCGCCGCTTCTTCATCTACGAACAATACAAGGACGATGCGGCGCTCGAAGCCCACCGCTCTGCGCCCCACTTTCTTCGCTATGTCAAAAAGGAGCTGCCCAAGTTGGGAGACCGGATTGAAGGCAACCTGTACGAGGCCCTGGGGTGAGTTCGGGGGGGTCGGCGAACGTCAGCCGCGACTCTGATCGGCCAGCAACACCCCGCCCGAAGCATAGCTTTCCCGCGACACTTCATGAAAGGTTACGACGACCACTTCGCGGCGAGCGCCCGCCTCTTCAACCAGCGCATCCGTAATACGCTCCGCAACCTTGCGCTTTTGCTCCTTGGTTCGACCGCTTAACATCGTAATTTGGACCAATGGCATGGTGGTTACCTCCGGCCGGTTTTGACCGCTACCGCGACCTAACCCGTCAACTCACATCCCGCAAAGAAATAACTCAGCTCATAGCGGGCCGTTTCCTCGGCATCGGAACCGTGGATGGCGTTCTGCTCGATGCTGGTGGCCCACTTCTTGCGGATGGTTCCCTCTAGAGCATCGGCAGGATTGGTTGCCCCCATGAGCTTGCGGAGATCTGCGATGGCATTCTCTTTCTCAAGCGCCAGCACCACAATCGGTCCGCTCGACATGAAACTGGTTAAGGAATTGTAGAAAGGCCGGTGGGCGTGAACCGCATAAAATTGCTCGGCCTGATGCTTGGAGATTTCAAGGATCTTCATCGCCAAGATGCGAAAGCTGTTTCTCTCGAGTTGTTCGATGATGCTGCCGATCGCATTCTTGCGAACTGCGTCCGGCTTGATGATGGTAAGAGTTCGTTGGAGCGTCTTCATAGCTCTGGCTGCTCTGCCCTCGTTTCTAGACTTTGACTCCCATCGCCGCCAACACCATATCGCCGATCTCCGCCGGCGAGCGGGTTACCCGAATTCCAGCTCCCTCCATCGCTTTGATCTTCTCGGCGGCCGTTCCCGTCCCCCCGGAGATGATGGCTCCCGCATGCCCCATACGGCGTCCCGGGGGCGCGGTCTGGCCGGCGATGAACCCAACCACCGGTTTCTTCATGTGCGCTTTCACATAGGCGGCCGCCGTCTCCTCGGCCTGGCCGCCAATCTCTCCGATCATCACCACGAGTTCCGTCTGCGGGTCCTTGTTGAACAGCTCGAGAGCATCGACAAAGGTCGTGCCGATGATCGGATCGCCTCCAACCCCGATCGCCGTCGACTGTCCAACATTTCGGGTTGTGAGCTGGAAAACCGCCTCATAGGTCAGCGTCCCCGAACGGGAAACAATTCCCACCGGCCCCTCGCGATGAATATGTCCGGGCATGATGCCGATCTTCGATTTACCGGGGGAGATGATGCCGGGACAGTTGGGCCCGATCAGGCGGGCCCGTCGGTTCTGCAGGAATTCCCAGGCACGCACCATATCCAGCACGGGAATGCCCTCGGTGATGGCAACGATCAGTTCGATCTCGGCATCGGCAGCTTCCATGATGGCATCGGCGGCAAAGGCGGGAGGAACAAAAATCATCGAAGCGTCCGCCCCGGTTTTGTCCACGGCTTCTTGCACCGTATTGAAAATGGGCCAGCCTTCGTGGGTGGTTCCTCCCTTGCCCGGAGTCACCCCGCCGACAATCTTGGTTCCGTATTCGCGACAGGCTTTGGCGTGAAACGTTCCCTCTCGTCCCGTCAACCCCTGCACAATGACGCGCGTCGATTTATCGATAAGAATACTCATGATGTGTACGGTCTGCTTCGGAGCGTCTTTCGCCCGCTCTCTGTTATTTGCTTCCTCATCAGGACCCTAGACGGAAAAGTTGAAGCGATCTCGAGCCATGGCGAACTATCGGTTCGCGGCTGCCGCAACCACCTTCTCGGCGGCGTCTTGCATGGTATCCGCCATAATGAAATTCAGCCCCGAGTCTCTCAGGATTTCCCGACCTTCTGCCACGTTGGTGCCTTCCAGCCGGAGTACGACCGGCAGCTGGATGTTCGTCTTTCGTCCGGCTTCGACCACCCCTCGGGCCAGGGTATCGACCCGCAGAATTCCCCCGAAAATGTTGATCAGCACCGCCTTAACGTGCTTGTCGCCCAGTAAGATTTCAAAGGCGTGAGTGACCTGCTCGGCGTTAGCTCCGCCACCGACGTCGAGGAAATTGGCCGGCATGCCGCCCGCGTGCTTGATCATATCCATCGTGGCCATGGCTAGACCGGCGCCGTTCACCATGCAGCCGACATTTCCCTCCAACCGGATGTAATTGAGGCTGTATTTGGACGCCTCTACCTCGAGGGGATCTTCTTCGCCCAGGTCACGCATCTCGCGGATCTCGGGATGGCGGAACAGAGAGTTGTCATCAAAATTGATCTTGGCGTCGGCCGCGAGCAGGCGGCCATCCGGGCAGCTCACAAACGGATTGATCTCGAGCAGCGAGGCATCGGTCTCGCGAAACGCGTGGTAGAGTCCGGTCATAAAGCGCACGGCTTCCTGCAACTGCTGCGGCCTCAAACCAAGCTGGAACGCCAGCTTGCGGGCTTGAAAGGCCTCCAGCCCCATACCGGGCTCAATGTACTCCTTGAAGATGGCCGCGGGATTCTCGGCGGCAACCTGCTCAATCTCCATGCCGCCTGCAGCCGACGCCATAACGACCGGTTTGGCTTCGCTGCGATCGATGACAATTCCCACATAGAGCTCCTTCTCGATGGGCAAAGTCTCCTCGATGAGCACGCTGCGCACGAGACGACCTTCGGGTCCGGTCTGGTGAGTCACCAGGGTCATGCCCAGAATCTTGCCGGCGATCTCGGCCGCTTGCTCGACAGATTGGGCAATTTTCACACCGCCGCCCTTGCCCCGGCCTCCGGCATGAATTTGCGCCTTCACCACCACCTGGCTGACTCCCGCCGCAAACAGATTCTTGGCTGCCGCTTCCGCTTGCTCGCGGGTTTCGGCCATTTCTCCACGTGGCACAGCAACTCCGTACTTCCTCAAGAGAGCTTTGGCCTGGTACTCATGGATCTTCATATCTGAATTCCTGATTTCTTCGGGCAGGACTCT
>DASPVG010000098.1:0-42789 GCA_035622455.1 Terriglobales bacterium
TACCACGGGCCGGCGCCGATGAAGACACCGCCTACGAACCACGAAGGACCGTAGTATCCGTATGGCGCGCACGCATACGGATAGTAGCCATAGTAGCCATACGGACAGACGGGCGGGGTACCGACGTATCCGGGGCCAACCGCAACCCCAAAGGTGACTCCCGCGTGCGCAGGAACCACTGGTAAAATCAGGAGACTTAGCAAAACCAGATGTCGTAGATATCGCATTTTGACCCCCTTCAGACACCCAATTCCACAGAGCCCTCGAGGCCTTCAGGCTACTTTGGTCACCCGTAAGCCTATTGGTAGGAACACGAAAACGGGATAAAAGTCGCGCCCAGCGAACGCGTCAGCCGACGATAACGGGGTGCAGCTGGCCCGAACCGCCAGGATCCCAGCGATAGTCATTAATAATGTATTTCAAGGCGCTGGCAGAGGGTCGCTAGCGAAGTAGGCGAAGGCAATCCTTGAACCGGGGAATCGTGGAGGCCGAGACTCGCTCCCCAGTGCTTTGAGCGTTCTTTGCGGAAAAACGATTATCGTAGAAAGGCCACATCCTGACGCGCATGCGTCACAATCTTGGCCGCATTCCCTACCATGACCGTCGACCAATCGTGCCCTTCCTCAGCGGTCTCGAACTTCAGGCTGTATGATGTGGGAGAAATTTCCTGAACAATGAACCGCGATCGCTGCCCCTGTTTACCCGGCCCCGGAAGGCTGGTCCACGTCCAGGTGTGATCTTCGAGGGTTCCTCTTAAATCCTCGGTGTCTCCCGTGTCCTTGACGACACGGTACGTGTAAGTCTTTTCTTGCGGGCTATACGCCATAACGGCGAGTCCTCCCGAGGCTGGCGCGGTGTCTCCATCCTGGCGGGAGACCAACAAGAAACCACCGGGCATCCACTCATTGTGCTCGGTGCCAAAGAAAATTCTCGAACCCAATGGGCCAATCTTCATGTGCACTTCAAGTCTCCAGGTCCCGACGAAGTAATTCAGCTTCTCCGCAGCAGCGGACTTCCCGGTTTCGAAAGTCGTCTGCGCCGCCATGACGCTGGAGACGATCGCCACCAACAGAACCGCAGAAACCCTTGCCAGGTATGCCATTTTGGCCTCCCAGGAGCAATGACCTCTCGTTCTCGGAAAGATAGAACAGAAATGGCTGGAATTGGCATTAAAAGTTCAAATACTCACCATAACTCTGTTGAATAGTGACGGACGAACTGGGCCGGACCCGCCTTCGAAACCAGAGCCTAATCTCATACCCTGCCAGGGTATTCCAGCTCATCCCGTCAAACTCCGACGGGATGTTGCCGCTGATTGGGTCATTCGAAAGACGGGAGTTTACTCAGTCTTGGCCTGCTTGGTTAAGGGAAACTGTTGATCAAGATCGAGGTTCAATTCGAGAACATGAACCCGCGGTTCTCCCAGGAATCCCCATTGCCGACTCTCGGTGTGTTTGGCCACTAACTGTCTCAGCTGCTCCTCACTGATTCCCCGGGCCTTCGCCACCCGCGCCGTCTGAAAGGCCGCCGCTGCCGGCGTAATGTCGGGATCAAGACCGGAGGCGGAGGCAGTGACCAAATCAATGGGGACAACAGTGCCCGGGTTTTCGGCCTGGGCTGTGGCGGTGTCGCCCTTCACACGATCGACGAGCTTCCGATTGGTCGGTCCCAGCTGCGAGCCATTGGAATTAGTAGCATCGTACCCGTTCCCTGCACTCGACGGACGAGAGTGGAAATAAGCGGGCGAGGAGAAGGCTTGTCCTATGATGCGAGACCCGACGATTTTTCCATGGGCCTCAAGCAGCTGCCCATTCGCCTTCTCCCTGAAGAAGAGCTGTGAGATACCGGTCATGGCCAGCGGATAGATGATCCCCAGCAGGACTGTAGTCACGATGGTCATTAGGATTGCGGTAACAAGATTCTTCTTCAAGACATGCTCCCTTCAGGCAAGGCCCACGCCGGTGATGACCATATCGATCAGTTTGATCCCGATGAACGGAATGATGATGCCGCCCGCCCCGTAAATCCAAAGATTGTTGCGCAACAGGGCGGCGGCACCCATGGGGCGGTATTTGACGCCGCGCAGCGCCAACGGAATCAAAGCGATGATAATGACGGCGTTGAAGATGACCGCGGAGAGCACCGCCGATTCCGGAGTCTTGAGGCGCATGATATTGAGCGCATTCAAGACAGGAAAGGTCCCGGCAAACATTGCCGGGATGATGGCGAAGTACTTCGCCACATCGTTCGCGATCGAGAAGGTGGTCAAAGATCCGCGAGTCATCAGTAATTGCTTGCCAATCCGAACCACTTCAATCAGCTTCGTGGGATTCGAATCCAGGTCCACCATGTTGCCGGCTTCCTTGGCAGCCTGCGTACCGGTGTTCATGGCAACACCCACATCGGCCTGAGCCAGCGCCGGCGCATCATTGGTGCCGTCGCCGGTCATGGCAACCAGTTTGCCTTCGGCTTGCTCCTTTTTAATGAGGTCCATCTTGTCCTTGGGCGTGGCCTGTGCTAGGAAGTCATCGACCCCAGCTTCGCGTGCGATTGCGGCAGCCGTGAGAGGGTTATCCCCGGTGATCATGACCGTCTTGATGCCCATGGCTCGCAACTGCTCGAAACGTTCGCGGATTCCACCTTTGACCACATCTTTCAGCTCGATCACTCCCAGCGCACCGCGGCTTTTCTCGGCCACCACCAGAGGCGTGCCTCCGGAACGCGCGATCTGTTCGACCGTGGCCTTAACCTCGGCAGGGACTTCACGACCATGCTGGGTTAGGTAGGCTTGCACAGCATCTGCCGCGCCCTTCCGGATCTCGAATCCATTAAGGTCTACACCGGACATGCGCGTTTGCGCCGTGAAAGGCACGAAGCGTGCCTCGTGGGTGGAGAGTTCGCGCCCCCGCAGACCGTACTTTTCTTTGGCCAGAACGACGATCGACCGGCCCTCCGGAGTCTCATCGGCCAGAGAGGACAGCTGGGCTGCGTCGGCCAGCTCCTGCTCACCCACGCCTGGCGCGGGAACAAAGCGCGACGCTTGCCGATTTCCCAAGGTGATCGTACCGGTCTTGTCAAGCAAGAGCGTGTTCACATCTCCCGCCGCTTCGACTGCACGGCCCGACATCGCAAGCACGTTGTGCTGCACCAGGCGATCCATCCCGGCAATACCGATCGCCGAGAGCAACGCGCCAATGGTGGTTGGGATGAGGCAAACCAGCAGGGACACCAAAACGAAGACGGTTTGCGGCGAACCCGAATAAATTGCAAAGGGCTGCAATGTCACCACCGCCAGTAGAAAGATGATGGTCAAGCCGGCGAGCAGAATGTTGAGTGCAATCTCGTTAGGGGTCTTGTGCCGCTCCGCACCTTCGACCAGGGCGATCATGCGGTCGAGAAAGGTCTCCCCTGGGTTCGAGGTAATTCTCACCTTGATCTGGTCGGACAGGACGCGAGTACCACCCGTTACCGCAGAACGGTCTCCTCCGGCCTCACGAATCACCGGTGCGGATTCGCCAGTGATGCAGGATTCATCGACCGAGGCGACACCTTCGAGGATCTCGCCATCGGAAGGAATGAACTCTCCGGCGGAGACGAGCACCAAGTCGCCCTGGCGCAACTTCGAACTCGGCACTTTCTCGACCGTTCCGTCACTCCCGGTCATGCGGTTGGCAATGGTTTCCGAGCGTGCCTTGCGCAATGTGTCCGCCTGGGCCTTGCCGCGTCCTTCGGCCATGGCCTCGGCAAAGTTTGCAAACAGTACGGTGAACCACAGCCACAACGTGATCTGAAGGTTGAAGCCGAAAGCCGATCCGCCTTGAAAAAGCAGCACGGTGGTAATCACGCTCCCAATCTCGACCACAAACATCACCGGGTTGCCCATCATCTTGCGCGGGTTCAGCTTGACCAGCGCATCCCAGATGGCACGCCGAACGATCTTCCATTCCCAAATCGCTCTTTTCTTCTTTGCCATAGCAGGATCCTTCAGAACGTCTTGCCCGCCCCTAGGAGCAGGTGCTCCAAGATCGGGCCGAGGCTGAGTGCCGGGAAAAATGTCAACGCTCCCACGATCAAGATCACGCTGATCAGAAGCACGGTAAAAAGCGGGGTGGTCACCGGAAACGTGCCGATAGAAGGTGGCACATACTTCTTTCGCGCAAGATTTCCGGAGATTGCCAGCATCGGAATCATCATCCAGAAGCGCCCAATCAACATGGTCAGCGCGCCGGCGACGTTGTACCAAAGCGTGTTTTCATTCAGGCCTCCGAAGGCAGAGCCGTTGTTGCCCGCTTGCGAGGTGAAGGCGTAGATAATTTCTGTCAAGCCATGGGGTCCGGGATTGAAGATGCTCGAGGTGCCGAATGGCTTCACGACGGAAAGCCCCGCTAGCGTGAGGATCACCAGAGGAAAGACCAGGGCGACCAGCATAGCCATTTTCACGTCATACGCTTCGATCTTCTTCCCCAGGTACTCCGGAGTGCGACCGACCATGAGGCCGGCAATGAACACCGCCAAAACGACGTAGATCAGCATTCCATACATGCCGGAGCCCACGCCCCCGAAGATCACCTCACTCAGCATGATGTTGACCAACGGAACCATGCCGCCGAGCGGTGTAAACGAGTCGTGCCAACCGTTGATTGCTCCACAACTCGCGTCGGTGGTTACGGTCGCAAACAGGGCCGAATTGGCGATTCCGAAACGAACCTCTTTGCCCTCCATATTGCCCCCGGACTGGGCATCACTCGCCCGTTGATCGGTGCCGGCCAGAAGCGGGTTTCCGTGAGCCTCGGCCCAGTAGGTCACCGTAACCCCGACCAGAAACAAAATCGCCATGGCAGCCCAGACTGCCCAGCCATGCGCTTGCGAGCCGGTCATGCGGCCCAGCGTGTAGGTGAGACCGGCCGAGACGGCGAAGATTGAGAACAGTTCGATGAGGTTGGCGAGCGGGGTCGGGTTCTCGAAAGGATGAGCGCTGTTCGCGTTGAAAAAGCCGCCGCCATTCGTTCCCCATTCTTTGATGATTTCTTGCGAGGCGACCGGCCCTTGGGCGATGGTCTGCTCGGCCACGGTGTCCATGACAGGCTTGCCGTCGGGGCCAAGGACTGGATTGCCGTCCGGGCCTAGCCGTGGCACCTGCATCGGCTCGACCAGCGAAGCCCGGTCGTAAGGCCGAAGATTCTGCACCACGCCCTGCGACACCAGCAGCAAAGATCCCACCACACAGAAGGGCAACAGCACCCAAAGGCAACTGCGTGTCATGTCCACCCAGAAGTTACCAATGGTCTCGGTTTCACGGCGAGCGATCCCGCGAATGAATGCGATCGCGAGTGCGATTCCCACGGCGGCGGAAATGAAGTTGTGATAAGCCAGCCCGGCCATCTGGGTGAAATAACTCATCGTCATTTCGCCTGGATAGTTCTGCCAGTTGGTATTGGTGGTAAACGACGCCGCGGTATTGAAGGCAAGCGAAGCCGGGCTTACTGCCCCAAACTTCTGCGGGTTCCACGGCAAGAAGCCTTGCATACGCTCGAGGAAGTAAAGCAACAACATCGAAGCCAGACTGAACAAGAGCATCGAGATGGCGTATTCCGTCCAGGCCATCTCATGCTCCTCATCCACCCCCGTCAGGCGATACAGCAATTTCTCGATCGGCCGCAAGACCGGGTCTAACAACGTCCTTTCACGGCCGAACACCCGTGCCATGTAGATGCCGATGGGCTTGGTCGCGACGAAGACCAGAGCGAGAAAAAATAATATTTGGAACCATCCATTGGCTGTCATTTCAGAACTTCTCCGGACGCAACAGTGCATAAAACAGATAAACCGCGGTTAATGCACTCACGATAAGCATGATGATCGATTCCGTGCTCATATCGTCCTCTTCACTTCACACGCTCGCAGAAACGCACGTACGCGATTGACACGAGATAAAAAGCGATCGTAATCAGCACATAGGCCAAATCCTGCATGATCCATCTCCTCGATCCATTCCTCTATCTGTTCCTTCCCAGTCCTGCCATCCACCATAGTAGCCGGGCGCGAATCTCAGAACTTCACGAGTATGGCGAGATCCAAGCGATTCTCATCCCGCACGAGATCCGGAAACCAGCCCGGCACAACCGAACCCGCCGGTCCGGTATTGCCTCCGGGTGGTGTGATACCGCCGCGTCCTGTGAAATAGGGCACACTCGCTGCTCGATGGTCATATTCCGTACGGAAGGTGATGTACTGGCTGGGCATGTAATCAAAAGTTGCGGAAGCATCCCACGCCTGGTACGGATTTCCGGGATTTTCCGAGAAGTAGGGTGTTCCGGAAATCGCCGTCGCACCGTTGA
The DNA here is from genome assembly GCA_035622455.1 of Terriglobales bacterium. GTDB lineage: Bacteria > Acidobacteriota > Terriglobia > Terriglobales > Acidobacteriaceae > JAFAGX01. Next base: position 6,339 of record DASPVG010000098.1, read on the forward strand.
TCGGCGGCAGCAGCACCAGGTAACGTCCTGGGTTGTTAATTTTGCCGCCTCCCAGCGTAAAGCCAAACAAATCTCTGTGGAACCATAGCCGGTTGTATAGCATGAAGCCCAGGAAGCTCTGTTTGGGGGCGAGGACTCGCTGGCCGTTGACGATTTGGTAAGAATCGGTGTCACAGGTCACACCACCTCCGTGTTCACATCCCGCATCCCCGGTCACCGAGAAGGCAGCCTTATCCAGAAGCCTGTCGGGGTGGTCGTAGTATTTGACCTCAAGACTGTTGTCGGTGTGATAGCGGATTCGGCCGGGGACACCTAGGGTATCCGCACCCAAGAAGTACTGATTGCCGAGCAGCGAAATGGATGAGTTCGGTCGCCAGAGGATTTGGGCCCCAAAACCCGGTCGGTGGTTGAAGCGTCCGTAGGACTGCCACCCGTTGATCAGCCAGGGTTCAATTTTGAGATGCTCGCTGGGAAAGATCTGTACCCGCATGCCGTTGAAGAACCAGGGCGTGTTGGAAGAAACGTACGACGGCTGATATGCCCAGTTATCGAAGTTGTAGTAGCTGAACAGGCCAATATAGGACATGAAAATTCCCGCATCGATGTTGATTCCGTGCAGCGCGTTGATGTGATACCCGCCATAGCCCTCCGAAATATAGCGGTAGGCAGTATCGAGGTCCCACTGGCCGCGGGCCGGGCTGGCGTCGTTGCGCGGGGTGGTAAATGAATACATGCCAAACTGCGTCATCAGCCGGGCACGCACGTTGTCATAGTGGAAGTCGCCGCCGACGCCCAATTGGGTCACCTGGAACTCATAGGCGCGAAAGACCTCACTCGACCCGCCAATGGTGTCATCCGCGGGATGATTAAAGTCGACGATGTAATCGACATCGGACCGGATTTCAGGGGTAAAAAACTTGCTGTCGAATGCCGGGGTTTTGGTGCGCGCATTGCCGTTCAGCCAGGTAAAGTCGCCGAAGGCGAAAGGCTCCGCGCGCTGCGGTTTTGCGGGTCGAGGGGAAGAAGACAGCACGGGCTCGCCTTGCACCGATGGCGCCGCACCGGTAGTGATAAGCGCAATCGGGTTTGGCGGGCTCGCCTCTGTATGAGCCACGGTCGTGGTCGGCGGGTCTGCGGCCTCACGACGCTTCAGTTCTGTTTCCAATTGCTCGATGCGGGTACGCATCCTCTCGAGCTCTTCGAGAATCTGGCTGTTCCCGTTCTGGGCAGCGGGGTCGGGGGTGGCGGTGGTGGACGGATTGCCATTGCTCTCAGCGTCCGACGCACGCATGTCCTTCCCGCCGTCGGCTGCCTGTCCCAGAGAAAGGGTCGCATTCCCCAGAAACACAGCGATCAGTACTGCGAGCCCCCAGCACGGTATGACTGCTGTTCCCTTCCGACACATCTCTTGCGTTCTCAAGTACGCCTCACCTTCCAGCCGGAATCGATTCTTGCCGGCCACGCCACTAGAAATCACAGCTTAAGAATGGACTTTGAAACCCACGCAGCCCCTGGTCGCGACCATCCTCTCTCGATACCAAGGCACCCGATCGCCTCATCCCTGGCAGCACAGGGTTTGCAACAAGTTAGTTCGACTCGGCCCACACCACGACACGAGAACCGAGCGGCGGACCACATACGGCTTGTTCGGAGATAGAGTTGGCCAGGCCTACGACTGGCAGTCGTCCCGGTTTAGCAGCCCCATTCGGCTTCTCCCGGTTTTGCAAAGTAGCGCCTTGAATCTTCCTTTCCGCTGGCGGCTAGCTCCAATACAGCCAGGCGAGCAGCAGCAATCAGACGATTCTTTTCCTGCTGTGGCATGTCCTCCCATGCTTCGGAGCCGGGCGTGCCAGGGCAGCCGAAATCCGGCGCTAGCGCCTGGTGATAGTGATGAAGAAGCTCAGCCAATTGTTCTGGGGATACCTCTTGGATCGACATTCAACACAGTCCTTTCGCTCGCCTAATGCGGTTTCGATGGGGTGCACGCTCGAAAGCCAAAAGCGCACGCGAGTGAATCTCTCGAGCCCACCCTACCAACATTGGGCGCTAGATCATTCGATAAGAAGACGCGTAAGTTTCGAATAAAAGGTTCATAAAGATTTCGTAAGCGTTTCCTCGCCAGTTACGAACTCCGACACTCAATCGGGGGCTCGATGGCAGCTGACGTCCTATGCGAGAAGAACCGTGAGTGAAGAGCGCACGCAGATAAAGATCACTGCGGCCAGTACGAGCATTGGAGGTTGGTTCGGTGAGTAGAGCTTAGCTGCCCTGACATTTCACTTTACTTGTTGCGTGATAATGTGAACGTCGACGGGAGGAGCATCGCGCAAAAATTTGTGTATGACGGAGAGGTATAGGTAGCGGCGCCATCCGCTTTGCGCAGAACGGCCGAATACAACTTGTGTGATGTGTTTCTCGCGCACAATTTTGGCGACCTCTTCGGCGACGCTCTTTCCTTTCGCGCGCACGATCTCGGCGCCCAGATTCCGGGCAAATTGTAGGTTCTGACCCAAGGACCGCTGATCCTCCGGACTTTCGTCCGCCCCAATGTCCACGTAGATTACGAACAGCTCGGCATCGATGCGTTGTGCCATGCGCGCTGCCCGCGCAATCAGATATTGGGCCTCTGGACTGGAACTGATGCCAACCCCGATTCGCTCGCGAACCCCGAGGCTCTTCCCGCCCTCTTCCTTTTCCATGTAGAGTTCGAGACTTCGGTCCACCGCTTGAGTAACCTGTTGCAGTGCCAATTCGCGAAGAGCCAGCAGGTTTCCCGGCCGAAAGAAATGTCCCAACGCGCGTTCTGCTCGTTCGAGCGGGTAGATATCCCCCCGGCGCATTCGGGTCTGCAGGGCCTCGGGCGTCAAATCCGTCAGCACGATTTCGGTGACTCTCTGCAGGACCCAATCCGGCACAGTTTCTCGAACCTGGACCCCGGTGATGCTACGGATGATCGGCACCAGGCTTTCAATATGCTGCACATTCATGGTGGAGAGGACGTCGATTCTCGCGTTCAGCAGTTCCATGACATCTTCGTAGCGCTTGGCGTGTTTGCTGCCTTCCACATTGGTATGAGCCAACTCGTCGACCAGCACGACATGGGGTTTGCGTGCCAGAATTGCGTCTACATCCATCTCATCGAATGACGCGCCTTTATACTCCAGGTCGCGCCGGGGGACCGTCTCAAGCTTCGAAACCAATTCGGCCACTCCCTTCCGTCCGTGCGTCTCGACCACACCGATGACGACGTCTTCGCCGCGGCTATTACGGCGAATTCCTTCCGCCAGCATGTTGTAAGTCTTACCGACACCTGGGGCATAGCCCAAGAAAAGCTTGAAAATCCCGTCCTTTTTCTGGGGACTGGTTTCCTCCAGCCACTGTTCGGGCGTCTTCGCCATTTCGACCTCTCCTCAGGCAAGGGTCAGAATCTCGAATCAATAGAATCTGCCACGTGAAAGGAGCTCTGACAACCGCATATTACGCTTCCTTTGGGTACCAAGGCGGCTTGAGCCATCCTCCGGTTGGGCTCAGGTGCTCCAGGGGAACTCTAGGACCGTCGCTTCACCTTTTTCCCCCGGCTCTCTGCCTCGGGTGGCCGGGAAAGCATCTGGCGAAACGGCGGGTCGATGAGTCGGGAAAGCTTACGTAGGCTGCTCGAAACCTACCGTCAGGCGGCTTAAGAGGCGCGGAACAATCAGTTGAGATCGGACAGAACCGCGGTCGTGTAGCCAGTGACCGCGCCATTGAGTCCGACGACTGTCCGAACCTGCCCCGGGCTAAAGGTGAGCACGCCGCTATTGATCAACACGACCGTTCGCCCGGTTGGCGTGAAGTCGATCTCGTAGTTGCCTGCGGCAAGGGAGAGATAGCTAGACGCCGACAGAAGATTCAAGGCGCTGACGGTGGGGCTGACGGTGTTGAGAGACGTACCTGGCCGAACCACATACACGTCCGCGGTTCCGAGAGAAGCTGAGGCGTTGATCACTCGCAGATTCATATTCTCAGCAGAAGGAGGGGAATTGTTATCGGTCAGCAGGATGGCCGAGAGGGTCGGAGGGTAGCCCGCCACCATGACTGTATACGACGTTCCTGACACGAGGCTCAGGGTTTGAGTGATCGACGCCATGGTAGCTGCCGGTGGTGCGACTCGAAGTGTAGGCGACCCTGCCACTACATTGACATAGCTTGACGCGGTCGCGTAGGAAACGCTGTTGGCGAAAAGGCTGCTGTTCATGTAGCCATTCAGGGTTGCCTCTCCCGGCGACGCATTCAACATGCGTACCGGAGCGGTGCTCCCGCTACTACCGCATCCCAGCGCAGGCCACAAAGCCGCGATGGTCATGGCCAGGAGAACCTTCGAGACTCGGCTCACAAATGATCCCTCGAGAACATTTTAATTCGCTCGATTTCTGGGCCATCGTTTTCGCAGAGGCTCCGAGTGAGTAAAGAAACGCTGGCTTTTTGAAAATCTATGTAAAGTCCGGTCCACGGGGCTCCGCAGGCTGTTACCGTGGATGAGTATATGGCTAACAGTTGTCGCTTGAAAAGTACCGGTTCATTTGGCCGGCCGGCGAGTACGGATGCGGAGCGTACGTCAGTCGAGTGAATCCTCGCCACGGCGAAAACGCTGGGTGAGGCAGCCGCTTGGGTTGACTAACCGGGAACCTCGACCGGCGAGTTCGGTCAAACGGGTTGTCCGCCAGGAACATCAGTGTAAATCTGTTCGTCGGGGGCTATCAGCGACCAGATCACATGGATCAGCAAAAGCCTAGTGCCCAAATTTCGGTAGATCCTGATCTTCCTCCGCCGAAAGGAGCTCCGACTTCCGCGAAAAAAAAGCATTGGAGCTGGGCTGTTGGTTTCCTTCTCATTTGCGCCATCTTCTACTGGGGCTTTCGCCACCCGGTTCAGCAACCAGCAGGTCAGGGGGCAGCCGCGGGTGGGGGAGGGCGTTCGGGCTTCAGCGGGCCTGTCACCATCACCACGGCAACCGCCACACAAGGTGACATCGGCGTTTATCTCGACGCCATCGGTACGGTCACAGCGCTCTACACCGATTCCATCACCGCCCAGGTCACCGGGGTAATTACCGCCGTGCACTACAAGGAAGGTCAGTTGGTGCACAAAGGTGATCCTCTGATCGATATCGACCCGAGGCCATACCAGGCGCTGGTGACCCAGGCGCAAGGAATCCTGGAGCGGGATCAGAATTTGCTGGCGCAGGCACAAATGGATCTCGATCGCTACAAGGAAGCCTGGGCCAAAAACGCCATTCCGCGCCAGACCCTGGAGGATCAGGAAAAAATCGTGCTCCAGGATCGGGGGACGGTAAAAAATGACGAAGGCACGCTGCGCTACAACCAGGTTCAGCTGCAGTATTGTCATATCACCGCACCCATCAACGGACGCGTCGGCTTGCGGTTGGTAGATCCAGGGAATCTCGTCACCGCCAATGCCACCACCACCTTGGTGGTGCTTGCCGAAACGCAGCCTATCACGGTGGTCGCGACCATCTCCGAGGACTACCTGGCACAAGTGATGGCGCAGCCTCAGCGAGGCCTGAATCTTCCTCTCGAAGCCTGGGACCGCACGAGCGCAAACAAGATTGCCACCGGTAAAGTTATTTCCTTCGACAATCAAATTGACACGACCACAGGCACGGTGAAGGTGCGTGCCCTGTTTGATAACGCGCAAGGCACGCTCTATCCGAACGAGTTCGTGAATACACGGCTGTTGGTCACAACCCTTCATGATCAGACGCTGCTGCCGAGCTCCGCCATCCAGCACAACGGCGCCGCTGCCTTTGTCTATGTCGTTCAGAATTCCCAAGCCAATACCCGCAGCCTCAAAACCGGCGTTTCCGACGCCGGAAAAACCGCCGTCCAAGGCCTGAACCCGGGCGAAGTGGTTGCCGACAGCAGCTTCGAGAAGCTGCAAAACGGCTCTAAAGTGGCGATTTCCGAGACTCCGCTGCCCAACTCGCCGAGCGAGGGCAAATCGCCGTGAGCCCGTCGCGTCCATTCATCCTGAGACCGGTGGCGACGATTCTGCTGATGACAGCGATTCTGCTGGTAGGGGTGGTGGCCTACACGCAATTGCCGGTCTCGGCACTACCCCAGGTCGACTATCCCACCATTCAGGTTCTCACCTTTTACCCGGGGGCAAGTCCGGACGTTATGGCCACTACGGTAACGGCGCCACTCGAACGCCAGTTTGGTCAAATGCAGGGCCTCAGCCAGATGACATCGACGAGCGCTGGCAATGTTTCGGTCATCGTTCTGCAATTCAACCTCTCACTCAATATCGATGTGGCAGAGGAAGAGGTGCAGTCGGCGATCAACGCGGCGCAAAGTTATCTCCCGGCCAATCTGCCGACTCCTCCGGTCTACAACAAGACCAATCCCGCGGATGCGCCGATCCTGACCCTGGGGATCACTTCGAGCAGCATGCCTCTGTCTCAGGTCGAAGATCTGATTGACACGCGGCTGGCTCCGAAGCTGTCTCAACTCAACGGGGTTGGGCTTGTCAGTATCAGCGGCGGACAGAAGCCGGCAGTGCGGATTCAGGTCAACCCCACCAAGCTGTCCTCCTATGGCATCGACCTCGAGGACGTGCGCACGGCACTCACCCAGAGCAGTGTGAACGCGGCCAAAGGAAACTTCGATGGTCTGCGGCAGGATTATCAGATTGACGCCAACGATCAGATCACCGACGCGAAAGACTACCGCAATGTTGTCATCGCATATCGCAACGGGGCTCCCGTTCTGGTGAAAGATATCGCCAGCGTGCTGAACGGTGTAGAGAACGTGCAGCTGGCCGCCTGGATGAATGCGACACCTGCCGTGGTCTTGAACATCCAGCGCCAGCCCGGTGCCAATACGATCAGCGTCGTCAAAAGCATCAAGAAGCTCCTTCCCCAGCTCGAAGCCAATTTGCCGGCCGCCATTCAGATTACGCAGCTGACCGACCTCACCACCAGCATCCAGGCTTCCGTGGACGATGTTGAGTTCGAGATGATGCTGACCATCGCATTGGTGGTCATGGTCATCTTTCTGTTTCTGCGCAGTGTGCGTGCGACCATCATTCCCAGCGTTGCCGTGCCGCTCTCGCTCGTGGGCACCTTTGGTGCCATGTATATTCACGGCTACAGCCTGGACAACCTTTCGCTGATGGCATTGACGATTTCGACGGGTTTTGTCGTGGACGATGCCATCGTCATGATTGAGAACATCTCGCGCTTTATCGAAGAGGGCGAATCGCCCTTGGAAGCAGCTCTCAAGGGCTCCGCACAGATCGGCTTTACGATTCTCTCTCTGACCGTTTCCCTGATCGCCGTGCTGATTCCTCTGCTCTTCATGCGCGACGTGGTAGGACGACTTTTCCGCGAATTTGCCGTAACCCTGGCAGTGACGATCATCATTTCGGCCGTGGTTTCGCTTACCTTGACGCCGATGATGTGCTCGCGCATTTTGCGCCACGACCCCAAGTCCGAGCAGAGCCGGTGGCACCAGGCATCGGAGCGTGCTTTCAAAGGCATGATCGAGTTCTACGGCCGCACCCTGACGGTGGTGCTGCGCCATCAGACGGCGACGCTTTTGGTGGCGGCGGCCACCCTGGTGCTGACCGTCGTTCTCTACGTCGCGATCCCCAAAGGCTTCTTTCCCGTGCAGGACACCGGCGTAATTCAAGGCATCTCGCAGGCTGCGCAATCCATTTCGTTTTCTGCCATGGCCGAGAAACAGCAGCAGCTCGCTTCCGTCATTCTCGCGGACCCCGCTGTCGAGAGCCTCTCCTCTTTCATAGGCGCCGATGGGACCAACACGACGCTCAACAGCGGGCGTATGGCGATCAATCTGAAACCCATCAGCCAGCGCGACTTGAGCGCATCCGACGTCATTCGGCGGCTGGAACAAAACTTGGCTGACGTACAGGGGATTCGCCTTTTCATGCAGCCCGTGCAGGACATCACGGTGGATGACCGGGTGACCCGCACCCAATATCAGTACACCCTGGAAGATCCGGACATTAACGAGCTCAACAGCTGGACAGCAAAGTTCGTCGCTGAGCTTAAAAAGCTATCCAGCTTGGAAGACGTCGCCACCGATCAGCAGACCGGAGCACAAGCGATTTCGCTGAACATCGATCGCGTCACCGCCTCGCGCCTGGGCATAGCTCCGGCTACCCTCGACAACACGCTGTACGACGCCTACGGACAACGGCAAATCAATACCCTGTACACGCAATTGAATCAGTATCACGTCATCATGGAGACGCAATCCGAGTGGCGGCAGGACCCCGCCAAGCTCAGCTCCCTCTATCTGCAATCCAGTGCATCTACGGGCACCAGCGGCGCGCCCGCTTCGAACTCGTTCTCCGCCTCGGGATCTAGCTCAGCCGGCTCGAACGCGATCACAACTTCCGTGCTGTACACGCCATCCGCCCAGACCCTCGAGCCTTCGGGAACGGTGATTTCGTCGGCGAACAGCTCGAGCGCGAGCCCTTCCCTGAATGGCGGCACCTTTGCCGGGACTACACCCAATACAACAGTTTCCGCGACCGCGGCCAACGCCGTCCCGCTCAGCACATTCGTCCGCGTAGCCAACACAACCCAACCTCTGTCCATTAATCACCAGGGACAATTTCCCTCCGTCACCGTCTCCTTCAATCTGGCCCCGAATGCTGCCCTGGGAACGGCCATCAGCGATATCCACCGAGTCGCCGACAACATCCACTTTCCGGCAAGTTTGCAAGCCGAGTTTCAAGGAACCGCTGCCGCCTTCGAAAACTCCCTCTCCAATGAGGCTCTGTTGATTTTGGCTGCTCTGGTAACCGTCTATATTGTGCTCGGTGTGCTCTATGAGAGTTTCATCCACCCGGTCACGATTCTTTCTACCTTGCCGTCCGCTGGAGTGGGAGCGCTCCTGGCACTCATGCTTTTCCATCAGGACCTCAGCGTGGTCGCGATCATCGGCATCATCCTGCTGATCGGGATTGTGAAAAAGAACGGCATTATGATCGTCGATTTCGCACTCGAAGCCGAACGCGAGCGTGGAAAGAGCCCGACTGAGGCCATCTACGAAGCCAGCCTGTTGCGCTTCCGCCCCATCATGATGACCACCATGGCCGCGCTCCTCGGTGGCATTCCGCTCGCCCTGGGGCGCGGCTATGGCTCGGAGTTGCGCCGCCCGCTGGGCATCGCTATGGTCGGAGGCCTTCTCGTGAGTCAGGTGCTCACACTCTACACCACCCCTGTGATTTACATCTTCTTTGACCGTTTGGGGGAGCGCTTTGGCCAGCGAGAGCCCACCGGGCACGGCAACGGCAACGGGGCGCAGCCGGAGCCGGAAAACGCATGAGCTTTTCCGACACCTTTATTCGACGGCCGGTGGCCACAACGCTGCTTACGGCGGCCGTCGCGATTGCCGGCGCGATCGGCTTTACGGTGCTGCCGGTATCACCGCTGCCGCAGGTGGACTTTCCGACCATATCGGTGTCGGCCAGCCTTCCCGGAGCCAGCGCGGAGATCATGGCGTCCTCGGTGGCAACGCCACTGGAGCGGCAATTCGGGCACATTGCGGGCGTCACGGAGATGACGTCTTCGAGCTCGCTGGGCAGCACTTCGGTTACGCTGCAGTTTGACCTGTCGCGGGATATCGACGGCGCCGCCCGGGATGTCCAAGCAGCCATCAACGCGGCGCGCACCTATCTGCCGGCCAACCTGCCGGCAAACCCGACCTACCGGAAAGTAAACCCGGCAGACGCACCCATCATGATCCTGGGGCTCACCTCCGATAAGTACCCGACTCCCAAGCTCTACGATCAAGCCTCCACGGTCATCGAGCAGAAGCTTTCTCAAATTCAGGGGGTAGGCCAGGTGGTGGTTGGTGGCGGGGCGTTACCCTCGGTGCGCGTCGAGGTGAATCCGACACGGCTCGAAAGCCTGGGACTGACAATCGCCAACATCCAGTCGGTGCTCAGCCTCGAGAATTCAGATATGCCGCGCGGGCGCTTGTCGAATGGTGCGTTTACCGCCGACATCCTTGCCAACGGTCAGATTTCAGACGCCGAGCAATATAAACCGCTCATCATTGGCTACAGCAAGGGTCAGGCAGTACGCCTCTCCGACGTGGCTGAGGTCGTCAACTCGACGCAGAATCTGCGCACCGCGGGATACCTCAACGGTGTTCCCTCGATCACCGTCATCATCTTTCGCCAACCGGGCGCGAACATTATTCAGACCGTGGACCGGGTTCGCTCGCAACTGCCATTCCTCACGGCGATTCTGCCGCAGGGCATCAAGGCGACCATCGTGCTCGACCGCACGACCACCATTCGCGCCTCGGTCAACGACGTGGAACGGACGCTGCTCATTTCCGTTTTTCTGGTGGTTCTGGTGGTCTTTGTTTTTCTGCGCAACCCGCGCGCCACCATCATTCCGAGCGTCGCCGTTCCGGTATCACTCGTGGGCACGTTCGCCGTGATGTATCTGATGGGCTTCAGCCTGGATAATTTGTCGCTCATGGCGCTCACCATATCGACCGGTTTCGTCATCGACGATGCCATTGTAGTTATGGAGAACATCTCCAGGTACCTCGAGCAGGGTATGAATCCGATCGAGGCGGCTCTCAAGGGAGCAAGAGAGATTGGCTTCACGGTTTTTTCCATCAGCATCTCGCTGGTCGCCGTGTTCATTCCGATTCTGCTCATGGCGGGCATTGTCGGAAGGCTCTTCCGTGAATTCGCGGTGACCCTGGCTACGGCGATCCTGGTCTCGATGGTGGTCTCCCTGACGACCACTCCCACGATGTGCGCTCATCTGTTGAAGGCGGAGGAGCCCGAACAACACGGGCGTCTCTACCGCTGGAGCGAGAATTTTTTTGCCGGCATGCTTTGGGTCTATCGCAAGTCGCTCGAATGGGTACTGCAACATCCAGGTTTCACCCTTGCAGTGCTCGTGCTGACCATTGCCCTGAACTTCCTTCTGATCGTGCGTATTCCCAAAGGATTTTTCCCACAGCAGGATACCGGGGCCCTGGTCGGCGGTGTGCAAGGACCGCAGGACGCTTCCTTCCCCTTTATGAACTATTCCATTTTGCAGCTGGTCGACATCATCAAGGCGGATCCTGCGGTCGCCAATGTGAATGCCTACACCGGGGGAAATGGGGCGAGCAATGGAGGGTTCATCTATATCGCGCTCAAGCCGCTCGACCAGCGCAAAGTGAGCGCCGCCCAAATCATCAATCGGCTGCGGCCGAAACTCAATCGCCTTCCCGTCGCTTCCGCCTTTCTGCAAGCCGTGCAGGATCTTCGCATCGGCGGCCGCTCCAGCAATGCGCTCTATCAGTACACCATTCAGTCCGACAATATCTCGGATCTGGTGCACTGGGGGCCGCTGCTGCTCACCTACATGAAGAAACTCCCGGGTCTGCAGGATGTCAACAGCGATCAGCAAAATTCCGGGCTGCAACAATTACTGACCTATGATCGAGTCACGGCGGCCCGTTTGGGTCAGACGGCGAGTTCGCTCGATAGCGCGCTCTATTCGGCTTTCGGCCAGTCCGAAGTTTCGGTCATCTACTCCCCGATGAACCAGTACTACGTGGTGCTTGAAGTCGCCCCCGAATACTGGCAGTCTCCTCAGGACCTCCACTACATCTACATCAAGAGCAATCCCCAGTTGAACGATGCCAGCGCGATGACGCCGATCTCGAGCATCGCCAAGGCACAAACCAACACTACAGCGTTGCAGGTGAATCATACAGGGCTGTTTCCATCCGTGACCGTCTCCTTCAATCTCGCGCCCAATGTTTCCTTGAGCCAGGCAACCCGGGAGATTCAGCAACTCGAACAGCGGTTGGGCACACCCTCGACCATCCAGGGCTTCTTCGCCGGGACGCTCGAGGCTTACCAGAAGTCCCTCGCGAGCGAACCGATCCTGGTTACGACCGCGTTGCTGGCGGTCTATATCGTGCTCGGCATTTTGTACGAAAGCTTCATACATCCCCTGACCATTATTTCCACACTGCCTTCGGCGAGTGTTGGCGCGATGCTCGCGCTCATGCTTTTCCACATCGATCTCAATGTGATTTCGATCATCGGAATTGTGCTGCTCATAGGGATTGTCAAAAAGAACGCCATCATGATGATTGATTTCGCTCTTGTGGCGGAGCGCGAGGAAGGCAAGAACACGAGGGACTCCATTTTTGAAGCTTGCATGCTACGCTTCCGTCCCATTCTCATGACAACCATGGCCGCAATGTTCGGGGCTCTTCCGCTGGCATTCGGGACGGGGACAGGTTCGGAACTTCGCCGGCCCCTAGGAATCACCATCGTGGGCGGGTTGCTGTTGAGCCAATTGATCACCCTTTATACCACCCCCGTGGTGTACCTGGAGCTCGATCGCCTGCGGCTGCGCGCGACCGGCAAGTCGCGCGGCACTTCGCCGGCAGGAACTGGCCATGAGGTACCGGGGAATCTATGAGGACGAGCTCAGAACGCCCCACGGATCATCGCCGAACACTGGTGCTGTGTGTACTGGCGCTAGTGGGAGGCATGGCCGGCTGCGCGGTTGGACCAAAGTATCATCCCCCGACCGCACCTGCCACCGCTGTACCCAACTACAAGGAATCCACGGTCAACTTCCAAACCAGCGAAGGATGGAAGGTAGCCAGCCCGCAAGAAGCTATGTTGCGCGGCCATTGGTGGGAGATCTTCCAGGACCCGGAGTTGAATGCGCTCGAAGCGCAACTCGACATCAACAATCAGAATATCAAGCAGTATTTTGAAAATCTAATGGAGGCACGCGCCGTGATCCGCGAAGCCCGGGCTCAATATTGGCCGACGGTGACCACGAGTCCTTCCTGGCAGCGTGCGCGATCCTCCGCCACCCTGGCCAATACGTACAACACCAATGCCCCGGGCTCAAGCAGAAGCAACAGTGCAACCGGCCAAGCCGTTTCCTCCGGACAGCAGACCACCATCTGGTCCTTTCCGGTTGATATTTCCTGGGTTCCCGATTTTTGGGGAAAGATTCGCAATGAAGTGCGGGAAGCGCAATATGGCGCGCAGGTGAATGCGGCCGACCTCGAAAATGAGCGGCTCACGGAACAGGCAAGCCTGGCCCAATACTATTTTGAAATCCGGGGACAGGATGCATTGCAGAAGGTCCTCGACGAAACCGTCGAGGCGGATCAAAAGGCGTTAGAGGTCACGCGGGCGGCCTATGATTCCGGAGTGGACGACTACATCTCGGTGGTCGAAGCTCAGACCACGCTCGAAAGCGCGCAGTCCCAGGCTATCAACCTCAAGATTGCGCGAGCACAGTACGAGCACGCCATCGCCATGCTGGTAGGCAAGATTGCATCCGAGTTTTCGATCCCCGTGCGTCCCGAGGTGATGGCACCGCCTCGGATTCCCGTAGGCATGCCTTCGGAACTGCTCGAGCGGCGTCCTGACATCGCTGCGGCGGAGCGTACGCTCGCCCAGGCGAACGCTGTCATCGGTATCGGCTACGGAGCGTTTTTCCCCACCATCACGCTTTCTGCAGCCGGCGGTTTCGAAAGCTCCACGGCCAAGAATTGGTTTACCTGGCCAAGCCGTTTCTGGTCCATCGGTCCCACGATTTCGCAGACGATATTCAACGCCGGTTTATATCGCGCTGAGTTGCAACAATATACCGCCACCTACAACGCCGATCTGGCAGCCTACCGTCAGGCGGTGCTGGTTGCTTTCGAGCAGGTTGAGGATTACCTGGCTGCCGTGCGCCTTTACTCCCAACAAATCGAGAAGCAGCAGGCCGCGGTCAGCCACGCCCAGCAATTTCTCACCTTGGAAATGGTCCGTTACCAGACCGGAATCGATCCCTACGTCGATGTGGTTACGGCACAAACCACGCTGCTGGCGGACCAGCAAACGTTGGTGACGATCCAGGTAGAACAAATGACCTCGTCCGTCTCCCTGATCGAAGCTCTAGGCGGGGGATGGGACCGGACGCAGTTGCCCGCAGCCAAGCAGTTAACGAAAAAACCACCGCCTGCTGACACGGCTCGTCAGCGATGAAAACCGTGGTCAAGCCACGCTTTCGATTGCGCTCCCCGACAATCGAAAATGCAACGCGACGCGCCGGATTTAACAGATTGCCCACCAAAAACAACAAGCCAGGCGCTCTCGGTAAAAAATAAGTTTCCGCGCGGAGCCACCAGTCCACTATTGTCCGCCGAGCGCCCAGTAACTGCTTCGGGCCAGCACTTTGCCGGTTTCCGGCCTTTTCAATCTGACCCGGATGGAGTGTACGCCGGGATGCGGATCCTTGGGCACGAAGCTCAGCAGATAGCGACTGTGGAGGTGGTTGGTGAAGTCCAGCATGTGGTTTTCGAAGCTGTCGCGCGTCGAAAAGGATTCGTATTCCCCGCCGGTCATCGCCGCCATGGCTTTGGGGGAATTTTTTCGCATCGCCTGAACTCCCATCACGATGGGCGCCTTTAGGTCCGGACCTTCGTGCATCTCCTGCGGATTGTCTCCGCGCATCGTATCCAGGAGGTTAGACCGCGATGGCGAGAACGCCAGCGCGTACATGCTGGTATTGCTGCTTCCCACCAGATCCACCACCTCGTTTATCTTCCTGGCCCAAACGCTGCCGTGATCGCGCGTCTCGCTGACGAGCAACAGCACCCGCTGCCGATTGCTGGGCACCTGGTCTAACAGTTTCTCTGAAAAATACACCGCATCGAGGATGGCAGCGCCGCCGTCGCCTGCCTGGAGATTCTTCAACTCCCGCGCGATCTCACGGCCATCGCTCGTGAAGTCCTGCTGGAGTTCCACCCGGCTGTCGAACTCGACGATCGCAACTCGGGTTAAGCCCTCGCTCATCAGAGGATCGAGCATCGAGCCGAGCCCTTCAATCCTGGGGAATTCGTAGGCCGCTCTGCGTCCACGCTGGACTGCGATCACGAGCGAGACCGGCTCTGATTCGGCTTCCTCATCGAGCCGCGCCGCCTGCTCAACACCGTCGTCCTCGACCACAAAATCTTGGGCCCGAAGTCCATAAATCGGCCTACCATCACTGCCTTTCACCAGAGTAGGCACCAGGACCAAGTTGGTCTCACTGCGGAAGGTCGGCCCCTGTGCCGCCATAGTTCCCCCCAGCAGGAGCAGAAGAAGAACTAGGCGCACCATCCCGGGACCTCGAAACGGCAAAGGATTACCACGACCGCCCTGACTGAGTCGAACATATCGATTCAATTCTCGAGTACGAACCTTTCCGGGGGCTCGTGTCCGGCCTGCCCAGGCCGAGTGCGGCAATGTCACCAAAGTTTCATCCCATCCCATGCCGTTACACAACTTTACGTCGCTATACAACTTTACGCTCTACAATAATTCTCTATACGGCACTGATGGCAAATCATCATCCAATAGTAAAGCTACCCAAGTCGTAGTGGGGACCGTCTGTTCCCGAAAGGGCGCCACTCCATCGCTGTTGAAACAGCAGGGGCAAGCAAGCGCAAACGAAGCTCTCGATCCATTTGAGCGGGCATGAGAAACTTTGGCTTCTTCATCGGTCTGATTCTGATCTTTACAGCCAGCAGTGTACTTGCCCAAACTGCACCCGGTACGGTGCGCGGGCAAGTGACCGACCCGACGGGCGCCGTGATTCCCGGAGCCACGGTCTCGGTGAAGGCCCCGAACGGAAATGTGGTGAGCAGCACGCAAACGACCGATCAGGGGGCTTTTGAACTGAAGGGTCTGACTCCGGGACCATACAGCCTCAGCGCTTCTGCCCCGGGATTTGCCACTTCCCAAGCCCAGGACATCTCGGTTGCCGCCGGGCAGATCCAGCAGCTCAATATCAAGCTCGAAATCAAAGTCGAACAAGAGAAGGTGGAAGTACAAGAGGAGGGCACCACCATCAGCGTTGCTTCGGAGAGCAATGCCAGTGCGATCGTTCTGAAGGGAGCGGACCTCGATGCGCTCTCCGACGACCCCGACGAACTTCAGTCCGAGCTCGAGGCGTTGGCGGGACCGTCGGCGGGGCCGAATGGCGGCCAGATTTACATCGACGGCTTTACCGGCGGGCAGATTCCGCCGAAGGCTTCGATTCGTGAAATCCGCATCAATCAGAATCCGTTTTCTGCCGAATATGACAAGCTCGGCTACGGACGGATCGAGATCTTTACCAAGCCGGGAAGCGCCCAGTTCCACGGCCAGGCCTTCGTGAATGGCAACGATTCCGCTTTCAACGCCTTATGGAGCCCGGTCGAAGTTGAACAGCCGCCTTATCACTCCCTATTTTTCAGCGGAAATGTCGGCGGCCCGATCAACAAGAATTCGTCCTTTTTCTTCAATTTCGAGCGTCGCAATATCAGTAGCAACAATATCGTCGATGCCACCGTGCTTGACCCCGCTTTGAACCCAACTTCTTTCAGCCAGGCGATCGGCAACCCTTCGACACGGACCAATGTCACGCCTCGGGTTGACTTTCAGCTGACTCCGAACAATACCTTGATGGTCCGCTATCAATTCACGCGCAACAGCGAAACCAACGAGGGCATCGGGCAGTTCTCGCTTTATCCCTCGCAGGCCTACAACCTAGAGGATACGGAGCAGACCCTGCAAGTCAGCGACACCCAGATCATTAACGCCAACATCGTGAATGAGACTCGGTTCCAGTACATTCGCGATAGCAACAATCAGTCGCCGTTCGTGGCGCCACAGGTGACACTCTCGGTGTTGGGGGCATTCACCAATGGAGGAAACCCGACGGGGACTGTGCTTGATTACGAAAACCATTATGAGCTACAGAACTACACCTCGATTGCCCACGGCCGGCACTTTATCAAATTTGGAGGGAGGTTGCGAGCCACCACCGATTCGAATCAATCCCAGATCGGTTTCAACGGCATGTATACCTTTCCCTCGCTAACCAACTATCGCAACACGTTGCTGGTGGATAGCGTTTGCCCGGCGGGGTTGGTTTCGTGCGGCCCCAGTCAATTTTCGATCGCCCGCGGGCCGGCGGTGTTTCATGTCACCCTGGTCGATGCAGGCTTGTATGCCGAAGACGATTGGCGAATCTACAACAACATGGAACTGAGCTATGGCCTGCGCTTTGAAACCCAGGGGGACATTTCGGATCATGCCGATTGGGCTCCTCGTATTTCGTATTCCTGGGGCTTCGGAAAAGGACGAACTCCAAAGACGGTGCTGCGCGCCGGCTTCGGGATTTTCTATGACCGTTATACCTTCGATCTTCTGTTGCAAACCGAGCGTCTCAACGCGAACGGTCAGGGACAAAGTGAGTACGTGGTGCGGAATCCGATCTACTATTCGACACCCACTCCGAGCGAGATTGCGAGCCTGATCTCCTCCTCCACAGTTTCCCATACGTACTACCAGACAGCCCCCAATCTCCAGGCGCCTTCGACCATGCAAAGCGCAGTCGGCATCGAACGACAACTTACGAAGAATGCCACGCTTGCGCTCACCTACCTCAATTCGCGCGGGAACCGTCAGCTTTTCATCAAGAACATCAACGCGCCCTTGCCCGGCACCTTTAATCCGGCGGATCCCACGAGCGGGGTGCGCCCGAACACCAACCTCTATGGGAATGCGAATGTGTTTCAATACGATTCCCAAGGCATCTTTCGCCAGAATCAATTGATCGCAAACTTCCGGGCCAGCCTGGGATCGAAACTCTCGCTCTTCGGCTACTACGTTCTGAACGGTGCGAATAGTGATCTTGGAACCCCTAGCTCGATCAATAGCGCGTCGAGCGTCACGGGCGGGTTCACCTCGGGCGCGTCCACCAGCACTCCGAATTTCCTGTCGGATCCCTACGACCCCATGGTGGATTACGGGCGCGCTTCCTTCGACGTTCGGGACCGCGCGCTCGTGGGCGGGACCATATCCTTGCCGCACGCAATTCGCCTCAATCCCTTTATCGTCGTCAATTCAGGCTCTCCCTATAACCTCACCGTGGGGGAAGACCTTTTCGGCGCGGATACTTACAACTCCAGGCCGGCCCTGGTATCTCCCGGCACCTGTACCACACCAATCTCGGAGAGCGCCAATGTCGTCTGCACTCCTCTCGGCACGTTTTATGTCACACCGACTGTCAGGCAGCAGCTCGCCGTCAACTACGGCACCGGCCCCACCTTGGTTACGGCGAACATCAGAGTGAGTAAGACCTTCGGCTTTGGAAGAGAGTCGGCGGGGGCGGGTGCCGCGTCCGGCGGCCCAGGCGGGGGTGGTGGAGGCGGCGGTCGCGGGGGTGCCGGTGGCGGCCTCGGTGGCCGAGGTCTCGGCGGTTCCAGTAATCGAGGAGGGTTTGGTGGTAGTGCCACAACCAACCGCCGGTACAATCTCACGCTTAGCGTGTTCGCGCGGAACGCCATCAATCACCTGAACCTTGCGCCTCCGGTTGCCAACGTCGACTCCCCGCAAGTGGGTCAGTATCAGAGTCTTGCCTCCGGCCTTTTTGCTTCTGGTACGGCCAGCCGCCGCATCGACCTGCAAGCGAGCTTTTCGTTCTAATTGGCCCCTATAGCACCCATCCAGGAGGCGCAGGCGGGTAGGCTCGGACAGACCGCTAACCTGCGTTTCCGAAGATGGTTGGATCATCTAGCCGCATGCCTGTTCCTAGACTGCTGATGCTGGCATCTTCACGCTTTTAATGTCCAAGGGTCTTCGGGGGCAGGGTCAATGGTTTATGGGCAAGGTTCACTTTCTAGCCAACGCCGGAGCTTTTAAAACGATTCAAATTTTATGCGAAACAGTGTATGCTCTGGATTCTCCAGAATTATGGCCGTAGCAGCGTCGCCAATCCTGCGGAAGGATATCGCCTCGTTCGCTTGTGAACGAGTCCGCGGAATTCCCCTCCCTTGGGCCAACGGAGCCTCCAAAGCCAGCGGCGAAGCCCGGCACGATCCGAACTTCATGACCTCGCTGGCCCGCGGGCTGACCGTGATTCAGGCGTTTTCCGACCGCAAGCGCCACGCGACCATCTCGCAACTCAGCGGCAAGACAGGACTGTCGCGGGCGGCGGTCCGGCGCTGCCTTTATACGCTTTGCCAGCTGGGTTTTGCCGGTTGCGACGAGCGCGGCCGATTTTTTCTGCGGCCCAGGGTTTTGGTGCTGGGTCATTCCTATCTCTCTACCATGCCGCTCAGCACAGCGGCCCAGCCGATTCTCGATCACCTCGGCCAATTGCTGCACGAGTCTGCGTACGTCGGAACTCTGGATGACCTGGACATTATTTACGTCGCACGCGCCCATGTGACCCGCGTTATGCCGATCGACCTGGGCGTCGGCACCCGCCTGCCTTCCTTCTGCACCTCGATGGGTCGTGTCCTGCTGGCGCACCTGGAGCCCGACGAGATCGAAGCGTATCTCGATCGGGTTACCTTCAGTCGTTACACCGAGCACACCATCAACTCCATCGAAAAGCTGCGACAGGTGCTGCGTCTGGTGCGCCAGAACGGATACTGCATCGTAGATCAGGAACTCGAAATCGGCTTGCGCTCGATGGCGGTTCCGATCACCGGCGCCAACGATAATACCGTGGCGGCCCTCAGTGTCGGCGCCCGCGCGCAACGGGTGTCTATTCAGCAGATGCAGACCAGGTTTCTTCCTCATTTGCGGGCAGCTGCGCAAGAGCTGGGAACGCTTTTGCGCTGATGCTTAACGATCCATTTCTCGGCCTTCCCTAGCATCGCGGCGAGATGACAATGTTGGACTCGAGCTTTGCATCATTTTCCGATACCTCGGTTGATCCGCCGGTGCGCGGTTTTCTCGCTCGTCCCAAAGGACCGATCGAAAATGGCTTGGTTCTCACGCACGGCGCAGGCGGCAACTCCCGCGGTTCCCTTCTCGTTGCCCTAGCGAACCTGTTTGCGGCAGATGGCTTCGCCGTTTTGCGCTGCGACCTGCCGTTTCGGCAAGACCGCCCCTACGGTCCGCCGCGACCAGGGGATGCAACTCGTGATCGTGAAGGACTGAAAAACGCGGCCAGCGCGCTACGCAAACTGGCACGAACACGCATTTTTCTTGGGGGACAATCTTATGGTGGACGGCAGGCTACGATGCTTTGTGCAGACCAGCCAGGCCTGGCGGATGGATTGCTGCTGCTTTCCTATCCCCTGCATCCGCCGGGAAAACCAGACCGGCTTCGCACCGAGCACTTGCCCCGGCTGACCACTTCTGCCCTGTTTGTTCATGGCACGCGTGATCCGTTTGGATCGATAGAGGAGATCAAGGCGACGCTCAAACTGATCCCAGGGAAAACTTCCCTGTTGGCGGTCGAAGGCGTGGGTCACGACCTAGGATTCAAGGGCAAGCAAAAACTCGACGATCTGCCCGCCAGAATACGGGACGAGTTCCAAAGATTCTTCGGCTAGCAATCGAGGAATCACCCGCTCGCTATGGCTCTAAACCTACGCACCGGTTCCTGGTTCGAAGCATGCCGCCTCCACCTACGCTTCCTTCTTCCCCAGTTTTGCCGCGAGGGCGCGCACGCTGTTCTGCGCCTCGGGACTCCACCAGTTGGCAACGACTTGGTCAATCTCGGGTTGCAGATTGTGGCCGAAGTACGCGGTTAAATCGGCGCGGGCGGCGCGGCGGGTGGCAGTCATTGCCTCAGGGGGGAGCGCCAGCAGGGCCTCGCACCAGCCGAGCGCGCGGGCGATTACTTGCTCCGTGACAGCCACTTCATCGATTAAGCCAACCTCGAGAGCCTTTTGCGGCGGGAGTAATGCTCCACTCACCGAAAGCCGCTCCGCCTGCCGCGGACCGACTAATCGGCGGAGCGCGGCCAGGATTACTCCAGGCAAAGGAATTCCTACCGGTACCTCGTTCAAGCCAATCTTAAAATCTCCGTCGGCCATCACCCGCCAATCGCAGAAGACAGCCAGCACGGTTCCGCCCGCAGGAGCATGTCCGGTGATTGCAACCGCAATCGGAATTGGCGAACGGGCCAGCGCCTCAACCAAACCGTAGAGCTCACGCCAAACGGTTCGAACGCCGCCGCGGTCCATGCCGACCAGGAGTGGCAGATCGAGACCCGCCGAGAACCGCCCGGGCAGGCCCGAGAGGACGAGCGCACGCATACCGTCCCAGGGCGCTTTTTCGACGGCCTGCCGCAATTCCATGATCAGCTCGAGGGAAAGCGCATTCACGGGTGGACGGTTGAGCCTCAACTCCCGGATTTGACCGTGATTGTTGATCAGCAGCATTGGTTCTTGGGCCAGTCGCGTGGTTTGCGAGCGAGTCTCTTACTAACCAGGAAGGTTCAATCGTGGCTTCGATCGGGAACTCCCAAAAACAACCTGAGGACCCGGTTGTAACTCCACGAAGCCTTCGAAGACGGATCTCTCAGTTTATCCAGCCGGATTTTGAACCACCGTTCTTCTTCTTCGCGTCCTCTGGCGGGATATAGTTTCCATGTTCGTCAAAACGCACAGTGCGATTGTGCTGACGCATGTAGACCTCGAACTTGCGGGCGGCGCGGCGGCGCTTCCAGCGGTAATAAGCATTGCGGAATCCGAAATAGCCTTCGCCAGCCCGAAAGGCCAGTCCTCGTTGGGGAACAAATTTCACGTAGAGGAATCCGAAAAGTAACCCCCCCAGGTGGGCGACATTGGCGATTCCCCCTTGCGAAGGCTCAAAGGTCGCGATGATAACCAGGAAAATCATGATGGCGACCATGTACTTGGCCTTCATCATGAATGGCAGAGGAAACATCATGATTTCCCGGTCGCCATAAAGCATGCCGAACGCCATCAGCACACCAAACACACCGCCGGAAGCGCCGATCGTAAAATCATCCGGACTTAAGTAACGGGGGAACGAATAAGCCACCGCAATGGTCGTGAGAGCCGCCCCCACGATACAGAAAGTATAGAATTCAATGAACTTTCGCGATCCCCAATCAATTTCCTCCTGGGCGCCAAACATCCAGAGCATCAACATGTTGATAAGCACGTGCCAGACGCCGCCATGAAGCAGGGAGTAGGTAACGAGCTGCCAGATCGCCCCATGAATCACTTTGGAGGGGACGAGGCCCAGTATTTCCAGAAGAGTCAGGTTGAAACCGATCGAAAAAAAAACGGCAAGCACCCTCTCTAGTAAGTAAATTCCGGCGCAGGCGATTACAATTCGCTTCACCCAAGGGGTGAAGGGAGGAAAACTCAACGAGAAGGTTCGTCCGCGATACATGAAATCACAAAGCAGATCATAGCCCGTTGGTGAGCCCGATGACTGCCTTAACGCAATAATCTTAACAGCTGTTCAAGGCTTCGGCACAGGGACCACAGGCAGGCTGCGGTGCCCGAGGGAGTCGATCGCACGAACCGCAAAGATGACGTTGTCCTTCGATTGCGGCAATGTGATCCGGGTTTGATTCCCTGCCGCCTGCGCATACTCCCAGTCGGCGCTCGAGGTTCGTCGCCATAAGACCTCGTAGCCGGCGGCGTCCGGGGACTGATCCCAGGTCAGCGTCGAGTCGTTCTCTAACTGCTTGGTTACAAGGTAGACCTTGGTTGGAGGTGCCGGGGCTGAAGCTAACGAGCCTATCACGGCCGCATTCAGGCGCGCGACCGCGGCAACGTAATCGAAATTCACGAACTTCGGAAGATCCCCGTACTCGATGCCGCCCTCGGTTCGCGGGGTTTGATGCTGGTGGTCGTAGTCCTCGCGAAATTCCGTAAAACGTACGGCTGCGTATCCTTGTTGGTTGAAGGAGCGATGGTCACCACCCCGAAGATAGCGGTCCAGACGAAACACCAGCAGCGGCTCGAGAGAGGAAGGATAGGTGCGACTCACCTGGACGACGTAGCGAGCCAGTTCGCGGGAGGGGGAGTCGCTTTCGCCTCCCACATTGCGAAGCAGCCGCAGGTCGGCTTCGCTCGCCGTACTGGGTATGCCTTCGGAGAACACACGCACCCGAGTCGGATCCTGTTGCGGGTTGCGATCACCTCCAACAATGTCATTGTTCAATACGGCTTCGATCTTCCACCCTTCTGATTTCGCCATCGTGGCGAAGTGACCGCTGCCGTTCAGGCCCTGCTCTTCTCCGGCCACGGTCAAGAAAATGATCGTAGCTCGAAATTTCAATTGGCTGAGAATCCGGGCGCACTCGAGGCTCACGGCCGTCCCGCTGGCATCGTCGTTGGCACCGGGTGCCGCTCCGCTGGTGTCCAGAGTATTGCTATTGCGCGAGTCGTAATGGCCGCTTACCACGATGATGGGCCGGGTGGTTTCCGGATCGGTGCCCTTCAAGACAGCGTAAACATTGGTGATCTCGGTAGGTTGGGGAATGCGGTCGGCGGGACCTTCGAGGAAACTGTCGGTTTTCACCGCCAGGCACCCAGCACAATCGCGCGAGTAGCTTTCCAATTGTGACTTGATCCATTCCCTGGCCGCACCGATGCCGTGGCCCGCGGCAATCGATGCCTGGTCCTGAGCGGAGAGGGTCGAACGGGTCTCAAAACTCACGAGTTTTTCAATGTCGGCTTGAATTCGCGTCGCAGAGACCTGCTTCAGAGCCGAAGCAATCTGCGGGTCCGCGGGTCCGGCATCGGTCGTCGCGGTTTGACCGAAGGCAACTCCTCGAACGGTTGCGATCGCCAACCAGAGGAACACAATCGGCCAACCGCAGAGGATTTTCCCCAGGGAAAAAACTTGGTACGGATCCGTTCGGCGGCTCATGCCAGGTTCGTCGAGCTCATGGCAGACTTCCTTGGAGCAAACCGCGAGCAACGGCCTACAGTTGAGCTCAAGGATTCCTCAAAATAGCGCCTCCAGGACCACTTTTGCAATCTTGATTCCGCTGATGACCTCGATTCTTGCCGATCTTGGTTCTTATCGAGAAAGCTTCCTGCTGTGGTTTTCTCCCACTTTTAGCCATCTTGATTCGGTCACCAGCTTGATTCCCTTTTACCATCCTGATGCTTATCGAAAAGGTTCCTGCGCCTTGCTTTGGAAATGAACCTGCCCACTAGCCGGCTGCGGCAAGCTTCTTGCCTTTGCCTTTGAGCATTTCGACGATCCGGTCAAAATCCTCCAAGCTCGCGTACTCAATCAGAATTTTCCCTTTTCCCTGACGATCAGTGATCCTTACTTTACAACCCAGAGTTTGCTCAAGCGAGGTCTGAATCGCGCGCACATTCGGATCCATCCACCGCGCCCGCGAGGAATCACTAGAAGATCCTGCATCCGGCAAATTCGCGTAATTGACGAGTGCCGTAAGCTGGGCCACAGACAACTGCTTCTCCACGGTTTCCTTGGCAAAGTGCAAAATGCTTTCCGGGTTTGCCAGCTGCAGGAGCACTCGCGCTTCGGTAAAACCTAACTTCCCTTCCGCCAACAGCTGTTGCACGTCGGGAGGAAGCTTTAGCAGCCGCATGTAATTCGAAACCGATTCGCGCGAGCATCCGGTTCGTTGACCGATCTGCTCCTGGGTCAAACCAAATTCCCGGCTCAGTCGGGCAAAAGCGTACGCCTGCTCGAGGCAGTTCAAGTCCTGGCGTTGCAGGTTCTCGACCACAGTCATCTCGGCCGCCTGCTGATTCGAGACCTGTCGGACAATCGCGGGGATTGTGGACTCGCCGGCTAACCTCGCAGCTCGGCAGCGCCGTTCCCCGAGGATGAGCACAAAGCGGTCGCCGCTCGAGCGGCGTACCACGATCGGCTGCACGATGCCGTTCGCGCGGATCGAGTCGGCGAGGGCTTCCAGTGTCGTCGGGTCAAAAGCGCGGCGCGTTTGATATGGATTCTCGTCGATCTGATCGAGCGGAATTCGCAGCACCGCGTCGCCGACGTGTGGCGGAACTTCGGATGGCGCATCCGACGATGTCATTCCCGACTCGCCGGCAGTGTCCGTCGAGCCCACAGGCGGCATATTCCCGGCAACCGGGTGGACCGATACGCCTCGCGGTCCTCCCGGTAATAACGAATCCAACCCACGCCCAAGAGCTCGGCGTTTTTCCGAAGTTTTCTCGATTGACAGTCTGTTTTCCATTTTTTTTCTCCGCTATCGTTGTATTCCTTCTCCGTCGACTGGGATTCCGACGGTCTGAATGGTCACCGATTGATGGTCATGATGGTCAGCTTATTTCGCTCCGTGATCCAACGCTTCCAGCGGGGAGCGTTGACCACCTGTGCTTCAGCCGGAGGTTCCGAAGATTGCGGCTGGATTTCGACCAGCAGGCCGCTGCGCTCAAGCATCTCTTTCGCCAGCCGGATGTAGCTTTCCGCCCCGCGCGAGCGAACGTCGTAAAGCAATGCTGGCTTGCCGTGGCTTGGTGCTTCGGCCAGTCGCACGTTACGCGGAATAGTGGTCTCGCAAAGCTTCGCGCCGAAATAGCGGTTCAGCTCTGCGGTCACTTGCTGGGCAAGGTTCGTACGATCATCGAACATGGTGAGGACGACGCCGTCAATGGTGAGTGAGGGGTTCAGGCCTATCCGAATCCGCTCGATGGTATCGAGCAGCTCGGAGATTCCCTCCAGAGCGAAGTATTCCGCCTGCATTGGAATCAGCACGGCGTCGGCGGCGACCAGGGCATTGAGAGTCAGCAGATCGAGGGCGGGGGGACAATCGAGCACGATGTAACGGAAGCGATCTCGCACCTGCCGGATGGCATCGCGCAACCGGAATTCTCGGTTCTCCGCGTCGACCAGTTCCAGGTTCGCGCCAATCAGGTTCTTGTGCGCCGGGATTAGCCAAAGTTGATCGAGTTCGGTCTTGTGGAGCGCGGCTTCGGCTTCGGCCATGCCCATCAGCAAGTGATAGGTGCTAATTCGCTGGGCATCCTTGCTCAGACCCAGTCCACTGCTGGTGTTTGACTGAGGATCACAATCGATGAGCAGGGTGTCGACTTCCGCAGCCGCTATGGAAGAGGCCAGATTTATGGCAGTCGTAGTCTTGCCTACGCCACCCTTCTGGTTGGCTACCGCGAGAACGCGTCCCATTCAGCTTTTTTGGAGAACGCCGAGTCGTTGCCAGCATAGTTCGGCTCGCTGTGGATTGCAATGCCAGATTTCAGTTCAGGAAGGTAAGGGGAACATTTGTTGTGGACTGTACCAAGTTGAATAACAACGCCCCCAAAGATTTTTTGTACGGACCCTAAAATTGAAAAAAGGGCAATTTTATTTTTCCAAGATAGTGCCAAATTATGTTCCCCAAGGAACCAGGGTTTTGAGGCGATGCACTTTGAAAATGGCCCAGGGAGAGTGAGTGTTCCGATCACGCTCGAAGGGAACCCGGAAGAACCGATGCGAGAATGGATATTTGCGTATATACGTCCCCGCTCCATCACGCTCAACGAAGTGAAGGACCGAGCTGTTGGACATCACGAAAAGCTGGAATAATTCCAAGGCCGAATGTCGCGTGAAAGCTTGGGGCCAGTACTGGCGCCCCTACCGTACTGACACCTCTTTTTCGAGGAGCGATCGCAGGACAAGAGCTCGGTTTGCTCTACGAGTGGCCTTCGCAATTCCGAGCTCAAGCCGCAGCTCGTCTTCCCGAGGTGGGCACTACGTATACAAGACTCAAGATGATTAACCAGTGGAACGACTGTGACGAAAAGCTCGGATTAGGCTTAACGAAAGCCGTAGATCTCGGCATAGGAGCGATCAAAGTGGGAAACTGCTCGCCACAAGGCCTGACATAGCTGGGGTTCGAGAATCGAGCCCGCAGAATTTCTCGACAGAAATTCGATCGGGAACGAGTATTTTGACTGGGAGGGAATTGGCTACAATGGTTGAACATGAAGATCGCACGTTTGGTTTTGTTATTGGCGGTAGGTTCTCTCTCGGCGTGCAGCAGCTCTTCGAACCCGGCCATGTCCGGAACCTGGCTGTTCGCGCTTACACCGGTCGGGACCTCCTCTCCTGTCCTTGAATTCACCACCAACCTGACGCAGATCGGCTCTCAGATCACCGGCCAAACTACCTTGACGGGAAATGCCGCCAATTGTGGCAGTGCCGCGTCCATGTCTGGCACCATCATGGGTAATTCGCTGACCCTCCAGCTGAACCAGATAGACAGCATGATCAACTTCGCGGGTACGGTGAACCCGGAATTCACAGCCGCGTCGGGAACTTACACGGGAGCAGCTGGATCGTGTCTTCTCGACAGCGGATTTGGAAGCTGGTCGGCTGTTCTTCAATAGCTGCCGTCTCACGAAGGACGGCACCAACTCAAGCGACCAGAACCTCTGCACCTGACAACCCAAGCGCAACAAATTGCGCTTGCCGGCGAGGAATGAGACCTTGTCGAGTTTTCTTCAAGCAGGGAAGGTAGCAACGAAGGAAATCCTTCGCCGCTACCTTCTCTAAGGGGATCAGAAAAATCCCGGTTGGCGCCCGAGCACGGTTTCCGCCGCCAGGGTGGACGGCGTTGCACCGCTCGGCGTTGCGAACAGCCAGCCGCGCACGGATACGACGCTGTTCGGCGTCAGTCCCGAAAAACTATCGGTGCTCAGACCCTGGTAGGTGGTTTGCGGAGTGGTTTCGACCGTGATGGTCATTGGCGTCCAGCTCATCCAGTTCGGGTTGGACCAGGACGCGAAAAAGTTCGGGGAGGTTGTCATCTTAAAGCTGGCCGCACTCGCATCGGTCGCGGTTACGGCACCGGTGATCTGGCTCGGGTTCAGGGCCACGGCATCGGTGGTAAACGAAACCGCATGGGGAGCCCACCAGCCGGAACCGGCGGAATTGGCGAGCGATCCCGCTACCACATCGACTTGTACTTCCTGGCCCACAAGCAGGTCCGAGGCGCTAGCAAAGGTCAGCCCCGCGGGAATGGTCACATTGTTTGCATCCACCGAGAAGGTGGCTGCCGGGGAAACCGTTACCGATGCCACGCCTCCGAATGGCAACAGTCCGGCGTCCGGCGACCAGTGCAGGAGAAGCTTCACAACCGTCTTGCCGTTCGCCGTGTTCAGACCAATGACGTCTCCTTGCGCCACTTGCTGGCTAGAGGCTTGTACATAGGAAACCTCTGCGGCGAGCAAGGTTCCATCCATCTCCACGCTCGCCACCTGCACCTGAACAATTTGGCCGGAGGCAAGGCAAGAGAAGCTGGTCATCGAACATATGCTGCTCGGAAAATTCTGATAACCGGTGCTGCTATCGGTGTCGATGGTGAATGTCCGGCCATCGCGAGTCTGCAAGCTAAACTGGCTGGCGCCGGTTTTCACACTCTCAACCGTGCCGACCAGAAATCCGAACCGGGGAGGACCAAACGGAGGCGACGCCGGCAGCTGGTCGACGGTGACGCCATTTGTGACTCCTAGGTTCACCGAAAGATCCGACTGAATCACTTGGTTCAGATGAAAATCCAGTAGAAAACCGATGGGTGTATTCTGGGCCACCGACACGGGAAAAGGTGCAGTAGAAATTGTCAGCGTAGGAGAGTTGTCGATGGACGGGGTGAGTTGGCAGACGCTGTTGAGCGGGCACTGGCTGGCAATCGCCTGGTCGGAAGCATTAAAGATCACCAATTGCGGATTGGCGAAGGTCAGGGTCAGGCTTTTGTAGCTTCCGGTGGGCACATTCGCCGTACTCAGGAATGCAGAGATTGCCTGCAGCTCGGTGACATCAACCTGGACGGGAGTGCTGTTGTTCAACAGGGAAGCGTTCGTCGAACCCGAAGCCGGCGTGAGGTAAGCAGCCGTAAGATTGATTTGGAAAAACAGGACGGTCACGCCATTCGGCGGATCGTCCGTCATGCTGAGGCTGACTTGCCCGGTAGAGCCTAGCCCACTTGGGTTAGTCGCCATGGTGCTATCCGGAGCCTGGTTGCATCCGGCTAGAAATAAGAGGATCAGTCCAACGGCTGGAACGAGACGTGCTCTCATCTGGGTCTCCTTGGGATTCGGTGAATTTGAGGTCACGAAGGTGGCCATTTTTCACCGGTGTAGAGCACGCCCTTAAATCGGGAGCAATTGATCGGCCACCAGCCGGCTGCGCCCGAAAAGCCCTGGCGCAAGTCGAGCGCTTGAAATTCTTGGCACGCTAAGTGCTTTATTTTAAGATTGTTTAGTACCTGAGCAACGACTTATTGTTTTGCCCATCGGCCGGCTATCCTTCCTCATCCCAAGGAAATTCTTGCACAGTTTTTGATGCTGGGTTGCACACCTTGGAGACGATAAGCGGAAAGGCTTTGAGAGGCCTGGGCAGCGTGGCATGGATTGGCCTGCGGGGGTGGGGTGATTCGAGGCGAAATTCTAGCCTTGCCAACAACGAGAACCGATCGCGTTTTGCCGAGGAGAGGCCGTTAAAGATCACCGTTCACGGGCGCCGTGGAAGATTGGGATCCACCCCGCGGGTTATTGAGTGATCGCTCCCTGGGACGACAAACGATCTTTCAGCTGGTTGACCATGACCTTGACCTGTTCGTCCGAAATTTGGATCGTTCCGTTCATGACAACTCGTAAGCCGCCCGCTTCGCGGAATTCGATCTTGTCGACCACAGCGTACGGTTGTGCCACGGCTGGAAGTATCGCCTTGAAGTAGATTCCGGTTTGCATCGTAGACAAAAGCAACCGGGTGATTTCGTCGCGCAATCGAATCCCCAGCGAGCCGGAGCGAAGCTGCTCGCCGACAAAGCCGTCCGCGTCGACGCGGTTCACCACAGGGAAGAGCTGCAACGTACGGTTTTCTTCCACCGTGGGCGTCAACTTCAACTCAATCGTGCCGTTTCCCTCGGCGAGTTCGTTAGCGGATGCCTGGCCCAGCGACCCGAAACACGCCCAGCGCGCCACGTGTAGCTCGGTCACTACCAGGCTCGCCGGTGCCTGGGCTGTAAGCGAGGCTCCCTGAATCACAACTTGCTCCCCGCAGCGGTCGGATCGGTTGAGTTTCGAGCCTAAGATCGCGGCAATGTTTTGCTGCAGGTCGGAAACGTCGGCAGCCAGCTCGAGCTTGAATAGGTTGTGGCCTTCCGCCGCAACCTTGGAAATCGTGCCGTCAACCGTGATGGCAATGGGCTGGCCGTCAATCGTGATCACGCTCTTCGCCGAAGACAGCCGCAAGCTCAAATCTCCGGCGCCCATGACGTCTTCGATCCCCATTCCTCGTCCGAGACTGAACTGTTGGTCGTGGAAATTGGTAAGCGCCACGTCGAGGTTCTTGGCATAGCTGGTGATCTGTCGAACATCGGGGTTCGCTTCAGCCACCCTTTGATCGAGCAGGTTCGACTGCTGTGCGAGGTCGGAATCTGCTTTGGATACTTTCAGGGTTAAGTCTCTCAATCCCGACTGCTGCGGTTTGGAGAACGAACCCAGAAACTGCTTGTTCTCGCTGCGGGCTTTTTCGAGGGCCTGATCAAGTGCGCGAGCCGAGTTGGCGAATCGAGCATTCGCTTCCTTTTGCACCTGTTCCAGAAACCCTGCGAGGTCGTCGATCGCAGTTTCCGTGCTTCTCACCATGGCATCGTATGCCGTGACCTGTTCGCTCGTCGCCTGCACCGCTAAAGCACGGTCAAAACCCTTCATGTCCTCGCTTGGGCTGGCATCGATGCGCAGTTTGTCCGGGCCTCCGATTACGATCCAGGCGTGCCTACCATGCAGTGAGGTGCCGACGTTCGGCTGGTTGATCATCTCGTTATTTTGCGCGAGCGCCGCCACGGCAGCGGTGAGACCGGTCAGTATCCAGGCGCAGAAATAACCTTTTGCCATCGGCAATCTTTCCTCAAGACATTCTTCTGGTGTGGTTTGGTCCGGACGAGGCCGATTTTAATCCGGAAGTTGCGCAAGTGACGAGCGCAGCCACAATTCTTTGCATACCTTTACGAACGTTTACCTGGATCTAACTAACCGCCATTCGCGCTTCACCGGCGCGAGCCTCCGCCGAGGACCGACGCGCACAAACCATTCGGAACAGCTTCGAATCATGATAGCGCAGTCATTGTTAATCAGCCGGCGTTGCTGCCGGAAGCACGGTCTTGGCGGTGGCGGCAGTTTTTAGACGTTTGCCCCACGAACGCAAGCGATCCATGTACAAGTAAACCACAGGGGTGGTAAACAGCGTCAGTGCCTGGCTGACAATCAGCCCGCCCACGATGGTGATGCCCAGTGGACGGCGAAGTTCGGCGCCGGTGCCGGTTCCGAGTGCCAGGGGCAAACCGCCTAACAGGGCCGCCATGGTCGTCATCATGATGGGGCGAAAGCGAAGAAGGCAAGCCTCATGAATCGCCTCTCGCGGAGATTTTCCTGCACCTCGCTCCGCCTCCAAAGCAAAGTCGATCATCATGATGGCATTTTTCTTGACAATGCCGATCAAAAGAATGATGCCGATCAGACCGATGACATTGAGCTCGTTGTGAGTGATCAAGAGTGCCAAGAGAGCCCCGACACCGGCGGACGGCAAGGTTGAAAGAATCGTGACGGGATGAATGTAGCTTTCGTAGAGAACCCCAAGAACGATATAGACCGTGACTAGGGCAGCCAGAATCAGGATCGGCTCATTCGACAGAGATTCCTGAAACGCCGCGGCCGTCCCCTGGAAGCTGGCGTGAATGCTGGCCGGAAAGCTGATGGCTTGCTCGGCATGCTCGATGACTTGGGTTGCCTGCCCGAGAGAAATTCCGGGCGCTAGGTTGAAGGAAATCGTAACTGATGGCCATTGCCCTTGGTGGTTGACGGCGAGGGAAGTGTAGTCTGAGGCGAAATGAGTAAAGGCGGAAAGCGGAACCATACTGCCACTCGATGAGCGCACGAAGACACGGCGCAGAGTATCCGGACTCTGGTCGAACTGCGGAGCAATCTCCATGACCACGTGATACTGGTTCAAGGGTTCGTAGATTGTCGATACGAAGCGCTGTCCAAAGGCGTCGTACAGCACATTGTCAATGTCTTGGGCGGCAAGACCGAGGCGCGACGCCGTATCGCGATCGATGACAATGCTGGTCTCGAGCCCTTTGTCCTGTTGGTCGGTGTTGACGTCTCGCAGTTCTGGAAGCGTACGAAGTTTCTTCAGCAGCCTCGGCGCCCAGGTGTTGAGCTCATTCAGGTCTTCTCCCTGCAAGGTATATTGGTACTGCGCCTGGCTCTGTCTTCCTCCAATGGTCAGATCTTGCGCTGATTGCATGTACAAGGTGGCGCCGGGCACGACGGCAAGAGCTTTGCGCAGTCGACCGATGACGCGATCGGCGGAATCTCTCCGTTCACCCAGGGGCTTCAGCATGATGAACATTCGGCCTTGATTGATCGCGGTATTCCCACCCGCAAAACCGACAATGGTCTTGACATCGGGGTCCTTCAGCACGATATTGACGAACTGGTTCATCTTCTGGCTCATGGCGGAAAACGAAATATCTTGAGCCGCCTGGATGGTGCCGGTGATCCGGCTGGTGTCCTGTTGCGGGAAGAAGCCCTTGGGAACCACCACATAGAGATACACCGAAATTACCGCGGTCAAAACCGTGACCAGCAGCATCGGCATTTGATGGTCCAGTACCCAACCCAGGCAGACGCGGTAAACCTGCACGCTGAGATCGAGCACCTTCTGACTGGCCCGATAGAAACGGCCATGCTCTTCTTCCTTTAACGGCTTCAGCAGCTGGGCGCACATCGCGGGCGTAGTTGTGAGGGATACGACCAGCGAGACAGCGATGGCCACACTGAGGGTGACAGCAAACTCTCGAAAAAGCCGTCCTACCAGTCCGCTCATCAAGAGGATGGGGATGAACACCGCGACTAGGGAAGTGCTCATGGAGAGCACGGTGAAGCCGATCTCTCGAGCACCGCGATAGGTGGCTGCGACCGGAGACAGCCCCTGCTCAAGATACCGAGTCACGTTTTCGAGCACCACGATGGCGTCGTCGACGACGAAGCCGGTAGAAATGGCCAGCGCCATCAAGGATAAGTTGTCCAGGCTGTAGCTAAGCAGGTACATCACACCAAAGGTTCCAATCAAGGACAGAGGTACTGCGATGCTGGGGATGATCGTGGCCCGGACCAGCCGGAGGAAGGCGAAAACCACCAGAATCACGAGAACGATCGAAATGATCAGGGTGATTTCAATGTCGTCGACCGATGCTCGCACTGTAATACTGCGGTCCAGTACGACGCTCAGCTTGATAGCGGGCGAAATCGAGGCCTGCAATTGAGGAAGCAGGGACCGAACATTGTCGACGGTGCCGATGATGTTGGCGCCAGGCTGGCGATAAATAATGATGAGAACTGCGGGTTTACCATTCGCCAGCCCCGCCGTGTGCACGTCTTCGACAGAATCCTCAACATCAGCGACATCGGACAAGCGCACGGCAGCGCCGGTATTCGAGTTGTATCCGATGACCAGAGGGCGATACTGATTGGCCTTCAGGATCTGGTCATTATCGTTGATCGCCCACATGTTGGTAGGGTTGACGAGTTTTCCTTTGGGAGAATTCGCATTGGCAGCGCCGAGTGCGGTGCGAACGGCATCGACCCCCAGTCCCATGCTGTTGAGTTGCATGGGATTCACTTCGGCGCGCACCGCGGGATTCGCCGCTCCGCCGACGAATACCTGGCCCACTCCACCGATCTGCGACAGTTTTTGGGACAAAATCGAGTTCGCCACGTCGTACATGACGGGTCGCGTGATGGAATCGGAGGTGAGCGCAATAATCAGGATGGGAGCATCCGCCGGGTTGACTTTTCTGTAGGTGGGGTTTCCCGGCAGGTAGGACGGCAATTGACTGCGGGCGGCGTTAATTGCCGCCTGAACATCCCGGGCCGCCGCATCGATATTCCGCGAAAGATCAAACTGCAAGACGACGCTCGTCGAACCCAGCTGACTGGTGGAGGTCATTTGGTTGATCCCAGCAATCCGGCCGAACTGACGTTCGAGTGGGGTGGCGACCGAAGAAGCCATCGTCTCGGGGCTCGCTCCGGGAAGAGAGGCCGAGACTTGAATGACCGGAAACTCAACCTGCGGCAAAGGCGCAACCGGAAGGAAGTTGAATGCCAGGGCCCCGGAAAGAAAAAGGGCGAATGTCAGGAGTGATGTTCCGATGGGCCGCTTGATGAAGGGAGCGGAGATGTTCATTGCTGCCTTGCCCTCTCCACAGGACGCACGGACACTGGCCTACCGTGCCGAGCCGTCGAATCTGCCGAGAACGCCGGCAACCCTATCGTACGGCGGGTATTGATTCTCAAATGTCAGTATTGGTAAATCGTGGGTAAATGTGAGTAAAGCAAGGCCCGGTTAGCTTCAGAAAAATTGCCACTCCTCGTCAATCTCGACCCGCAAGCTCACTTCTGTGCGGAAGGCAACGGCATCATCATTCGCTCCCCGGTTTCTCGATTCCCCGGTAGAGTCTGGCTGAAGCGGCCAAACCCTGCCGAAAGGTGACCCTCAGGACCTCTGTTCGAGGCCAGGAAACGGAGTTAACGCGACGCGATGCGTTCCTTCACCTGGGTGGAGAGAAATTGCATTTGTTCGTCGCTGACATGGAATTGTCCCTCCAATTGAACCGCCAGGCGGCCCGAACCGGCATCCTGGAATTCTGCCTTCTGGATCCTGGCACTGCCTTGAAGTTCGGGAGGAAGGGTTGCACCAAGGTCCGTACCTTTCTGTAATGCCGAGAGGATTGCGCTTCGGATCTTGTCGCGCAGCATCTCGCCGAGCGGCCCGGAGCGGAGCAACTCCCCCAAAGACCCATCCGCGTCGATCCGTCCGACTTCCGGGACGAGTCGCAGTTCTGTATTGTTCTCGTCGACGGCCGGCCTGAGCTTCATCGTGACGACGGCCTTGCCGATCATCATCCGCTTTGCTTCTTTCTTCCCCAGAACCTTGGCACAAGTCCAGCGTTCATAATGGAGTTGGACAACGGCCTGGCTGGCCGGATCGAGTGGCGTGAGTGTGGCGTGCTCGATCGCAATGTGGTCTCCACAGCAATCTGTCTTATTCAGTGCGGAGCTCAGAATTGCCGTCAGGTTCTGTTGCAGATCCGAGAGGTCCGCCGAAAGCTGCAATTTGGCGATGTTCAACCCCTGTTCTTTTCTGGTCACGGCAATGACTGCCGAGGCTGCGACCGTGACCTCGTGGTCTTTGACGTTCAGAGGAACCTTGACCGAAGGAATTTGAAACGTCGCGGTTGGATCGCTAGCGCGAGATAACGACGTTCCCATGATTAGCAGCAAGGCTAACGCCGCCAAACTGGGTGTGAAGAAATTGTGTCGAGACACCCTTGCGGGGTGGTGTGTTGCTCGGAAAACAATCATCGTGACCTCGGGGACTCGGATGCGGGCATCGGAATCGAGTGCTCGCTCTGGCTGGGCCGTTACCGGCAGACTATTTATTTTGCTTATTATTTTTGCTTAGTTTGCGGCGAATGTCGGGCCAATACTCCTTGATGACGAGGGTGAGCGTGTCGTATCCAACCTGCGTGCCCCATACTTTGGCGGTGTTCGACAAGGTGCGATCCTCTTTGGGGTGATAGCTGTAAGTCGAAATTGCCGACGCGATCCCTGCCCCGAAGATCTCGGAATAATTGAACTGCCGATGTCCGGAATCGCTGCGCGTGACAAAAATGCGGCTGACGGCATAGCTGGTGCGGTGCACGAACCCTCCCTTGCCCATCGTGTAGTAGCGGGGATCCTGATGGAGGAGGATCGGCAGAAAGGCCCCGGTGAAATAGTTTTCGATGGTACCGTCGGCGAAATATGCCGCATATCGTTTGCCATAGCCGGCAGCTCCCTGGCCGTAACCGGCTTCACTGTTTTCCGCCTGGCTGATCCCGGCCAGGAAACCATACCAGGGGATCTGAACGTAATCGAACGATCCCCGGGTCACCACTTTCAATTTCTGCCCTGGGGTGAGCGGGGGCACATTCTTTGTCTCTACCGTCAGAAAATTCGGTAAAGCATAAAACAGCCTATCGTTAGAAGTGCCAGTTTGCTCCTGCATTTTGATGGAGTCCCGGTTACTACTTTTATCCTGGGTGTCACTCTTGTCCTGCTCTTGGTGGGGTGGTTGGCCGCTTTGCGGTGCCGGGGTGCTTTGCGGTGCCGGGCCGCTTTGGGGTGCCGGAGCGCTTTGCGGTGCCGGGGTATTTTGGGGCGTTGTTTCCTGACCGGCAGAACTCGCTGCCAGCAGGCTCAAAAGCAGAAAGGCAAAGAAAACAAGACGGTACAAGTGGCCATGTAGGACGGTCTTCAAAATAATTAAATTCTCCCCCTGCGGTCCGGTCGTAGCCACGAAGCCCGACCATTTCCCGCCAAGCTGCCGCGTTTCCCCCGAGCGCCACACCCACAGGCAGCCGGAAGTCTCGTGTTTCTGCTAGACGTCCAACAAGCCTAGGCAGCTAGTGCCGGTCTTTTAAGAGACGACGAAACCCGAGTCAACGGTCTAATTTCATCGTTAGGCAGCGAAAATTCGATTCCTTGATTCGTTCAATTCCGCGATGCAGATCCGGCCGCAAGATGCCGGCTTACAAAGAAATTCCAGGTCACTTCATTTCGAATGAAATCAA
>DASPVG010000099.1:0-20937 GCA_035622455.1 Terriglobales bacterium
TGCTTAAAGCATAAACAAGGCCGGGTGTTTGCCCTTGCTTTTTGCCCAAAAAAGTGAGCATTATGTTCGCCACGCCCGCTCCCGGAGATTGGAGGACCATCGGCGCTAGTTGAGAAAACGAACTGGAACGAAGTGCGTTCGTCGATCGAACCCAATGGTTGGCTGAATTTCAAGTCGGCCGGCAATTGCTTGGCGTTTCCGCCCTGCTTCGCAGGCAGGCTCTGTCACCGTTGTGATTCCAGCGAGCGGCAGCGGGCCTATTACCCAGCTTGGTCAACCCGTGATCAATACTGTAGGACTGTTTATCGACAGTCTTGAAACCGTAAACTTCCGACCCCACGCCGCCCGGACCGACATTGATGGCGAGAGTCCAATCCCCCGGGAGGAAATTGGTCGCGTTAAGCCAACAGTAGAAACACCGGGGAGGAGGAGGAGATGCACTTCGTGAAATTCGGTGCCTGCCTGCTTCTGGTTTTTTCCTGTCTCTGCTTGCAAAGCCAACAACAGGGGCAGAAAACAATCGTGATCGGCAAGCTCTCACGCGTAATGGCGATAGGAGGGGAATCGACCGGCTGGGTGATTGAGCTTGAGTCTCGAGCCACCATCGATGGCAGAGAGGTGGATTCTATCCAGATCAGCTACGGAGACCGTGGGAAGCTCGAACAACTCGAGAACAAGCATGTTGTGGCAACGGGTAGCGTCACTCATCGGCATGGGGTGGAAACCGGCGAGCAGCCTGTTCTTGAAGTTTCCGCGATAAAGGAAGCGACGGCAAACTCCGCGCACTCGTCGTCAGGCTCCTTC
This sequence comes from Terriglobales bacterium, assembly GCA_035622455.1. Lineage (GTDB taxonomy): Bacteria > Acidobacteriota > Terriglobia > Terriglobales > Acidobacteriaceae > JAFAGX01. The sequence goes on from DASPVG010000099.1 coordinate 805, forward strand.
AGTCTTGCAGGGAGCGAATGGCGTCTTGAGGACCTGAGTGGCAGCCGGGTGCTGGACGATGTTCAGGCGACCCTGGCCTTCCCGGAACCTGGGAAGGTAGGCGGTAACGGCTCGTGCAACCGCTTCTTCGGCGCGGCGGAAATCAATGGACCTGCGATCAAACTCGGCCCCTTGGCTTCGACGCGGATGGCTTGCGCGGAGGAAGTGATGAATCAGGAGACGAAATATCTCGCGACGCTCCAGTCGGCCGAGCATTTCGAGTGGAAAAATCCGTATTTGGTCGTTTATTGCAAGGGCTTCGAAAAGCCATTGCGTTTCAAGCGGATGGAGAAGCCTATGGCACCCTGAGGTTGACGGTCGCGGAAGGAGAATTCAAGGTTCTTCGCGCTCCGAGAGTATCCCTTCAAATCGACTGTAAACCTGGATTAGTCCCTGCAAAATCCTTCTCCGGTTCGAATGATCAGACAGTTCTTCTTGTCCAACAGCCATTTCATCCCCGTCTCCTGGCCGCTGCCCGCACGGATGGACTCGGTTTTGCCGTTGCGTTGGAAGTCGATGTGGTCACCCCTGGTGGCTCCTTCGTAGGTTGCCAGTCCGTCAAGCGAGTTGATTTCGACGAGGTAACCGGCGCCATGGTTCGAGAGCAAGAGATAGGTTCCTTCCGGACCGATCCATTTACCCGACCATTGGTCAGTTAGTTTTCGGGTTGCAGCGGCAGAAGCTGGTGTTGCAGTTGAATTGCTGCTAGCCGTCGATGACGATCCCCGAGTGCGATCCTCACAGCCTTGGAGAACAACTGTCATCAACAGAATGGCCATCCAAAAGCAAATTCTTGTCATGCCGATTCTCACCGGGAGCGAATCGATAAAAGCCCTCGGTGTCGGCGGCCTGATCACGCCGTTGCACTAATTCCAACTCCTTCTTGAATTCTAAGTGCTCTTGTTGACCGCCTTCGACCAAAATTCATCCTCACCCCCACCTTTAGGCTGCAACGGAATCTGGAAAGCGAGTCTTCCCCGCCGGTCTACCTGATAGGGCCTGGTTCTCGTGTCCCACGCCCGGCAACCGGGTCTTCAAGGCGTAGTGTTCTAGCGGCTTGCTGAAAAAGGCTTGGCTCGTATCAGGGTACGGTTTTAGCTGTGTTGTGCCTGGTCCCGATTTGCAGTAGAGGCTGAAATTGCCCAATGTGGGTTGGCCGCAAGCGGTTTGGACACCGGATTTTCATCGCTCGAAAACTAAAAAATCATCGATTCGCCGTGCCGCAGAATCAATAAACAGGACCGACCTTTCCTGCGAGGTGCTAAGCATGCAGCTCAAGCCTTTTCTGCTCGATGCCTGGCTCGATCGTTACGAACACGACATAGAATTCAACCTCGCTGCGAGCACTGGACCGACCTGGACCGTAAACGACATCCTCGCCCTCACCGACGACGAAACGCGACACCTTTTCCTGAATCACAATCTGGTCTACAGCCGCCCCGCCGGCGCCGACCGTCTGCGTGAGGCGATCGCTGAAATGCAGCCTGTCCCGGTAGAGGCCGTCCAAATCGTGACTGGGGCCTCTGAGGCAATCGTGGCCCTGATGTGGCTGGCCGCCGAGCCCGGCGCGAACGTAATCATCCCGCTGCCTGGATACCCTCCTTTCTCGGCCCTCCCGGCATCTCTTGGCTTGGAAACCCGCTTCTATCGCATACGCCGCGAGAACGGCTTCCGCATCGACCCCGACGAGATCAAGCGGCTGGCCGACTCGAGGACTAAGCTCATCTTGGTCAACAGTCCGCACAACCCCACGGGCGCGACCATCGGCGACAACGAAATGGAAGCCCTGCACGACTTCACGGCGGAGCGCGGAATCCAGCTGGTGAGTGACGAGGTCTACCATCCCATCTACCACGGAAGGCCAACGAAATCGGCAGCGCGCCTGCCGCACGCTACCGTGATCGCCGACCTGTCGAAGGCATTTTCAATTGCCGGCGTGCGCACGGGATGGATGATCGAGCACGACGCCGAGCGCCGCCGGCAATACTGGACCGCACGCGCCTACTTTTCGATCTCCAACACCACCACCGGAGAAATTCTTTCGGAAATTGCAATCCGCAAACGGGACATCGTGCTCGGCAAGGCGCAGGAAGCCGCCACCCGAAACCTCAAGCTCCTCGAGCGTTTCATGGCAGACCATCGCGATGTACTCGGCTGGATTCCGCCGCAGGGCGGCATGACCGCGTTCCCCTGGCTGATGAGCGGAGAGGCCGACCGCCCGTTCTGCCAGGCCGCCGCCGAACGTGGCATCCTGCTGGCTCCCGGCGATTGCTTCGATACGCCCTCCCATTTCCGACTAGGCTTTGCCGCCGCCGGAGACAAGTTCTCCCAAGCGCTCGACCGCTTCGGAGCATTCCTAAAGAGCTGGTCGGCGAAGATGGTCACAGCATGAATGGAACTTGCTGCGACGCGATTACCAATCGTTAATGGTTGTCATTCCGACGCCGACTGCCTGCGTACGTCGCGAAGGAAAACAATGTTCAGCCGATCGACCCCGGCGCTGCACTCCCGAGCTCGCTTCTTTTCGCATTGAGGGCGTTCGGTCAAAGCACAAACTCAGAGATCGGACACGCAGTAGCCATACCTAGACATCTTCAGAACCGCGAGGAATTCACCGCTTCTCTCGGTCCTCACCTTGGCCGGCCATTTCGAGTAACCATGAGGACCCAGCCGTGGCAAGTCTATGAATTCGCCACAATTTGCTGTACTATGGGGGACAGAGTTGGTTTTTATCGAGTATCCAGGCTTGCACCCAGGGCCTGGTGCCGGCAGTTTGTACTTCTGTGGACTCTGTTAACGACGTTTCTCTTCGCAAATACAAAGCACTTAAACCATTGGCTGTCTTGTGCTGGGTGCACGACCGTTCGTACCCTTCCCGGAGCTGGTCCTGGGAGCAGCATTCCCGTATCTTTGAGTCCAGGACATCTTGCTCCATTGCATGAGCCTCCGCACGCTTAACGACATCTTCTTCGCAATCGCCGGCCGCGACGATCGGGTGGTCATGATGCACCGGGAAGCGGTTCGCTGGAGGTCGATTTCCTCAAGTGAGTTGTATCGGAATGTAGTCGGTGTCTCCCGGGCGCTCCGAGAATGCGGCGTTCGCAAAGGAGACCGTGTCGCAATCCTCAGCGAAAATCGTCCGGAATGGACCATTGCGGACTTTGCCTGCTTGCTGACAGGCGCCGTCGTAGTACCCATCTACACCACGCTCACGAATGAACAAGTAGCCTACATCCTGCGTGATTCAGGCGCACGAGCCGTCTTTGTTTCCAGTGAGAAACAGCTCGAGAAGGTTCAGACCGTTCGGGATCAAACCCCGCTCAAAGAGGTCGTGGTCATGGACGCGGTCAAGGCCACACCGGTTTTTTCGATGCAGGAGTGGATGCAGAAAGGTCCCCCGGAATCCGACCCACGATTTGATGCTGCCGCCAGGACCGCGAATCCCAATGACCTGGCCACGATCATTTACACCTCTGGGACCACAGGCACGCCCAAAGGCGCCATGCTCACCCATGGCAATATGGTCGCAAACCTTAATGTTTCTCTTTCTGATTTTCCCCTGGGTGAGGGCGAGATCAGCATTTCGTTTCTTCCTTTGTCGCACGTCACGGCGCGCCATGTGGACTTTTCCCTGCTCTCTAATCGTGTAACCCTGGCATACGTTTCTTTCCTGGATCAGCTTCCGCAGGCGTTGCTCGAAGTACGTCCCACAATTTTCGTAGGGGTACCCCGGGTCTACGAAAAGGTACACGCACAAGTGGATCAGAGAACGAAAGGCTTTCCGAAAAGGCAACTCTATCGCTGGGCGATGGCCGTGGGCCGGGCTCATCGAGAGGATATCATGCGCGGGCAAACCCCGACGTCGCTTGCCTGGAAGATTGCCGATCGGTTGCTCTATTCGAAAGTACGAGCCGGGATAGGCGGACGAGCCGAACTTTTCATTTCCGGCGGAGCCCCCTTAGGACGGGAGCTGGCGGAGTGGTACGCGGACATCGGAATCCGCATTCATGAAGGCTACGGGCTGACCGAAACTTCGCCGGTCATCGCGGTAAACACCCCGAAGGCGCACAAGCTGGGAACCGTAGGTAAGCCTCTCCCGAATGTTGAGGTACGGATCGCGGCCGATGGAGAACTTCTGGTGCGTGGGCCTTCGGTATTCCACGGGTACTGGAATCAGGAGGAAGAAACCAAGAACGTGTTCAGCGAAGGATGGTTCAAGACGGGCGACATTGGAAATCTCGATGCCGAGGGCTTCCTGTCGATTACCGATCGCAAGAAGGACTTAATCAAGACCTCGGGAGGAAAGTTCATCGCGCCCCAGCCCCTCGAGAGCTCTCTGAAGCACAACGCATTGGTTGCCGAAGCGGTGGTGCTTGGGGACCGGCGCAAGTTCCCTGCGGTGCTGATTGCGCCGTGTTTCCCGGTCCTAGAAGATTGGGCACGGGCAAACCAGATCGTGTTCTCATCGCGCCAGGAACTGATTCAACAGGAGAAGGTCCGCGATCTGTACGAGGGACTCGTGGCGGAGCTGAACCGGGGTCTCGCGCGTTTTGAGCAGCTCAAGAAGGTGGTCCTGACCGCCGAGGAGTTTTCCTCGGAAAACGGATTGCTCACCGCTAGCATGAAGTTGCGAAGACGCGCTGTCGAAGAACGTTACCAACGGCAGATTGAGAGGATTTATCAGGAGACAGAAGCCGGGGTACCAGCCGGCAAGAGGGGCTAAATCTCATTCCTCCATCTCTTCAGCCATCGAAATCAAAGAAACCGACGCCGGCAGGGTCACGCCTGTGGGGTCAGCCTAAGAACCCGGTCGGTTAAGCTCCAGGATCGCCGAGTTGCAGTTGCCCACCGTCAACTGATCATCTGGAGATGCAGGTGCAGGCAGCTTTCATTACAATAGAGTCGATGTCAGACTCACTGCGTATTGCGGGGCGCGCCTTCCGTTCCCGGCTGATCGTGGGAACGGGTAAGTACAAGTCGCCACAGGAAACCGCGCGGGCGCTTGAGGCCAGCGGGGCCGAGATGGTTACGGTCGCCGTGCGCCGCGTGAATTTGGACCGCAGCAAGGAATCGCTGCTCGACTACATCGACCCCCATCAATATTTCTTGCTGCCTAACACGGCCGGTTGTTACACGGCGGAAGAAGCCATCCGCACGGCACGCCTAGGACGGGAGGTGGGGCTATCGGATTGGGTAAAGCTCGAGGTGATTGGGGATCAAGCGACGCTCTATCCGGACGTGCAAGCCACCGTAGAGGCAACCCGCGTGCTGGTCAAAGAAGGATTCACTGTCCTTCCCTACACCTCGGATGACATCGTAGTTGCCAAACGGCTGCTCGATGCCGGGGCCAGCGCGATTATGCCTCTGGGTGCACCGATCGGCAGTGGTCTGGGAGTGCAAAACGCGGCCAACATCCGAATTCTGCGAGAGATGGTGACCGGTGTGCCGCTGATTCTCGACGCGGGAGTGGGCACAGCATCAGATGCGGTCATCGCCATGGAACTTGGCGCCGATGCAGTGCTCATGAACACCGGCATCGCGGGCGCGCAGGATGCGGTGCTGATGGCGGACGCGATGAAACACGCGGTCCTGGCGGGGCGAGAGGCCTTTCTGGCGGGACGAATGCCGAAAAAACTATATGCAACCGCTAGTTCTCCGCTCGAAGGCGTCGTACGTTAGGTTTGGAGTTTCGTCTCCCGGTTTCTCCGCGCGCTCCCGCAAAGGGCGGAACAAGTCCGCCCCGTGTCGGATTCGACCGTCACAACATCTTCAAGCTGTCGACGTGGATGGAATCGCCGCTGACGGTCCCAGTGGCCGCGACATGATGACCCTCGTGGCCTTTCAGGGCATCCGGATTGTCGACGGTTAAAACTTTCTTGTCATCATCAGTTACGATCACGTACTTTGCACCCTTCGAAAGGCATTTCTTCATGCAGCCAGCATGACTGTCGTTTGCTCCCTTCGCGCCACACTGCGAATCGCTGACGTATCCGTTGATTGTTGTATCGGCGGCTGAGACCACCGCAACCATGAAGAAGAGAAGTAAAACCGCAACCAGCACCAGCCAAACTTTCCTCATAGCAAGCTCCTTTGAATGCGGCGAAGCCGCAGATTTCGATTCCAATGCGATCCAATCGCTTCGCTGCAGGTGGCTCCCCGTTGCCAGCAGACCACCCTAAAGTTTCCTCGATAAAGTGCTCGAACTATATCACAACCTTTTGGGACGGGAGCAGGGGATACAAGATTTTACTTCTTGGCAGTCTTGCGTTCGGGACCCGGCGGAGACACTGGGGACGGGGAAACGTAGATGACCTCGCCGGGGCGGGCATAGTGCAACTGCTCCCGGGCTTCTTTCTCGATGGCTTTAGGATCGGTTTGAAGGGAGTGGATCTGCTCGTTATAGCGCACATTTTCCTGCTTTAAGTCCCGGATCTGCTGCTCGAGGCTCTGAAATTCGGCTTTCTTCTGGCGGTAGACGACCATTCCGTTCAAGCCAAACATAACATGCACGATGAACCAGACGCTCACGACAGCCACAACCCCGGTTGCAAGGTGACGGCGGATGCCGTAAAGAGTGGTGAAAGTCGGGCGCAACCTTCGGATCAGGCCTTCCGCCCACGCCTCGGCTCGCGGCGCCCGTTCGATCAGGGCGCGCAAGCCGTCTTCGGGGTTTGAGACGAGCCGCATTTTCGAGAAGGCCTTTATTCGAAAATCCATCGCGTGGCTGCCGCACTCAGGGTCTCGAGATCCAGTTCACTACCAGCTTTCGAAGAGACTCGCACTGGTTTCGGTAAGAGTGTTAAAGAACCCAGCGCCGCTCGCAGATATTGACTTGAACCCGTTGGGCTGCCACGTCTTGCAACTTATGGCCGAACTACTCGCGAGGGGTTCTGGCGCAACCTCTCAGTGAACTTCGCCTTCGCTTCCTCCGTCAAGCGAAAGTTGTCTCGTTTGGGGCCAAGGGAATCAACTTTGGCAAACAGCTGATGCAACCGGTGACGTGTCGTTTTCCGCGTTATTGGGGTCCAGGTCGATTCGGTTCTCCCGACTGACGAAACTGCGACGGTCGATGCCGTAAACTAAGAAGCGCTCGGGGGCTGATTTCATATGACCAACAAGAGGCTGGTGCTGACCAGTACCGAATCCATGAGTCAAGCGCGAAGGATTGCCGACGCGCTGATCGAGCGCAGGCTGGCGGCCTGCGTCAATATCGTTCCCCACATGCAGTCGATTTATCGTTGGAAGGGCAAGGCGGAAGAGGCCGAAGAGTGGTTGCTGTTGATCAAGACCACATCCGACTCGTTCCAGCCTGTCTGCGACCTGATTCGGGAACTGCACTCCTACGAACTGCCCGAGTGCTTGTGCCTGGCGGTTGAAGACGGCAGCCCGGAATATCTGAGGTGGATCGAGGAGTCGGTGGCGTGAGATTTCTTGGGCGCGGGAGCGCCCGGGAGAGAACCCGTGGCAGACTCTCTCGACTGCGCCTGACGGGAGTTAAGCTGGCCTCGTACCGCTCAAGTTGAGCCGCCAGTAATCGAGCGCAAACGGTGGATCATCGGTAGAGGCCTGGCGGGTGAGTTCGTCGACAAACTCCGTGCGCAGCGCCGCATCCGGGAGCTGCTCGAGGTGGAGGCGAACAATCACGGTCCGTACAAACTCGGAAAAGCTGCGAGCATTCTCCAAAACCGTGAGGGCAGGCTCCAGGTCGGTCTGGGTCTCCCGAAATCCAACTTCTCGAAGCAGATCCGCTGCCTCTTGGGCGCTGTGATAGACCCAGGGATTAGGAAAGCCTGCCAAAAAAGCGGCAAATTTTTGAGTGGTAGCCAATCGGTCCATGCGCCGGCGCAAGCGGGCGAGGTTCGGGGCTCCACCGCATTGCGCACGCAGCCATCCGCCCGGGCGCAGGGCGCGCAGCAAGCTGAGAAATAGCTGTTTCTGATCTGGAACCCAGTGAAAGGCTGCCGTGCTGAAGATTCCATCGAAGGCCTGCTCGAATGGGAGGTGTTCGAGGTCGGCTGCGACCAATTGAGCCCGGTTGCCAAACTGCGGACCCAGATGCTCACGGGCGGTGGCCAGCATGTTCTCGGAAATGTCCACTCCGACCACTCGTCCTTCTGGCAACGCTTCGAGCAGCTCGGCCGTGAGTCTCCCGGTGCCGCAACCTGCATCCATCACCACTTCATCGCCACGAAGTCTTAGCCCGGCAAGGACTTTTTTGCCCCAACTGACCTGCGGTCGGGAGACATGATGATAGGCTGCGGCATTCCACTCGCGACCCCGGCGTGGATCCCGATCAGGCACGAATTCACTACCTCCAGCCGACGGGCACCGATCCGCCGCCTCGGTGCGGATCGACGGTTCGCTTCTGACGCTAGATGGCGGAGAGCGCCTGCTCCAGATCGGCGAGGATATCCTCAACGTCTTCGATCCCCACCGAAATCCGGACCAGGCCGTCGGTAATTCCGATGGCTCGTCTGCCTTCCTTCCCGATGGCCGCATGGGTCATGGTGGCCGGGTGGGAAATGAGGGTTTCCACTCCCCCCAAAGACTCTCCCAGCGAACAGATGCGAACTCTCCGCAGCATCTTGTTGGCATTCGAGAGCGATCCAGTTTCAAAGCTGATCATGGCACCGAACCCGGTCATTTGTTTTTGCGCAAGAGCATATTGAGGATGATCGGGCAAGCCGGGATAGAAGACCTTGGTCACCTTCTTATGTTTGCTGAGGAAGCGAGCGACGGCGCGCCCATTACGATCGTGCTGTTCCATGCGGACCGCCAAGGTCTTGACCCCGCGCAGCACCAGCCAGCATTCAAAGGGCGAAAGGATCGCCCCGGCTGTCTTCTGCACGAACCCCAGCCGCTCAGCCTGCTCCGGCTTGGTGCAGACCACGACCCCACCCAGGCCGTCGCTGTGGCCATTCAAGAACTTGGTGGTAGAGTGCACGACCAGATCTGCACCCAACTTGATGGGCTGCTGAAAGTAGGGCGACATGAAGGTGTTGTCAATCGCCAAATCCACGCGCTTCGATCTCGCAATTTCGCTAATGGCCCGAATATCGGTAATTGTCATCAGGGGATTCGTCGGAGTTTCGATATACACCATACGAGTGGCTTTGCGCATAGCGCGTTCGACGTTCCTCGGGTTGGAGGTGTCCACATAAGTGAAGTTAAATCCGTAGCCGGTCAGAATCTGATTGAAGAGCCGAGGCACGCCGCCATAGAGATTGTTGCCGCAAACCACATGGTCGCCGGATTTGTACAGGGTGCAAAGGGCATGAATGGCAGCCATGCCGCTGGCGAATACCCGGGAGGCAACACCGCCCTCGAGCGACGCCAGATTCTGTTCCAGACGGGTGCGCGTCGGATTCGAGGTGCGGGCGTAGGCATAGCCCTTATGCTTCCCAATTTCTTCCTGTACGTAAGTCGATGTGGCATAGATAGGTACGGTCACCGCGCCGGTTTCAGGATCAGGTTCCTGGCCGACGTGAATGGTGCGAGTCGAAAAGCCGAGCTGCTTGTCCTTGGGCATAATGGTTCAGCACAACCTTTTGAGCATAAACTAAGTTCTAGGCGGGAAGAGATTCCCCGCGCCGGTGGACCAGGTGGAACAACCCCAGCGCCACTGCGAAGAGGACGAATCCATTGACCCCGGCTTCCGGACCGACCGTTCCACCAGTGAGCCAGGCAGGGCCATGCAGGGCGCAATTGAACAGATGACCCGCGGTGGTCGTTCTGCCGGTCGGCGGCGAAAACAGAAACGTCTCAGTGAAATCGACGGCAGCATGGAAACCGATTCCGAGCCAAAGGCTGCCGGTGCGGCGCAGTGCCAAAGAGAATACCATCCCGTATAGGGCGGCGGACACAACTCCTGGCCAGGAATAAAACGCATCGAAGCGATGAACGAGTCCGAACAGGACAGAAAGCGCTCCGGCTGCAGGCCAGAACCCAATTGCACTTGCCAAAGTAAATTGCGCGTATCCCCGGAAAACCAACTCTTCGTAGAAGCCGACCAAAAGTGTTCCCAAACCCCAAACGAGACCATTGGCAACCGCCTGCCATCCCCTTACCGCCAAGGATCCGAACGAGAAAGCCCCCTCCATACCGAGCAGCACGTAGAGCAGGGTTACGGTTGTCGTTCCCCACAGAACACCCTCCCAGAAGTGCTTTCCAAAAGCTCCTCGGCGCGGAAGGCCGTAGGCGGCAACCGGATAACCTTCGATTTTCGCCATCACCCCCAAGGCAACCATGACCGAGATGATGTTCACAACCTCGATTGTGAGCAGGGATGAGGCCGAGAAGGCGCCGCCTTGGATGGCGAAGACTCCAGCCGCCAAGTGTGGCGCGAGCCGAAGAAGCGCAACCTGAAGCAGGGTCTGACAGCCCAGCAAAATGATCGCGAAGATCAGCAGGCGCCAGCCCGGGTGCAGACCTTTCCTTCCCATAAAGATGCCAGCGATTTTGCGGCCGAAGGTGTGCTTCGGGCCACTCCCCTGGACCGACGCAGGCATGGCAAAATCCGGCTGAGACTCGCCGTCTGCCCGCAATTTCACCTAGCTCAGCTCGAATGCTTGTCCCAAGCAAAGTGGATGAAAGACTGCTCCGGCCGTCGATTTAGCGAAAAGGAACGGGAACTATACTCCACCTTCGAAGATCTTCTTCGACAAGTAGCGTTCCGCGGAATCGGGGATGATGGTTACTACGCGTTGGCCACTTCCCAATCGTCGAGCAACTTGTAAGGACGCAAATACGTTGGCGCCGCCGCTCGAACCTGACAGCACACCTTCGCGGGCGGCCAGTTGCCGAACCGTGTCGAAGGCGTCGCGATCGGACACCGTGATCACTTCATCGCATACCGATCGATCGAAATTCTTGGGGATAAAGCTGGCACCGATACCCTCGACCTTGTGGGTGCCCGGCTTTCCGCCTCCCAAAATCGAGCCCTCGGGTTCGACGGCAAATGCCAAGACCTTCGGCAAACGTTCCTTCAGGTAACGGGCAACGCCCGTAAACGTTCCCGCCGTGCCGGCGCCGATGACCACGGCGTCGATCTGACCGTCCATCTGCTCAAATATTTCGCTGGCCGTGGTTTCGTAGTGATAATCGGGGTTGGCAGGATTTTCAAACTGAGATGCCAGGAAGGCTCTCGGGTCGCGAGCGACAAGCTCGTTCGCTCGCTTGATGGCTCCCTGCATTCCCTCCTCGTCGGGAGTGCGCGTCACCTCTGCACCCAGGGCACGCATGATCGTGACCTTCTCTTCGGAAAAACGCTGCGGGACGAACAGAACCACCCTGTAACCGCGATTGACTCCGATCAGCGCCAGACCGACGCCCGTATTGCCCGCGGTGGCTTCAACGATCGTTCCTCCCGGCCGAAGCAGCCCCTGTCTTTCGGCGCGCTGGACCATCCCCATGGCCGCGCGATCCTTCACGCTGCCGCCGGGGTTCAGATACTCCAGTTTGGCGTAGATATCGGCTGTTGTATGGGAACCGAAGCGCTGGAGCCTCAACAGAGGAGTTTCGCCAACGAGTTGGGTGATGTCGTCAGCAACTGGCGGGCGGGTTCGCTCGATCGTCTTTAGCACCCTCCAGGTTACGGAAAGCTGCGGAAAGCGTCAATGAACCGAAGTTACCGGCGTCACGGCGTAAGTTCCTGCCCGGGATAGTAGCCGCTGCGGGTTCTGACCGTGAGTTTGCCAAAGCCCTTCGCGCGAGCCTCGACGCGAACCGTCCGATACCCACCCGCGTCCTTGGGGGTCGTCGGCTTATAGCCAATGGCGAATTGACTGCGGATGTCGTGCGCAACCGTACGACTGATTTCGTCCACTTCATCGGTGGTGCGCGGGAGAAAAGTGATTCCTCCGGTTCTCTGGGCGATCGTTTCCAAAGCTCGCCGGGCGCGCCTCGCTCGTTCCTCCCCCAGCAAGCCGATGGCATAAACCGCCGGACCGTTTTCATCCTGCAGTCGCCGGATGGTTTGTTCGAGGGTGTCTTGGCTTGCGTTATCTTCTCCGTCGGTCACGACAAAGATCACCTTCTTTTGCAAGCGGGCGTTCTTTTTCATGTAGTCCGCCGAAGCCAGGATGGCGTCGTAAAGCGCCGTGCCACCCCTGGCCTCGACCTTTTCCAGGGCCTCTTTCAGCAGGTTGATGTTACTGGTGAACGGCTGGTCGAGGTAGTACTCGTCGTTGAAGTTCACCACAAATACCTGATCTTGCGGATTGCTGGAACGCACGAGATTGAGGGCTGCCTTGTTGACTTTGTCGCGCTTCTCCCGCATCGAGCCGGAGTTGTCGATCACAATACCCATGGCGACGGGCACATCCTCACGAGCAAAGGAAATGATGGTTTGCGGCTGATTGTTTTCAAACACCGCGAAGGCATTCTTCTCGAGATTCATGACCAGGCGGTTCTTGTCGTCGACTACGGTGGCGTGCAAAACGACATTCTGCACCTCGGCCTTGAACACAAACGTACCGTTGTCGTTTGCCGCCGGCCGGTTTTGCTCGGCAGCAACTCCATGCCCCTCGGCCGGTGCGTTCTGTGATTGCGATGCAGGCTGGGAGGCTGCTCCGGCGGGGGCAACCTGAGAGGAAGCAGGGCCGACCGAGGTTTGCGGGGAAGAGTTCTGCGCCCCGGCTCCGACCAACAGGAATAGAAAGGTTAACAGCAGGGGCAGAACGCGCTCATTCCGAAGGAGCATAGTATCCCGTCTTGGCATACACACGGAGCGGCGGCAAACCTTTGGGCGGCAGCAGCTTAACTTTTATCTTACGCCACTTGCCGTCGTGTCCCGGATTTTTTGGACGATATCCGAGTACATATTGGTTGCGTAGCTCGATTCCAATTTTTGTGGCCACGTCCGCCAAGTCATTGGGATTATCAATGGTAAATGCCCTACCCCCGGTCACTTCCGTGATTTCGCTCAGCAGTTCCGGGCCAAGCCGTTCCTCGGGCGTAGGAAAGTAGTGATCATAGATGCCGATGGCATAAATCAACGCGTCGGCTTCCTTCACCATGGACTTGATCTCACCTTCGGTGTAGCGACTGTGATTGTCGCCGCCATCGGAGATGATGAGAAGGGCTTTTTTCTGGTACTTGGCCTGGCGCATCTTGCTGATGCCGAGGTAGATGGCATCGAGCAGGGCGGTCCTTCCTTGGGGTACGGTGTAGACCAACTTACCCTGAATATCGTCGACCGAGGAGGTAAAATCGGAAACCTCCTCAGGTTTGTCGGCGAAAGCGATCAGGAAGAACTCATCCTGCGGGTTGGCCGTTTTGAAGAACTCGATGACCGCCTCACGGGCACGCTCAATCTTGCTGCTCATGCTGCCGCTCATGTCGAAGATCACGCCGATCGAAACCGGAGCATCCTCGCTCGAGAAGGTGCGCACCTCCTGCTGCTCCTTGTTCTCGAACACTACGAAATTTTCTTTGTCGAGACCAGTTACCAGCCGGTTCATCGGATCGGTGATGGTGACGGGCACCAGCACAAGACTGACGTCGACTTTCACCGGCTTGGTGTGAGTCTTGAGCGAAGGATCGGCACTTTCGGCAGGATCGGATTTGGGCGGCTCTACCCGGGGAGTCACATGGACGTCGTCGGCGTCGACCTGCGCCCAAGCACTTAGAGACAGCGCAAAGAATCCAATCGCTACGACGGCTGCGACAAGGCCAGCTACCCACTTAGCTCGTACGGAACCCATAAATGCTCTCGTCGGCAAGGAGGGCTACGCAAGGTATGGCTTCAGGGAACGGGCTGACCCGCGCCCTGGGTTTGCGGGCCAAAATCACCTCGTTAGCGCGATGGTACCATAGCTCTCGAGCCGTGAAACCACGATTTTTTCGCTCGCCTGGCTGCTTTGATGGCTGGAGACGAAAGTTTACTCGTGCTGGCCACTTTACTTTAGGCTGTCGCAAGCGCCATGAAATCAGCCGCCCATTCGATCGCAGTTCTAAGTCCAGGCGCCAGCAGGCAGTTTAGGCCGGCGCACAGTTGATCGCCAACTGTCGCTTTCGACAGGGCCAGTCGGCGGTTTAGTACAATGCCGAATTCCGCCATGGCTATCATCGCTCCATTCCGAGCCTTGCGCTTTGACCCACGGCGGGTTGATCTGAGGCAGGTGGTCACCCAGCCCTACGACAAGATCAGCCCCGAGATGCAGGAGCGCTACTATGCTGCCAGCCCCTACAACCTGGTGCGCATTGTTCTCGGGAAACGAGAAACGACAGATGGACCAGCGCAGAATGTCTATACCCGGGCGGCTGGGTATTTTCAGGAATGGCGGAAGCAGGGTATTTTTCTCGAGGATCGCGAACCCTCGGTCTATTGTTATGTACAGAACTTCAAGGGTCCGGAGCAGCAAGCACTCGAAAGGCGAGGATTTATCGCGCTCGGAAGGATTGAGGACTACGCGGCCAACGTGGTGTTTCGTCACGAGCAGACCCTGGCCAAGCCAAAAGCCGACCGTCTGGAGTTGTTGCGGGCGACGCCGGCACACTTTGAACAGCTGTTTATGCTCTATCGTGATCCGGAGGGAGAGATCGACCGGCGACTCGCACCGCAAACTGAGGCAGACATTTCCGTTCGCGACGAATACGGAGTCCAGCACCGAGTCTGGAGGATTGCTGATTCTCAGATTATCGATGTCGTCCGAGGTGGAATGAGGAGCAAGCAGCTCATTATCGCGGACGGACACCATCGCTACGAAACGGCACTCTATTATCGCGACGAACGGCGGACCGCCGGGGCGGCGGCCGCAGCCGGGCAGGAGGATTCTGGCGCCCCGGTTCCCGAGCTTTCCCGGGCGGCGCCCTACGAGAGCGTGATGATGACTTTCATCAACATGGATAGCCCGGGTCTCGTGATCTTGCCCACTCACCGAGTGGTCGCCGGACTGCCATCCTTTTCGTCCCAGGCGTTCGGCCATCGGGTGCAGCAATATTTCAACCTGGAAGAAGTGGATGCTTCGATCGATGGCAAGCGGGCAGCGGCTATTCTGCGCGAAGCCGGGCGTGCGGGGTTTGCCTTGCTGGCGGTGACGGCCGATCGCGCGATGCTTCTGGATCGACCACGAGCCTTGGGATCGAGCATTTTCGGCGGCCTCTCGCTCGACCAGCAATCGCTCGATGTCGTTCAGCTCCACCAGTTGATACTGGAGGGTGCGCTCGGAATCTCGAAGGAGGCAATTCGCGAGCAGCAGAACGTCAGTTATGTTCGCGATATCGGCGAGGCGCTCGATCGGGTGCGTGTCGGGGGCGCCAACGTGGCGTTCCTGATGAATCCCGTCCGCATGAGCCAGGTCGAGAACATTGCTTTTGCGGGTGGGGTTCTGCCGCAGAAGTCGACCGACTTCTATCCCAAGTTGCTCAGCGGCCTAACCATTTATGCGCTCGAATAGTGTCGCCCGAAGCCTCGCTCAGGGCTAACGAACCGGGAAGAAGGATATGAAGCGGTCTTATCGGTCAAGGTCCCCGCGCATTCTCGGCCGGCTTATCGCGTTGGCTTCGGTGCTGGTCTTTTCCGGTTCCTCCCCGCAGAAGCAGCTTTCGGTCTATTCCAAGGCGGCGAACTATTCGGTCATGGTCGCGGAACACAATGGCATGGATTACGTCGGCCTGCTCGAGCTGCTCGAGCCTTTGGGCACGGTCAATGCCAGGGCCAACGGAGATCATTGGAAGTTTCGCTATAACGAGGTGGAGGCTGAGTTTGTGGCGGGGCAGACGCGAACTCGGGTCCGCGGCGGAGAGCTCAATATGCCCGCCAATTTTGTGCTAGAAAACGGGCGCGGCCTAGTCCCGATTTCGAGCCTCATCACGTTGCTGCCGCAAATCCTGGGAGGCTCGATCACCCTCAATCTGTCCGGACGCCGGCTCTTCGTTGGTGACGTCGCCATCCATTTCACGGCCGCGGTGGGGAAAGGCGATCCGCCAAAATTGGTGATGAACTTTGGCAATCCAGTCAACCCGATGATTGCCACGGAGCCGGGAAAGCTGCAGCTGGTGTTCACGCACGATGCGGTGGTGTCGCCCGGATCCCAGACGCTTACGTTTGACAACAAGGCAATCCCGTCCGCGACCTTCGAGGAGAGCAATGGCACGGCCATATTGCAGGTCACGACCACGGTTCCCGCCATGGCGAGCTTTAGCAACGATGGCCGTACCATCACCGTCACGCCCGCGTCGACGCCGGTTCTCCCGGCACACGCCCCCTCTCCCATACCGCCGTTCGCGCCGCCGACCGTGGCTCCCCCTGCGGCGGCGTCGAGCGCGGCAGGAACCCCAGTCCGACGGCATGTGTTTGCGGTGATTGACGCGGCTCACGGGGGAGACGAGCGAGGAGCCGCCTTAACCGGCCAGCTCCAGGAAAAAGACGTGACACTTGCCTTTGCCCGTCGTCTACGCGAGCTATTCGGCCTGCGCGGGATCAGCGCCTTGTTGGCGCGGGATGGCGATCTTACCCTGAGCCTCGATCAGCGCGCGGCGATGAGCAATGCCTCGGGCGCGGCCATCTACATCGCGGTTCACGCCACCTCAGAGGGCAACGGAGTGCGCCTTTACACCGCACTGATGCCGAGCGGCGGCGGGAACCAGGGCTGGTTTCTCGATTGGGAGACGGCGCAGAGTTCCTTTGACGGGTTGAGCCAGATCGCCGCGACCAGTGTAGCCAAGGGGCTCGAAAGCAAACAGGTTTCCGTGCGCACCCTGATCGCACCCCTCCGCCCGCTGAACAACGTGGTGACGGCCGCCTTCGCCATCGAGATCGGCCCAACCGGCGACGACGTTTCCCAGCTCAGTTCAGCGGAATATCAAGAAAAGCTGGCAGAGGCGGTGGTTTCCGGAGTCGAGGATGTACGCGATCAGCTCGAGGCTCGCCGAAAATGATTCCCCGCCATCTGCTCATCGCCGTCGCTGTCCTTGGGATCATGGCCTTGGGCATGAGCTTGTACGTTTGGAGCATCCGCGGAACCGTAGTGCGAACCGATGCCAGCACCCCGAACACCCAGCCGGTGGCGCGTCCAGCCGCGGGTCCCAGTGAGCAAGTCACCCTCTACGTTGCCTACGATGAAGGTGGAACGCTGCGCCCGCAGGCCGCCCGTATTCCCCTGCCGAGTGGCCGTCAGGAACGCGCGGAGGAACTGCTGCGAGCTCTGGTCGATATCTATCTCAGCAAATCCTCCCCTCACGTCCTCGGAGCCGGATCGGAGATTCGTGGTGTTTATCTCGCTGATCCGGGGCTGGCGGTGATTGATCTCAACGCTGCGTTTGCGAACGGCCACCGCTCCGGCGTGCTGGTCGAAGAACTCACCCTGAGCTCGCTGGTTGCGACCCTGTCGGCCAACATTCCGGCAATCACCCGGGTCAAAATTCTGGTGGACGGGAAGGAACGCGACACTCTCGCCGGCCATGTTGATCTGACCGCCTTCTATGACGTCTCGCGCATGAACCAACTCGTCAATCAGCTGTCCGCGGAACCGTGAAAGCGGGTTTCGGTCGCTGGCTCGCGCCCTTATGACGACTTTTCGGGTTTTTCCAAGCTCTCGAGTTCGGCTCGCGCATGCTCCAGGATCTCGCGGATTCTTGCGATGCGCGCGGAATCGTGAGATCCGCGAGTAGCAGCGCGAAGCGCAGCTTTCAGCAGTTCGGCGGCCGGCCGCGCCACCTCGGCGGCTTCCGGCCCGATCCATGGTCCCCAACCTTCCCATTGCTCGGCACGCTGCCAGATGCGCCGTACCGCCTCCGACTCTCGCGCCAGTTCCTGCCGGCCAGCATCGGTCAAGCGATAGGTGCGTTTGCCATCGCTCTGCTCCGACGTCACCAATCCCTCATCTTCGAGCTGCTGCAGCGCGGGATAGACCGCTCCGGCGCTGGCGCGGTAGATGCCACCCGAGCGCGCCTCGAGCTCCTTCATGAGCTCATAACCGTGCTTCGAACCCTGCTCGAGAAGCGAGAGTAATGCCAGTCGGACCTCTCCCGGGCCGAAGAAACGACTCCAACGACCGAAGCGACCACCGATCCACGGGAAAAATGCGGCTCCAAAAGGCGCCCAACTTTGCGCCAACCACCAATTAGAACATCCGCGATACATCGAATTATCCTCCCACCCACAAGATATAACTTACATACTGTCTTTAATTATATCTAAAGATACATCCAAAGCAATATTATTTTCTGTGGCATTTTGAGTCGCTTAGTCGACGTGCCTGCAGGGCCGTCACTCTGGGGAAAGGGAGTTCGCAAAGTCTGAACGCTTGCCGACTGCAGTCAAGACTGACAGATTGTCGGCAGTGCGGCGGCAAGAGGAAAAAATCACCCGACTGGCTTGCGGAGTGTAACAATGAGTGCCCATGCCTGATCGCTCCGATAATCGCACCCCCGAGCAGATGCGGCCGGTCAATATCGTTCCCGATTTTATTAGCACGGCCGAGGGCTCAGTTCTGATCGAACTCGGCAACACGCGCGTGATTTGCACCGCTTCGCTCGAGGAGACTGTGCCCCCGTTCAGGCGCAACACCGGCAAAGGCTGGATCACGGCGGAATACAGCATGCTGCCTCGTTCGACTCTTACCCGCACCCCGCGCGAGGTCACTAAAGGCCGCCCGAGCGGGCGCACACACGAGATTCAACGTCTGATTGGACGTGCGCTCAGAGCGGTCACCGACCTTGACCATCTCGGCGAGCGCACGGTGTGGATTGACTGTGATGCGATCCAGGCCGATGGCGGAACACGCACGGCGGCGATCACCGGAGGCTTCGTTGCCTTGGGATTGGCGCTCGAGAAATTGGTAGCTGCCGGAACGCTGAGCACGGTGCCGCTGCGCGATTTTATCGCTGCTGTGAGCGTAGGCATCGTGGATGGCAAGATTCTGCTCGACCTATCCTATGAGGAGGATTCACGGGCCGATGTGGACCTGAATTTCGTGATGACCGCCGGCCGCAAGCTGGTGGAAGTGCAAGCCACCGCCGAGCGCCAGGTCTTCGATGAGCAGCAACTGGAAAAGATGCTCGCCTTGGCCCGCGATGGCGTGCAATCGCTGATCGCCAAGCAGCAGGCGATCTTGGGAGTTCTAACCCTGCGACAGTAGCTCGGGGGAATGACCGTTTCCTGAACCCATGGTCTCGGCCGCCGGCCGAGGAAACATATTACAATAGAGGCTCGCTCACTCCACCGTTAGGAGGCTTTATGAGACTCACGCCTGGAAAACTCGCAGGGCTGCGAAGGGTATCGACGGAGCGCGGCATCATCGCGGCGGCGGCCATGGACCAGCGCGGCTCGCTGCAGAAGTCGCTGGCCAAGGAAAAGGGCGGCAACGTAACCGACGCCATGATGGAGGAATTCAAGTCCCTGGTCACCGAGGTTCTCACTCCCCATGCCAGCGCCATTCTGCTCGACCCGGAATGGGGCCTGCCCGCCGCCAAGCGGCGCGCCAAGAACGCAGGCTTGCTTCTGGCCTATGAAAAGACCGGTTACGACAAGACGGGTCCGGGTCGCCTTCCCGATCTCCTCGATCTCTGGTCGGCTCGCCGCCTGAAAGAAGCAGGCGCCGATTGCGTGAAGATTCTGCTCTACTACACTCCGTTTGATCCCAAGAACATCAACGACGCCAAACATGCCTGGGTGGAACGCATCGGGGACGAATGCCGCGCCAACGATATTCCTTTCTTTCTCGAATTTGTCGGCTACGAAGAGGGCGCGGACGAGAAAGGGTTTGAATACGCCAAAAAAAAGCCGGAAATCGTAATGGCGAGCATGAAGGAGTTCAGCAAAGATCGCTACGGCGTGGACGTTCTGAAAGTCGAAGTGCCGGTCAACATGAAGTTCGTCGAAGGCGCCAAGTCCTGCTCAGGGCAGAAGGCTTACAGCCGGAAGGAAGCGCTCGATTTATTCCGGCGAGCGGCTGCCGTCGCGAGTAAACCGTTCATTTATTTGTCCGCCGGGGTCAGCAATGCCGAATTCACCGAATCTTTGGAACTCGCCGCCGAAGCAGGGGTGAAGTTCAATGGTGTACTTTGCGGCCGTGCCACCTGGAAGGACGGCATTCCGGTCTACGGCAAGCAGGGCCCGGATGCCTTCCGCAAGTGGCTCGAGGATGAGGG
>DASPVG010000100.1:0-20196 GCA_035622455.1 Terriglobales bacterium
GAGATTTTTGTCTCGACGGCCTATATATCCTCTTAGCCCGCGTGCTCTACGCGAGGACTAGTTACCATACCCGGAAAATTAATTTTCCCCCGCCCCTTAGTATTAGAGGTCCACTTCTCCGGGCGACGCGTCGTTTTCAGCGGGGCAACCCGATTGCCAAATCATAAGTTACTGACAACAAGTCCACTAGTCCGCTTTTACTGCGCAAAAAATTGACCACTTCGACGAATGGGTTTGCATAGCCCCCAAAGGCCATGGCTATCCATCTATGCCCGGAACATTTGCTGGCGGGAAACGGGCCGTTTGGCGGTCCCCAAAAGTGAATCGCACGCAAAAGCAAGGCTACATTTCTCACGCGACCACGATTTCGGGAGCATTCTGAGATTCATCGAGGAAACCGACGGCCTGGGGGTTGCTTGGATACGCCGATGCTCTTCGAGACGATCTTTCCGCTGCTTCAATTTCAGACTCCACTCAGGTTCCAGTCCATTGCCGCGCGTCTCGGTGCGGACCACTTCCTGAGCGACAAGACACCCGCGAAGAACCCTGACGACGACAAGGCTGCTTTTGGGTGCCTGGGTTCGACCTCCGAGCCTCGAACACCAGCCGCCAAACGTAGCGGATGGAGAATCCGGGCCGCCCGGTTCGGTGCTCGGATGGCCTGTAGTCGAGAAACATCGCACCCGTGGCATAATGTCGGAAGACTGTCGGAGCCGAATCATGAGCACTCAAGTGGAATCTGTCGCCAAGACCTTACCTGCACGGTATTACACCGATCCCGAAGTCTTCCGGGAGGAGATGGAGCGGTTCTTCTGCCAGTCCTGGGTGTGCGTCGGGCGGGCGGCTCAGATCGAAAAAAGCGGGGATTATTTTCTGCGCGAGATCGCCGGCGAGAGCATCATCATCACTCGTGACCAGGGTGGCGCCGTGCGCGCATTCTTTAATGTCTGCCGCCATCGCGGCACTCGCATTGCGACTGTGCCGGAAGGCAGCTTCGCCGGCCGCATTCAGTGCGGATACCACGGCTGGACGTATGGTCTCGACGGGCGATTGATCGGGGCCCCCCACATGGACGAAAACGATGGCTTCTGTCGCGAGCAGTATCCGCTGAACAAGGTGCAGGCAGCGGTGTGGGATGGGCACATCTTTATCAATCTAGATCCTCAAGCCCAGCCGCTTGAGAAACAGCTGGATGACCTTCCGCAGAAGTTTGCTCCCTGGGGCATGGCCGATTTGCGTATGTATAAGCGCATCGCGTACAAGGTCAAGGCGAATTGGAAGCTGATCGTCTTAAATTACAACGAGTGCCTCCACTGTCCGGTGTTGCACCCAGCGCTCAATCGCTTTACCAATTATATGGGCGCGGATAACGAGGTTCCGCACGCGACCTATATCGGTGGCGCGATGGGGTTCCGCAACGGCGCTGAAACCATGAGCATTGACGGGGAGCGACGGCGGAATCCTCTGCCCGGTCTGACAGGGGAAGAGTGCCAGAAGGTTTTGTATTATGCAATTTATCCCAATCTCTTCCTCAGCCTGCATCCGGACTACATGATGACTCACACGCTGTGGCCACGCGCCGTCGACCGTACTGACATCATCTGCGAGTGGCACTTCCATCCTTCCGAAATGGCGAAAAGCGACTTTCAGGCGATCGACGCCGTCGATTTCTGGGACATGACGAACCGGGAGGATTGGGGTATTTCTGAGCTCTCGCAATTGGGCATTCAATCCCGTGCGTACCGGCCGGGGCCCTATTCCGGACGAGAATCCCTGCTTCATGCCTTTGATAGCATGGTTCTCGAGCGAGAGCGGCAAGCGAAGAGCCGCCGTTTCTAGTGCTCGAGCGAGTCCTGAGCAGGGGTAACTCCCTTACCCATTTTCAATCGGACATGATCTGCCGCGGGTGCCGGTCGGCTTGGGTCAACCGGCCTCGGAGGTTGGAATCACCATGGAGGCTTCGGCTTTTTCACTCTCGTCGGCGACCTTCCGTAGTGACAATCGTTCGTGGTGTGCCAAAAGCAGACCGATCGGGGTCACCGCTACGAAACTGACCAGCCACAGCAGGATGCCACAACTCACGGCCAGCTCCCGTGGTACCTGGAAGACTTTGTCCAGCGCTTCAATGGTTGCCAGCTGAGAGCCGCCACCAACGCCAGGCAGCTGCACCATGGAGCCGACCATGCTCGAGCCCATCAGCAAAAGAACCTGGGTGGTGCTCATCGCCTGCATCGGCGCCCCGTAGGCGCGGGTTACTTGTTCATAGGAAACCGCGATTATCCACCACATCCCGAGCGAAATGAACGCGAGCTGAAGAAACGAGAAGGGGCCATGGATGGTATGCAATCCTCTGGAGAATTCCCGCACGCGCTGTGCGATGCGATGGCCAAGATTCTGCGCGAGATGAGAAAGACGCCTTTCTGCCCAGTCCGCGATCCTCGGTCCCTGGTAAGACAGCAGCATGGCGATGGCGAACAGGAGAAGGACAAGACCGGACAGCAAATAGCCCGTAACGTGCAGCCAATGGTAATAGACCGGGCGCTCCATGGCGAAAAGGCGCAATTTTGTCGGCAGGAAGATCGCGCCCACCATCAAAATCGTGAACGCCCCCAAGTCGAAGATGCGTTCCACCGTCCACACTGCCAGCTGCGATGAAAAGCTCAGATTGACACGCCGGGCAATCAAGTACGGACGGATCAACTCTCCCGGACGGCCAAGGGCCACAAGTCCGGTAAACCCCACCACCGTCGGTGAAATCAGCGCCAATGTCGAAGCATTCTTCCGGACAGGGCGGAGAAAGATCTTCCAGCGCAGGGCGCGCAGCACATAGGCGGAATAAATCAACAGCACCCCGTAGCCGACGTGAAGCCAGCTCAGGTCCCGGGTGTTCTCCAGGAACTTGCTCCAATCAAACGTCCGCCATTCCCGGAATTGCAAATACACCAATGCCAGGAGGACCGCCAACAGCAGTCCGTAAATTAGGCTGCGCTGCTTATTCATCAGATACGAGTTTATGGTCGGTTACAAACACAGGGGTTTGCTACGTCCCAAGGTAAACGACCCAGGCTCAGGGGTCAAACCTAGCGATCGAGGTAGTCGCCGTCGGCAAGGCTCGCATACGAAATGGGGCGGCCGCCTGAGAGCATTGCTAAGCTGTAAGCCGAAGGAAGCAGGTGGTTCAGGACGAACCGTTAGGGGGTTTTCCTGAGGGCTGAGCTGCGTTCGGAGTCTGCGAGCACGATGCGCTTCGGCACCGGGTCTGGTTGCACGGTTCTGGTGATCTGGACCGCGTTTCTCGCGGCTGCGAGCTTGCGCTCGGCCAGCTTCTTGCGATTGAAATCCCGTACGATCTTCGCCACGTAAGCCCGGGTCTCGGGGTAGGGAGGCACGCCCGCATAACGCTCGACCCGCTGCGGACCCGCATTGTAAGCCGCTAAAGCCTTGATCAGATCGAAGTTATAGTGCACCAGCAGTTCCCGCAGGTAGCGTGTGCCGCCGTCCACATTGGCA
This sequence comes from Terriglobales bacterium, assembly GCA_035622455.1. GTDB lineage: Bacteria > Acidobacteriota > Terriglobia > Terriglobales > Acidobacteriaceae > JAFAGX01. The sequence continues at coordinate 3,511 of DASPVG010000100.1, forward strand.
CCGGGATCGAAGGGATTGCTCACTCCCATTCTGGAAGACGTTCCAGGCATCAGCTGCATCAGGCCCTGGGCGCCCTTCGGTGAGATCGCCCGCGGGTTGAAGTCGCTCTCAGCGTGGATGACGCTGTTGATCAGGTCAGGGTCGAGGTGGTAACGCCTACTGGCACTGGTAACTAGGTCCGGCAGTTTCTGGGGATTCTCTCGGGCGGCAGGTTCGACGGAGACGTCCTGCTCAAAGTGGTCGATTTCCGTGCTGGGCACGTCGACGAACCCGTTTGCGTCGGCGCCCATGTAAAGACGGGTCACAGAGCCCAGCACTTCACGCCTTTCATGCCGGATGGAGAAGCCGTTGTTCAACACGGCAACCTCTGACCCAAGCCCGGGAACCGAGATAGCGATCAAGGCCAGGCCGAAGGCGACTTTTGCTCCTATGGTCATCGGCTTTTATCGGCGGGGGACATTCCGTGAAAGCCCTGCATCTGTATGACGAATCCGCGGGACCGTGGTACTTGTCCCGGAACCGCGTAAAGACCACCAGAGCAGAACGAATCGATTCTAGACCCAAGGCCGGGAATCGCCTAACACCTGTTCGATCGCGGCGGCGACTCCGTTTTGATCGTTGGCCCGCGTGACAGTCCAGCCCCTCGTCCGCAGATCTTCCGCTGCATTTCCCATGATAAACGGGACTCCAGCGAAGGCAAGCATTTCGATGTCATTATAGTTGTCACCAATGGCCATGACCTTTTCGCGAGGCAGACCACGGTAACTGGCCCAGCGCTCGAGCGCATGGCCTTTGGTACAGTCTTTGTTCAGAACGTCCACGATCGACAGATCGCGCAGCGGATATTCGGTTCGCAGGACGGTAATCTCGCTTTCCAGCCGGCACGAGGCAAGACCTTCCAGGGCTCGATGCATGTGAGCAATCGGGCCGCAGAACATCACCTGAACCGGGTCGGTGGTGAGCGAGTCTTCGATGGGGATGACAAAATCGATGTACTCGATGTTCTTCTCCAGCCAGCGCTGGATGCTGCCGTTCAGCTGGCGCACATGCTCGAGCACGATCGCCCCTTTGCCCTCCACATCGAAGGTCAGAACCGTGTTGTCGCGAAATTCGCGCATAGCCGCGCAAAGTTTGCGGCAAGTTCGAACCGGCAGCAAATCACGATGGAAGGTGTCCCCGGCGAGCGAACGTGTGATGGCGCCATTCGAGCTGATCAGCCAGAGATCAAAACCGAGCTGTCGGGCGATCGGGAGGGCGAAAGCATGGCGTCGTCCGGTAACCAGCACGATTTCGATGCCCTCCTGATGGGCACGGCGCAAGGCCGCTAGATCGGCTTCGGAGATCTGGTATTGAGGATTCAGCAGCGTGCCGTCAATATCGGCAGCCAACAGGCGAATGGCAGGTCTCACCACTGGTCATTCTAGCAAGCCCCTTGACCATCCGGCGCAATTCCAGGTTAGTTAGCGATTCGATACCGGATTCCCACGCGCCCGACCTGGGACCTGCTATAGTTCGCATCAACCGATGGGATCCCTACTTTTTTTTGCCTTCTCGTGGTGGGCCATCCTGCTACGAGTCGTGGCCATTATTCACTTCATCCGGCGCCGCCCGGATTTTTTTTGGTTGTGGATTATTCTGATTCACTGGTTGGGCGCGTTGGTCTACATCGTGGTCGAGGTTATCCCGGACGCCGGGCTGATGCGGCAATCCTTCAAGGTATTCCCTCGCCGCCAGCGGATCCGCGAACTGGAGCTGGCCATCCAAGATAACCCGTCCGCCGGCAACTATGAAGAGCTTGCCGATCTGTACCTCGAAGAGGGACGGTTCGCACAAGCGCGCCAGGCATACGACCGCGCTATCTCTTCTCGCACCGACTCGCCCGATCCTTTCTACCGGCGCGCTATCGCCGAGATTGAGCTCGGGGACTTCGCCGCCGCCATTGCGGATCTCGAGCCGGTGGTAGCAAAAGATCCCAAGTACGACTTCCAGCGTGCTGCCGCCCTGCTGGCTCATGCTTACGCGAATGTGGGGCTGGCGGCGAAGGCCGAGGCCTTATTTCAGGAAGTCACAAAGGTTTCAACCTCCTCGGAAACCTATTACAACTATGCCTGCTTCTTAGCTTCTCAACAGCGAACCGGGGAAGCGCGGGAATGGGCCGAGCGTATTCTGGCCAAGAAAGGAACCATGCCCGGATATCTCAGGCGTCGCGAACGTCCCTGGTTCCGCAAGGCCAGCGCACTTCTGCGGCGCCTGTCCACTTAACCGCCGTGCAACAATCCGGCGAGGCAGATCCGGCTTTGCTACACCTCGCCGGCGGCACCTCAGGTGCTCGGGCCCGCCAAAGCTCACAAAATGCCACCGGTCGCCTCGGTCGGAGGGGTCCGGAGTAGCCTTTTTCAGTCCCAAACACCAGATGGTAAACAGTCCAGGGAACGCCGGGCCAGCTCGATCGGCTTCGGCCGGCGCCCTACCTGCGTTTCAGGGTTTTCAAGGCTGAAAAATACAGTATCAGCCCGATAGCTAGCCCTCGTCCCGATCAAGTATCACTGGAGTTACCCCAACGCGAAGGAGACGGAAGGCAGGCGTTGGTTACCTCCCCTTGATATCCAACGCCTGCCGCCTCCCTGATTGGAACCTTCCAGGTCTTGGCAGGGTTCAGACCTCCCTTATTGGCATTTCGGACCTCAAGCCATCCGGTTAGGTGGGGAGAGGTGCAGGAGAAAGGGTATGCGGCCGAGCAGACTCTAGGGCTCTGCCGGGAATCGTTCTCCGGCAACCTTGGTCAGGGCAACAGGAACGAGCGGGACCACCTTCACTCCTTCCCGCAGATCAAAGGTCAGCGAGAAGGTGGACGAGCATTGCCCGCATAACCAGAAATGAGCTACCCGGCGGGCCTTTCGAGTCGAAAGCTGGGCGTCGGCGTCGTGCGAACGCACCCCGAATTGAAACAAGCGCCCGTCGAACAGGTAGCGCAGGGGAGCAGCGCAAGCCGGATTTGCGCATTGAACAATCACTCGCATAATCAACGATCGAGGATTTCGCCGCCCACGAATGGAGCAAACTTACCGTCAGAATCCTATATCTCACAAATCGCGTACCAATCGAATACAGTGAATTCTGTATTCTTTTCTTCTCGCCGGGTGTTGTCGCTCGGGGCTGTGGAAAGAGTTCACCGATCGCGAATCTCGGGCTGGCGGGGTACCGGGTGCTCACTGGAAGAAGGCGAACAACAGCTCCCTCAAAGTCGTCCGACAGGGGATGACTTCCTACCGCGAAAGAAAGTCCCGCCTCCGAGGACGGCTTCAACCGCGTTGACAAGATCGCGGCCTGCTTCGCTTTTGTTCACCGCGCCGCGGATGGCTTCATTGTGGAGGTTATTGATCAGTTCATCGGAGAGATGCAAGGAGAAGAGGATAATCGGGATTTCCGGGTAGAATGCCGCGATGTGACCGGCAGCCTCGATCCCGTTCATGGTGGGCATGGCAATGTCGAGGATGATGACGTCCGGATGGCACTCGATGGCTCTTTCCACTGCTTCTTTGCCATCGCTGGCCTCTGCACACACCCTCCACGCCGGTCGAACTTCGAGCAGGTTCCGAATTCCCAGCCTCATGACTTCGTGATCGTCGGCAACGAGGATGCGAATGGTGGAGGCCGAATCCTCAGGCGAATAATGCCGTGTTTCTAGGGTCGTCATCGAAGTCCAGAGCTCATCTACGTCGTCGTCGTGTCTGCGAATCGTCTCGGACTGCATCGCGACAGGTTCGAGAACCCGATGCGCAGGAAATTTTGTTATCCGTCTCTTCCTTTTTTTCAGTTCCGTCTGAAGCCTACCCTTCATTCGGATTCCGCAATCAACGATTGCTAGTCATTATTCTGATTTCGGCAAAACAGACAATGGCTCGCGCAGGTAGGGCGTTGGCACCAAAGTTGTAATTTGGGCACGAAAAATCAGCGGATGCGGTGGAGAAGACTTCGAACCCCTCCGGCCAAGATCCGCGCCCCGTCGCGGGAGAGCCGCGCGAGGCAGCAGTCGAGGCAACTAGTCTCGGGCCAGAACTGGAATTTCGGGACAATTTCTCCCTGTGAAAACGTTCCCCGTGGGAAGGAGAATTTCAACCACGGGACGGCTATCGCTCCCGCCGACCCGGGAGTCTAAGGTAAGGTAGTAGGAACAAGCGGATAGGCTCGATTCCCAGACCTTTCCAACCCGAGGAAGTCTGGGGCTGCATTTCCGTTTTTCGGGTGCTTGGGGAGCACAGGTAGCTTTGTCGATCCTGAGTCGAACCGCATGCGTCTTCTCTTAGATATCTTTGCTCAAACCCTGCGCACGCTCTGGGAGCACAAGTTGCGCTCCTTCCTTACCATGTTCGGCATTGCCTGGGGCCTCGGATCCCTGCTGCTGCTCGTGGGATTGGGCGAGGGCTTTCGAACCGGCCAGCATAAACAATTCAATGAACTGGGCGAGAACATCATGTTTATCTGGGGCGGACGCGCTCCCGCCATGAACGGCAGCTTTACCAGCATGCGGCAGTACTACCTGTCCTTCAAAGACTATGAGGATGTTGTCGCGGAATGTCCCGACGTGGGTCTTGCCGTTCCCGTGATTCAGCGGAGTGACGTGCGTGCGGTCAGCGACTTCTATCAAAGCAGTGGCCAGATCCTAGGAGTTTTGCCACATTTCAACCAAATCCGATATACGCCGATCGCGCACGGTCGTTGGTTGGATGAACTCGACAACGTCCAGAAGCGACGCGTCATTGTGCTCGGTGACGAGACCCGACGTCTGTTGTTCCCAGGGCGCCCCGCCATCGGCAGCACCATCCTGCTGAACGGAATTCGCTTCGAAGTCATTGGCACGCTCGAACGCGTCGGACACGGTGACAACACCAATCAAAACCTAAAGAACTTCGTGCCCTACACCACCATGCACGAGAATTTTCCGCCCACGAACGTGGGCGATGTCCGCGATGCCATCTCACAGATCAACTATCAGCCCAGATCGCGGGCGCTCCATGAGGCGGCCAAGCTGGAGGTACACAAGGTCATCGCTCGCAATCACGGATTCGACGATCGCGACCTCGATGCCTTCGACGAGTGGGACACGGTCAGAACACTGGATCAAATTGGCAAGATCTTTGATGTTATGGATTTTTTTCTGGGCAGCGTTGGACTGGTAACCCTGGCTCTCGGAGCCATCGGCATCATCAACATCATGCTGGTGTCGGTGGCCGATCGTACCCCGGAGATCGGTTTGCGGAAGGCCTTGGGAGCTACCAACCGCAGCATCTTGTTCCAGTTCTTTTCGGAAGGCGCGTTCCTGACCCTGCTGAGTGGCGGCATTGGCATCGCAGCCTCGGCGGCGCTGATGGCGGCCTTATCGACTCTGCCTTCCCCTCCCGGATTCGACACCCCGCGGCTCGTGCCCGCCAGTGCCGCTCTGGCCTTTGCCTCGCTGGCCATTGCCGGCATTGCCGCTGGCCTCTATCCCGCCCGCAAAGCGGCGATGTTGCCGCCGGTTGAGGCGCTACGCAGGGAATGAACGAATGAAGCGAGATCTTCTAGGACAAAGCTATCAGGCCATGCGGCACGATCTCCGCAAGACTGTGCTGACCATGCTCGGCATGGCCTGGGGCATCGCCACGGTGGCGGTTCTGCTCGCGTATGGCGATGGCTTTGCGCGCGCAATCTACAACATCTTTCAAAGCTTTGGCGCAACCGCCGTGGGGATCTTTCCCAACCGCACTTCCGAGCAGGCCGGGGGCAACAAGGCGGGAATGGAGGTGCGCTTTACCAATGACGATGTTGAGCTGCTCGAAAACGTTCTTCCGCTGGTTCGCCACGCTTCGCGCCATTCGCAGAAGCAGTCGGTGGTGCAGCACTCGGAGCGCTCCTACAGCTTCCCGGTTCTGGGATTGGACCCTCCCATCTACCAGATTTGGAACCTGCAACTCGCGGATGGCCGTTTCTTCGACGACCGGGACAATCTGAGCCACGGACTTTATGCCGTCATCGGATCGGAGGCGAAGGACAAGTTATTCTCCGGCATGCCAGCGCTCGGCGAGTCGATCCGGGTCGACGGCGTGAGCTTCAAGGTTATCGGCGTTCTAAAGCCTCGCATGCAGGAAGGAGATGACGACGACAACCGCACCATCTACGTTCCGCATAACTCGCTGGATGTTCTGCGCGATACCCACTTCATCGACGGAATCTGGCTCGATTCTCAGGGACTCTCTCATGACAAGCTCGCGCAGACGATTCGTGAGTCCCTGGCGCTCGCCCATGGCTTCAACCCGAGTGATCAGCGTGCAATCTTCATTTTCGACGCCCAGAAGCAACTTTCCCAGTTCACCCTCATCAGCCTGGGACTAAAAATTCTGATGGGATTCGTGGGCACCATCACGCTGGGCATCGGCGGGATCGGTCTGATGAACATCATGCTGGTCTCGGTGACCCAGCGCACGCGCGAGATTGGTGTGGAGAAAGCCCTGGGCGCGCGTCGAGGCGATATTCTCTTTCAATTTCTCGCCGAGGCAATGGCCATCACCGCTGTGGGCGGGGTGCTCGGAATCGTGCTTTCCTATGCCATCTCGCTTTCGGTTGGAACCTTGACTTTCTACAGTGCGATGGCCACACATGCCGAAGCCGCCGACATTCACCTCACCGTTGCTCCACGGGTTCTGCTGGTCTCGACCGCAATCTTGGGAGTGGTGGGGATTACGAGCGGTCTGTTTCCCGCCATTCGTGCCGCCAATCTCGATCCGGTCGAAGCCCTTCGATATGAGTAGATCGGGGTCGGGCTCTCGGGTTTCGTTCGACCAGCTCCGGGTACTAGTAGCGAACGGTGCTCAGAAATTGCGGCGGTTCCCTGATTTCGGTCGCGTGCTCAAATCCGGAAGCGATTTTCAGCAGCGTCGGTTCGCTCCAGGCGCGCCCAAAAAACGAGATGCCGACGGGCAGACCAAACACGAATCCGGCTGGAACGGTGATGTCAGGATAACCCGCCACGGCGGCTGCGTTCGAACTTCCGCCCGGAGCATGATCGCCATTCGCCAGGTCGGTCAACCATGCCGGACACCCGGTCGGCGCCACAATCGCATCCAGTTGATGCTGGTCCATCACGGCGTCAATCCCTTCCTTGCGCGAAAGCCTTTGGTCGTTGGCGAGGGCGTCGGTGTACTCCTTGGTGGTCAGGTCGCCCTTGGCTTGGGCCTTGAGGAAAAGATCCTGACCGAAATAGGGCATTTCTTTCTCGCCATTCTGGTCATTGAAATCGATGATCTCCTGCAACGATTTTACAGTCTCTCCCCGAGCTGCCAAATAGGCATTGAGGTCGGCTTTCAACTCGTAGAGCAGCACCGTGAGCTCCGAGTCATCAAATTTCCCGTGCGAGGGCAGATCCGCCGGGTCCACGATCCGGGCGCCTGCATGTTTCATGGCCTCGAGGGATTGCTCCATCACCTGATCCACCAGGTCGCTGAAGCCAAAATACTTTCGCGCAACCCCAATCCGCGCACCGCGCAGCCCGTTGGGATCAAGAAACCGGGTGTAATCGGTAGCCTTCCCCTGGCCCGCGGCGGTTGCACTATCGCGCGGATCGACCCCGGCGATCGCCGTAAGCAGGATGGCAGCATCGCGCAGCCTGCGCGCCATCGGACCGGGCGTGTCTTGGCTGTGCGCAATCGGAATCACTCCCGCCCGACTCACCAAACCGAGCGTCGGCTTGATCCCGGCAATTCCATTCGCCGAAGAGGGACAGACGATGGAACCGTCGGTTTCGGTTCCTATCGCTGCCGCACAGAGATTGGCCGCAACCGCCGCTCCTGATCCGGAACTCGATCCGCATGGGTTGCGATCGAGCGCATAGGGGTTCTTGGTTTGACCACCGCGTCCGCTCCAGCCGCTGGTCGAGTGAGCCGAGCGGATGTTCGCCCATTCGCTGAGATTTGTCTTGCCCAGAATGACCGCTCCTGCCTCCCTCAGCTTCTGAGCCACAAAGGAGTCCTGTCGGGGACGCGATCCGACGAGGGCGAGCGATCCCGCCGAGGTCTGCATGCGATCCGCAGTGTCAAGATTGTCCTTGATCAGCACCGGAATACCGTGCATCGGTCCGCGAACCCGGCCCTGTTTCCGTTCTTGATCCAGTTGATTGGCAATGGCCAAAGCGTCCGGGTTCACCTCGAGTACGCTCTTCAGCTGGGGTCCCTGCCGATCAATCGCCTCAATCCTCGCCAGGTATTTCTCCGCCAGAGCATGGGCCGTGTATCTGCCTTGGGCCATGCCTGTCCCAAGATCGGCGATCGAGGTCTCCTCCAGTTCAAAAGCTTTGGGTTGAGTTTCGGGGGGGCTGGAAACATGGATCTCGCGGGCTCCTGCCAATGCCGGCACACGAAGGACAGCCGCCGTAGCCAGGCAGCTCCCTAAGAACCTGCGACGTTCTACCGAACCACAATTGCTGGGATTCAATTCCGTCTCTCCTGTTTCCGAGATGTAGAGCAAGAAACGGAATTATAGAGGTTGGGTTAAGCGCGCTGCTTTACCGCGAGCCCGGGAAGTGCTCTGGAACCCTCGCCCATCGGCGGTCTCGCTGGTAGTTCATGCGGTTCGCATGACCGATTCGCGAACCGTAGAGTTGCGCTCTTGGGCCGGACCTCTCCGTTCCAGGTTCTTGCGAATCTTGTGCAGTTCCATGAAATTGAGCCCTGTGATCGTCGAGATCACGCAGCCGAGCAGAATGATCGTCATGTTATCCATCGACAGCCTCCTTTACCTACCAGCGACCTCCACCACAGAATCTGCCACGCTCCTTCGTCAAGATGGAATCGAAACTGCGTCTGGCCGTTATCATTATAGCTTCGGTAGGCCCAGAAAGCTTAGCGTAATGGCCTAAAGAATCGCCAGGACCGCTATAATAATCGTATCATGCCGAAGTATTCGATCGTGGTGCCCCTGCATAATGAGCAGGACAATGTCACCGACCTGTACGACCGCCTCAAGGCGGTCATGGAGGGGGAGGGGGCTAGTTTCGAAATCGTGTTGGTGGATGATGGGTCCGACGATCGTACCCTTCCTATACTCCAGGAAATTGCCGCCGTCGACAGCCGCATCACCGTGGTCCGTCTGCGGCGCAATTTTGGCCAGACGTCGGCCTTAGCCGCGGGGTTTGACCATGCCTGCGGGGAATATATTATCGCCATGGATGGTGACCTGCAACACGATCCCGCCGATATCCCTTTGTTTCTCGCAAAGATAGCCGAAGGCTTCGACATCGTCAGCGGGTGGCGGAAGCGTCGCACCGACAATCTCTGGTTGCGCCGCATTCCCTCGCGCTGCGCCAACTGGGCGATGGCCAAGTTGAGCGGCGTGGACATCCACGATTTTGGAACCACCTTCAAGGCTTACCGTCGCGATATTCTCGAGCAAATTCCGCTGTACGGAGACTTACATCGCTTCCTGCCCGCTCTGGCTTCCTGGTACGGGGCTTCCATCTGTGAGGTTGAGATTCGCAATCAGAATCGCGGGCGAGGCAATTCCCACTACGGCATTTCCCGCACGTTTCGGGTGTTTTTCGACCTCATTACCATCCGCTTTCTGTTGCGTTATCTCTCCCGTCCATTGCATTTCTTCGGCACGGTGGGCATGATCAGCATTTTCGCGGGCGGCGGCGTGACCAGCTGGCTGCTCATAGAAAAGTTTCTCCGCCACGCCGAGATCATGAGGGAGCACGGTCCCTTGATGATTTTCGCTGCAGTGTTGCTCCTGGCTGGGTTGAACATGCTGGCCATCGGCCTTCTCGGCGAGCTGCAGGTGCGGCACTTTCACCAGCCGGCCCGCCGTACTCCCTACTCGGTTGACCGTGTTCTCCGCGCTCAAGGCAGCGAGAAACACAGCCTTTCGGAATAGTCCCGGCCTAGCTGGCGAATGCCTCTTTATTGACCACGTAGGGCATCTTGGTGGGATCGCCGCCGTAGTTCTGCTCGAGCACATCGATCAATCCCTGCACGCAACGACCCGCCATTCCCAGGTTGGGATCACTCGACAAGCGGGTAATCCTGGCCGCACTGGCAAAGTGGGGATACAGGCGCAGACGATCCGCAATCGCCGGATCGAGCAGGGGAGAGCTGGCAGGCAGCGGCTCCTGTGCGTAGACGTCGAGGGCTGCGCCCGCGATCCAATTCTCGCGTAGCGCCTTCGCCAACGCCGCTTCATCGACCACCGGCCCGCGCGAACTGTTCACCAGAAACGCGGTCGGCTTCATCATCCGCAAGGTGCGTTCATTCATAAGATGAAACGTAGGTGTCGAACTTTCGCCCTCGCGAATCAAGGGCACATGTACGCTGACAAAATCCGCCTGCTTGAGCGCTTCCTCAAAACCGACGTACTTGATCCAGGTTTCATCGCGTGCAATGCCGCGGGCATGGCGCAAATCCATGACTTCTTGGATGGCGCGGACATACTCGTGGTTCTCGTAGGCCGAGTCGTAGCACAGAATGTTCATGTCAAATCCGGTGCATTTCTTGATCAACGCGAGCCCAATGCGTCCCGTACCGATGACCGCGATCGTCTTGCTGGTGACTTCATCTCCCAGAAAGGGCAGGTAAGGGTGCCAATATCCCCATTGGTTCTCGCGGGTGAGATGCTCGGCCGACCACATTTTGCGCGCCAGAACCCCGAGCATGAAGAAGGCAAACTCGGCGGTTGCTTCCGTGAGCACATCCGGCGTATGGGTGAAGGGGATCTTGTACCGGTTGGCGTCAGCCCGACGGATGTTGTCGAAACCGACGGCGAACTGGGCGACAACTTTCAGCTTGCCCTTGCCGGCTTCAAAAATCTCAGCATCAATCGGGTCACGCAGGGTGGTGATGAGACCGTCCACCCCCGTCTTTACCTTCTCGACAATCAAACTCTTCGGTGGGGGCTCCGGTTTCGGATAGACCTCCACGTCGTAACCTCGCTTGCGCAGCAGATCGAGGGATTCTCCGATGTCACAAGTGGCGAAAATACGGTATCGCTGGCTCATGGTCTTCTCTGGCTGGAGTCATGGGGCGGCGCACGGGCTCACGCTCGCGTGTTGCCGCAAACATCTTACCCCAAGGGTAGGCAGGCGGAATCGAAAGGGCCGATTGCTCGGATGAGAGATGCGTGGGGCGAGCAGAGCGAAACGCTATAATCTTCACTGCCTTTGGCCTGAGAAAATTCCGAACCGTCGACATCTCCGGCTAGAAGCGGGCTGGTAGCGGGGAATACAAGGGCTACCATCGGCCACTCGGACCCGTGCCGGGCCCGGTTCTCTGGGCAGGGACCGGCATCGACTGCTTGGGCGGTCCAGGCTCGCTTTTCGGGGGGCTCACTCAAAGTGGACGGCCTCGATGACGGTGGTCATCAATTCAGAAATCTACCAACAGGAATTCAGAATATGAACCGAATCGTTCGACCGGTCGCGTGCGCCTTAATCGCCGTATCGGCCGCTGCCTTTACCGGCAGGGTCGACCACGGCGACACGGCACGAGGGTTCACCATCCCGCAAGCGCTAAGTGCTCCATTCCCCACCGAACTGAAGGCGGCTCCAACCAAGGGGCGGCTCGCTTGGGTCTTCAACACGCAAGGCAGGCGCAGCATCTGGGTGGCGGAACCCACGAGCGACGGGACCTATGCCACGCGGCAGCTTACCAACTATTCCGTCGACGATGGGCAAGACCTGGTCGAGCTGGCTTGGTCTGCCGACGCCGACTCCATTGCTTACGTGCGCGGTGGTGATGCGGAATTCAGTGAGAAACCTTATCCCAATCCCGCCGGTATTGTGGCAGGTGTGGAACAGGACATATGGGTGATCTCGCTCAAGGGTGGCGAACCCCGCCGGCTGGGAGAAGGGCACTCGCCGACCGTCTGTCCGACGGGTGATTCTGTCGCTTATATCCTGAAGGGACAACTCTGGCTGGGGGAGCTGACTGGCAGCGATCAACCGCAACAGCTCATTCATGCCCGTGGAACCGCCCGCTCTCTCTCGTGGTCTCCGGACGGCCGGCTCCTCGCCTTCGTCAGTGACCACGGGGACCACAGTTTCATCGGGCTGTTTTCGATAGCCACAAAAAGCCTGATCTATGTCGACCCGAGCACGGATCGGGATAGTGACCCGGTTTGGTCTCCGGACGGACGCAAGCTGGCCTTTCTTCGCACTCCCTCTACCCCGGTCAATCTGCTCTTTGGCCCCCAGCGCACCGGCCCGCCGTGGTCGATTTGGGTTTATCAGGTGGACAGCCAACAAAGCGAACAAATCTTTAAGGCCTCGGAGGGACGGGGAAGCGTGTTCCGAGAGGTGGTAGCCGAGAACCAATTGCTCTGGGGCGCCGGCGATCGCATCATTTTTCCCTGGGAAAAGGATGGCTGGACCCACCTTTATTCGGTCTCGGCGGGCGGCGGCACGCCCCTCCTCGTGACCCCTGGGGATTTTGAAGTGGAGTACGTGTCCTTAAGCCAAGACCGCAAGACCGCGGTTTACTCTTCGAATCAGGATGACATAGACCGCCGCCATGTTTGGAAGGTCCCAGTCGATGGAAAGCAGAAGGAAGCTCTGACCAAGGGGACGGGAATCGAGACCGCGCCGGTCGTCCTCAGCGACAACCAAACGGTGGCCGTGCTACATTCCGATGCGCGCCTTCCCATGCGGCCGGCAGTCCTTGCCGGCGCCCAGGAAATTCGCGACCTTCGTCCGCAGGCAATTCCTCCCGACTTTCCCGCGGCACAAATGGTGACGCCGCAAGCGGTGATCTTCTCCGCCGCCGACGGGATGGAGATCCACGGACAATTGTTTCTGCCGGTAAACCCCTCAAGCGCTCGCCGGCCCGCCGTCGTATTCTTCCACGGTGGTTCCAGGCGCCAGATGCTTCTCGGTTGGCATTACATGTACTACTACAGCAATGCCTATGCCATGAACCAGTTTCTCGCCCGCCGCGGCTACATCGTGCTTTCGGTCAACTATCGCAGCGGCATCGGCTACGGGCTGGAATTCCGAGAGGCATTGAATTATGGGGCCACCGGCGCGAGCGAGTACAGCGATGTGCAGGGAGCGGGAATTTATCTCCGCAGCCGAGGGGATGTGGATCGGCAGCGAATCGGCCTCTGGGGCGGGAGCTATGGAGGCTATCTTACTGCCTTAGGCCTGGCACGTTCATCTGATCTGTTCGCCGCCGGTGTCGATCTCCACGGGGTGCATGACTGGAACACGGAGCTCGAAAATTTTGTTCCTTCCTACGATCCGAAGGCTCACGCCGATGCCGCTCGAGTTGCCTGGGACTCGTCACCCCTGGCCTCGGTCAGGACGTGGCACTCCCCGGTTCTGCTCATTCATGGCGACGACGACCGCAATGTGCCCTTTGCCCAAACCGTAGCTCTGGCGAATGCGTTGCGAAAGCAGGGTGTCGATTTCGAGGAACTCATCTTCCCCGATGAGATTCATGATTTCCTGCTGTTCCGCAATTGGGTCGCCGCCTATTCGGCTGCGGCCAACTTCTTCGACCGTCAGCTTGCGGCATCGCCAGCGTCCGTCGCCGGACATCGTGGATGAGGCCGGCGGTCGAGGGCGGCCACCCGATCAGTCTCTGATCCCGGCACCGGCTGCAGCTACCTCTCGGGCTTTCCACTCGGCTTCAAATTGATCCCGCGGGTAGAAAGATTTCTGGGTGCCAATTCGGGTGGTCGACAGTCCGGCATAAAGATTGGCTCTCCGGACTGCCTCGCGTTCCGATAGACCCTCGCCGAGGAAAACCGCAAAACTTCCAATGAAGGCGTCGCCGGCACCTGTCGTGTCCACGGTTTTCATGGGAAAGGCCGGTACGTGCTCCATGCCGTCCTCTGCGGCAAGAAGCGAACCCCTCGCCCCGAGCGTGAGGATGACCGAACGGATTCCTTGCGAGAGGAGTTTCTGGGCGCACTTCTTGGCATCGTCGAGATTGCGCACTGGGCTTCCGGAGATGGCCTCGGCTTCGCTCTCATTGGGCACAAAATAATCGAGCTGCCTGAGACTCTTCATCGCGATGGGTTGAGCGGGGGCAGGATTCAGGATCGTGCGTATTCCATGTTGGCGTGCCAATTGGATGGTGTAATCGACGGTCTCGAGCGGAATCTCGAACTGGAGCACGATCCAATCCACGGTCTTCAGCAGGGGTTTCGCGGCCTCGACCGCGGCCGGGGTGAGTAGGTCGTTCGCGCCTTTGACCACAATGATCCGGTTATGCCCGGCAGGATCCACGAAGATCGGCGCCACCCCGGTGGACACGGCCTCGACCGGGCGTACCTGACTTACGTCGATACCGAATTGAGTAAAGTTTTCCACCGTGGCCGGCCCAAACAAATCGCTGCCGACCCGCGCCACCATGAAGACTTGCGCACCGCACAAGCGAGCCGCCACCGCCTGGTTGGCCCCTTTTCCGCCAAAACCCAGATCGAACTTCTGTCCGAAGATAGTTTCACCTGACTTTGGAAATTGCTGGGTGAAGGTAGTCAGATCCATGTTGGCGCTGCCAACGACGGCGATGCGAGGAGTCTTGGTCACAGACTTTTGAACGCTTCCACGGCTGCGGCCAACCCACAAACCCAGTTGAAAGAAGCCTGAGTGTAGTCATGGGCGTGACGGGTGTCAACTCAGACTGGGCACGTGGCCGCCCCGGCATGGTCAAGTAAGTGAAGACCTTAGGCTCGGGTGCGGGAGTGTCAAAAGGGGGCTCGTCGCGGCTACTCCGAGCCGTTCGGCCAGATGAAGTCGGGAAGCAGTAGAAGCCCCCCAAGGCTCCACCGCAGTCTAGGAACCAGAGGGAGTATTCAGGCTCGAGGGCGGAAGGACCGATGCCGTTTGTCCAGCAGTAAGTTATGCCGAATCAATATAATAGCGAGAATCGAGTGGGGCGATGTCCTGGCTTGCTCTTCGCCCTTTGGGGTTACAGCCTAAAACCAAGCCTCGGATGCCGTTACATCGAGCCTTTTCTTCTAAAGCCACGTCCCCATGGCGAAGAATAAGCTATGGCCTCCTCGTGCCATGGTCTTAGACGGCCGTGCCATTGTGATTCGCCGCCAAAGGCATCATCTTAGGGGTGACCAAAGGCATCAGTTCCCGGTGCCTAAGGATTTTCGAGGAAGCAACCAAGATATGTTGGAGTCAGCCCCAAGACGGCAAGAAGAAGTGGTTGATGCTGGCCAACGCCAACAACGCCGCCTGTTCATGGCCGTCATTGTTCTGCTCGCCACCATTCTCGTGGTTGCGTTCAGAGATCGCGCATTTTGGTTCGGGGGAGATGGGGAACCGGTCGCGGAAGATGCTGATCAATCGACGGCGACGACTTCGACTCAGACATCTGCGGCTCCGCTCGCGCAAGCGCCCAAGAAGCACCTAACAGCAAACGCGGTGAACGGGAAAGCCGGGGCCAAGGCCGGCCATAGCGAGCTTCAGAATGCCAGCGAGACCGAGCGGATCGCGGGAGACCAGGCTCAGCAAGACCTGTCGATCAATTCGCCCTATCCATTGCTGGCCGGACAAATGGCGATCCAGGGTTCGGTGCTGCTCGAGACTCTCATCGGTGCCGACGGGGTCGTCGAAGAGATGCGCGTGCTGAGCGGTCCGACAATTCTGGTTTCGGCCGCCCGCGAAGCTGTACGCCAGTGGCGCTTCAAGCCCTATCTGGCAAACGGTCAGCCGGTTGAGACGCAGGCGCGGGTCACCGTCAACTTCAAGATCAAGGTCTCCGACACGGTTGCCGCGAATCGGGTAAATTCGCAAACGAGCGACGGCGAGCTCTAAGAACCTCGGTAAGTCTCAAGCCTCAGTCGAAATCAAGTCTCAAATTTGCTCCTATTGCAGGCGGTCGAGGCGCTGGCCCTGGGTCGAGCCGTGCGCTTCAGAGTCGCGGGGTCATCGAGGGCGGATCTCGGTGCCTG
Organism: Terriglobales bacterium; assembly: GCA_035622455.1. Lineage (GTDB taxonomy): Bacteria > Acidobacteriota > Terriglobia > Terriglobales > Acidobacteriaceae > JAFAGX01. The sequence continues at coordinate 19,438 of DASPVG010000100.1, forward strand.
GACGATCCCGTGAAAACGGAAATCATGTCTTCGGCCATCTTCGGCCGCAAGCGTTGACGAAGGCCAACCCGGGTGCTACGTTCGGTCTACGCTTCGGCGTCTGGGAGTCCCCGCTCTGAGTCGGCCAGAGAAGACGAAATCCTCGATCGATCTTGGTCGGCGCAAATTCGTGGCCCGTTGCTGCCAGGGGATCTCGGCCGCACTCATCCCGACCGGCCTGGGGGGTCTCAGCCTCTCTCCCTCGCTTCGAGGCCTTACCGGCGCCGTTGAATCGGGCGCGCAGTTCCATCTTCATCCACACTATCGCTCCCCGAGGCCGCTCGATGCCACGCTCGCCAAAACCCACGCCGGCCAGGATGAGTTCATCAGCGAAAAATACGCCGAGCAAATCGCACTCATTCTGGCTCGATGGAGCACCAATCTGCTGGACTCGCACCTTCAACTGTCCGCGATCGCGGCGAGTTTAACGGGGGACTTTGCCGGAGCGTCTCTGCTGCCGGCGGAATCGCGGCAGATTCGCGGAGCGCCGGTTGTAGTCTGGCAAAACAAATTTGCCCAGAGTTCTGTCCGACGGGAGGCGTTCCTCGCGGATCTGCACTCTGCGCTGAGCGAGTTTTCCGCGATCGGAACCGCACAGCTCGAGATAACCAGGATCGACGGGTCCCGGGCTCCCACCCATATCGATACCCGGGTGCGTTACGAATTGGTCGGCTCCGGCAAACTCTTCCACCGCGAACAACGAGTCGGCTACTGGCAGCT
>DASPVG010000101.1:0-12800 GCA_035622455.1 Terriglobales bacterium
AATCAGTGGACGAAGAGTTTCCGACAGTTCGGGTGTTCCAGGAGTGCCGTACTTGGCTAGCGGAATGGATCCCAGCCCGATGACTACCTCGCAAGCTAAAGGCTGGTCGAGGGCCAGTCCCGCCGCTGCAAAACCGGTGGCCGTAGGAGGATGCGCGTGCACGATCCCGCCAATATCAGGGCGCAGACGGTAGATCAGCAGATGCATGGCGATTTCGCTTGAGATCGGGTGACGCCCGGCCACGATCCTGCCCTCCAGATCCGCGATTACTATATCGGAAGGCCGCAAAGCGCCCTTACTCATCGCCGTCGGCGTAGAAAGAATGCGTCCGCCCTTGAGCCGCATGGAAAGATTGCCATCCGTAGCGGCGACGTAACCGCGTTCGTGCAAGAGCCTGCCAAAGTGGACCAGATCGCGTCGGTACCGAGCTTCGTTGATCATGACTTGGCTACCGTTTACACCGCCCCAGAGCGCGTTATGGTAATCTACACGGAAGCGCGAAAACAATCCATTGTTCTTCTGAGGTATTCCGGGGGGCCTGCCAGTCATCCGAGAGCCGGGTCGGTGGTATCCATCGCGTCTCTCTATAATGAGACTCCGTGCGGGCTGCCGAGTTCAACTACAACCTTCCCCGGGAACTGATCGCACAAGAACCGCTCCCCGAGCGCGCGGCCTCGCGGCTTCTCCACCTGGATCGCAGCTCCGGCACCATCCGGGATGGTTGGTTTCGCGACTTTCCCTCCCTACTTCGCTCCGATGACCTGGTGGTTTTCAACAATACCCGGGTATTTCCCGCCCGGTTATACGGGCGACGAAGTGGCCGCAAGGCCCAGCCGATCAGCCCACGCAATCGAGCCGCGCGCAACTTTCTTGCCGGCCGCGTCGAGGTGCTGTTGACCCGCCAGATTTCCGCCCAGCCGAATGAATGGGAATGCCTGGTTCATCCCGGACGAAAAATCGATGTCGGAGAACGGCTGTTCTTTGGGAACCAGAATGAGCTTGAGGCCGACATTGTTGGCCGAGGTGGTTTTGGCAAGCGTCGCCTGCGATTTCATCCCGTGAATGACTTCGTCCGAGCCCTCGAACAGATTGGACACATACCCCTGCCGCCCTACATCGCTCGGGAGGATCGCCCCTCCGATCGGGAGCGTTATCAAACGATTTATGCACGGCATCGGGGTTCAGTGGCTGCCCCGACCGCGGGCTTGCACTTCACCGCGGAAATCCTCAACCAAATGCGTGCACGCGGCATTGAGACCGCGGAAATCACCCTGCACGTCGGTCTGGGCACGTTCCAACCGGTACGGGTCGATCAAATCGAAGATCACCGCTTAGACCGCGAGTCCTATGCGATTTCCGAGGAAGCGGCCTCGAAGCTCAATCGCGCCCGGCTCGAGCGGCGGCGAGTCGTGGCCATCGGGACGACCACGGTTCGCACCCTGGAGGATTGCTTTCGGCGCTCGGGAAAGGGCTGCCTCGAACCCGGAACCGGGGAAGCAGACCTTTTCATTTATCCCGGCTATCGGTTTGAGGTGGTGGGAGGCTTGCTCACAAATTTCCATCTCCCCCAATCCACCTTGCTCATGCTGGTATCGGCGTTCGCCGGAACCCGGGCCGTGCTCGAGGCTTATCAACACGCCGTTCGGGAAAAGTATCGATTCTATTCCTACGGAGACTGTATGTTCGTCGAGTGAGGGCCGGGGAGTCGACAAGTTCACTGCTCGACTCTCTACGGTTGGAAAGCCCAGATCTGGCTTCGGGTGGCCGGTGGCTTTTCTGCCGCGCCGGCAACCGGCGCGTTATACTGGGCGAGCGGAGCGCAACATGGGTTCACAAGCGTTGTCTAAGCGGGTTTCGATACAGGATTTTGTTGTCGAGTTGCGCAAATTTCCTGAGGCAAGCTTCGACCGAACCGACTCAATCATAGAGTTTCTTCTGAGCATGCCGGTCGCTCCCGACACTCTGGGCCCCTACTTAACCTGGGATCGCCAGCACTACACTCGCAACCTCATCGACAAAACACCTTGTTACGAGCTGATCGCGATCTGCTGGGAAATCGGACAGATCAGTTCGGTGCATAACCATCGCGACCAGAACTGCTGGATGACGGTGCCGATTGGCCGGTTGATGGTGGAGAATTATCGTGTGCTCTGGCAGGATCTGAAAAAGGGTACCTGCCAGCTCAAAACCGCCGACCGTGTCGAGATGAACTCCACCCATCCTTGCGCCGTCGATCCGCTTGAACCTGTCCATCGAGTCCTCAACCCGCGCGAGTTCGGTGAGCGAGCGGTAAGTCTGCACGTCTATTCGCGGCCTTTCGACACCTGCGTGGTCTATTCTCCCGAGCAAGGTACCTGCGGTGAGATCAAGCTGCACTACACCACGGAGTACGGGAAAGCCACAAGGTAACTTCTCCGTCGCGAAGCGGAAGCGCCATAGTCTTCTGCGGGCACGCGCGACGCACCTCGTCACCTTCTCGGCGAGAGCTTGCGTGGTTTCGGAAAGCCAATCCTTCCTGCCGCGCGTTCTCGACCGAATTCCCGGAAAGGAAGCCTCCCGGGCGGGTACGCGCCGAAATCCGTTGTCACTGCTAAACTTTAGAGTTGCTGAGCAAAAAGAGATCCGCCATGAAGGCCGACCGAGAAGTTTCGAGCCAAGAACCCGAGAGCCTTCCGCGACCACAGACGGGGAGCGCAGGCCGGGGACGCATTTTCCTGATCGATGCCATGTCGTTCATCTTTCGGGCCTATCACGCCATGGCCCGACAACGGGGGATGTCCACCAAAACCGGCTTGCCCACGGCCGCCACCTATGTGTTCGTCAACATGTTGCGCAAGTTGCGCGATGACTTTCAGCCGCCATATCTGGCAGCCGTCTTTGACGTGGCGGCACCCACTTTTCGCGATCAGCAGGCAGGGACGATTTCGACCGTTCGAAAGTTCGATTTGAAGACGCAATCGTTTCAGGAGATCGAGTACCGCGGTTACAAAGCCAATCGTACCGAGATGCCTGGCGATCTGGCGCAGCAGCTGCCCTATATACGACGGGCTTTGGAGGCCTACCGGATTCCCATCCTTGAGCTCGCTGGCTACGAAGCCGATGACGTCATCGGAACTTTGGCGCGAAAGGCTGTTGAGCAGTCGTACTCGGTGTACGTGGTTTCGAGCGACAAAGATATGCTGCAGCTGGTGAACGACCAGATTCAAGTGCTCAATCCCCCCAAGGACAATCTGATCTGCGATCGCGAAAAGGTTGTGGAAATTCTCGGGGTCCCTCCGGAGAGGGTGGTAGACGTAATGGCCTTGCGGGGGGACACGGTCGATAACGTTCCCGGTGCGCCGGGAATCGGGGACAAAGGCTCGGTCGAACTGATCAAGCGTTTTGGCAGCCTCGAGCAGGCCATCGCGTCTGCCGCCGAGGTGGAAAAGAAGACTTATCGCGAGTCGCTCGAGAATAACCGTGACGTCATTCTCCTCAGCAAGAAGTTGGTGACCATCGACTGCGATGTGCCGGTGGCATTCGATGCAAGTGCTATGCAAGCCGGCGAACCGGATCTCGAGGCCCTGCGCAAGCTCTTCACGGAACTGGAATTCACTTCCTTACTGAAGGATCTGATTCCGGTCGGCGAGGTACAGGAGGGGCGATACTGGGAGGCAAGGACGGCGGAGGATGTCGAAACAGTTCTCCAGGCAGTGACGGCCGGCTCTCCCCTCTCGGTCGCGCTCGAGAACACCAGCCTCGCCGGGCGTGATTCAGAAGATCAGGAAATTGAAGAGACCGAAAGCGTCATGTTGCCGCTCGACGAGGAAACTGCCCGGGAGAACGCGCCCTGGGCCATGGCGATTTCTTCCCGGTCGGGCGAGGCCGTCACGGTCACCGCCCAAAGCCAAGAAGCCATGGCACGCCTGAAATCGGCTCTGGCCGATCCTCAGCGGGTGAAAGCCATTCACGACTGGAAAACCGCCAGTCATCTCCTCGAAGCGCAAGGCATCGCCCTCTACGGGGTCGAGCACGATCCCATGCTCTATTCCTACTTGCTCGATCCAACCTACGCTTCGCATGGTTTAGCCGATGTGGCGTTGCGCCGATTCAACCTGCAGCTCAGCGGAACTTTGCCGGAGGCCGCGGACATGACCGGCCGGGTCACCAGGACGCTTCGCCAGGAGGTAGAGGCCCAGGGGCTGCTTCGGCTTTACCACCAGATTGACCTGCCGCTCGTGGGCGTACTGGCCCGTATGGAGCGAGTCGGGGTGAAGATTGACCGCCAGGCCCTCGCCGAGATGTCCGCGCGCCTCGAAGCGGCCATCGACACGAAAGCGAAAGAGATCTACGAATGCTGTGGGCAGGAATTCAATATCAGCTCGCCCAAGCAACTGGGAGACGTTTTGTTCAACCGGCTCGGTCTGCCGAGGCCGGTGAAATATGGCAAAGGCAAAACCATTTCGACTGCGGTGGATGTGCTCGAGGCGTTGGCCGCGAGTCACGAAGCGCCGCGGCGGGTGCTCGAGTATCGCCAGCTCACCAAGCTCAAATCCACTTACGTGGATGCGCTGCCGGCCCTGCTGAATCCTTCGACCGAACGCCTGCACACGACCTTCAGCCAGACCGGCACCGCCACCGGACGGTTATCCTCGGCCAATCCCAATCTGCAGAATATTCCCATTCGCACCGAACTCGGTCGCGAGATTCGGGCTGCATTCACCGCCGAGCCCGGTCATCGGTTGTTAGCGGCGGATTATTCGCAGATCGAACTGCGGCTGCTGGCGCATTTCTCCAAGGACCCTTTGCTGGTCGATGCCTTTGCCCGGGGAGAGGACATTCACACCTTGACGGCGTCGCAGATTTTTGCCGTTCCGCCGCTCATGGTAACTCCCGAACACCGGCGGCGAGCCAAGGTTGTGAACTTCGGAATCGTCTATGGGCTTTCCCCGTTTGGGCTGTCGCAGAGTCTGGGCATTGAAACCGGAGAAGCCAAAAGCTTCATTGATGCGTACTTCGAGCGGTACCGCGGGGTGCGCAAGTTCATCGATGCGACTCTCGACGAGGCTCGTCGCGAGCAGAAAGTGAGAACGCTGTTTGGACGGGTGCGCCCCATTCCCGACATTCGCAGCAAGAATGCGAATCTGCGCGGATTTGCCGAACGCACCGCGGTCAATACTCCCCTGCAAGGCACCGCCGCCGATCTGATCAAGCTGGCCATGATCCAGATTGACGCCGCGATCGAGCAACGTGGCCTGCAGTCAAAAATGACCCTCCAGGTCCATGACGAGCTGGTCTTCGAGGTGCCCGACTCCGAGATCGAGGAGATGAAAAGCCTGGTTCGTGAGCGGATGGAAAAAGTCTATCCCCTTGAGGTGCCACTGGTGGTGGAGATAGGAACTGGGCCGAGCTGGCGAGATCTGGAGTGACTGGCGCGTGTTTGACCGGCGCTGAACCCGCTTTGGCCACGACTACCGCCACGCCAAGGTCGTCAAAGAATTCGCCTTCAATTCGACCCGGGCCGACATCTCGGCGAGCTTCAGCTCGATGATCCTCGCGTCATGCCGGTTCGTCACCACCAGGACGCTTTGGCCGTCTGGGTTCTTGAGGGCGACGTGCTTGAGGTCCACGGCCTCGCTCTCGGAATCGAAGCGGCGAGCCCCGCGGCGGATAACCCGTGAGTATTGCGCCAGGGCCCAGTACTGTCCGCTGCGACTGACCTCCCTGGTCTCGGAGTCGACGGTCACCACGCCGCCGCAGGGAAACGGTCCGATGTTCGGCCGGCCATGCTGGTCGAGAGCCAGGTTCCAAGCGGTGATCGAACGACACCAGTTGCGCAGGATCTCGCTGAAAGTACCACCCCACTTGCACCAATCCGTCCCATAACCGGGATCGGTGTAGTCCGGCCCCCCTTCGGTCCAATGCATCTCTACGTCGGGATAGATGTCATGGACCTTGCTCATCATGTCCGGCGTGCCACGGTAGCCGTGCCAGGCAACGGCGTTCGAGTATTGGCGAAGCTTTTCGTCCTCCAGGGTACAGACGGCACGTCCCCACAAATCGTAGTTATGATCCAGAATCCAAATCCGGACCGGCATCCCCCTCGTTGCCAAGAGCGGACCGAGATGGTCGCGGACAAATTCGATTTCGTACTCTTGCGGCCAGATGCAGGCCGGCATTCTGCCATCCTGATCCGTATCCACTTCGTTCTGCGTGGTTACGGCTTCGACCGGCACGCCTTCGGCGCGATACCCTTCGAGAAACTTGAGGTAGTATTGCGCGTAAACCGGCAAGTAATGGTTCCGCATCGAACCACCCAGCATCGTAGCGTTGAACTTCATCCAGCCGGGGGGACTCCAGGGAGAGGAAAAGACGAACAGGTCAGGATTGACCTGTCGCGCCTGGCGCAGCACGGGAAGAATGTATTCCCGATCGTGCTCGATCGAGAATCGCGCCAGATGCGGATCTGGTTCGCCTTCATCAAAGCTATAAAGCTTGGTCGAATAGTCGCTCGCTCCGACGCAGATGCGGCACACATTCAGACCCATTTCCGAGGGATGGAAGAGTTCGTGAAGCAATTCGTCGCGAGCGGGTGGCGCGAGTTGATGGATGGTGTAGCAAGCAGCATCGGTCAAGGAACCACCAAAACCCAAAATCTCCTGGAACTGACGCCTAGGGTCGAGGCGAATCTGATCCACCGGCATTTCCGAAGCGTGCCCCCACTGGATGGGCGGAGCCACGGCAAAGCGCCCCTGGTCAGAGGTTACCCAAATCGAAATCTGCGAGCCGACCTGGGGAACCTCCGCGCCCGGGCCGATCGTTGCGGCCGCTGGTCGCAACCGCTCCTCGGAAGCCAACGCACCCACCAGCCCCAAGGTTGAAATGCCGAGAAACTCCCGCCGCGAGGTTTCCTTTGTCATCGCCGTTTCCTTCAACCCTTCCGGGCTCGAGAGGTTGAAAATCTCCCCGCGCGGACCGGGCTCTGCCTGGTTTCGAGGACAACGAGAATGGTGAGCTTAAAATTTCAGGGTGGGGGCGGTCAACGACTGGATTCAGAAGGTCCGCACTTTTCTATCTCGATTGGTTGTCGCCGGCGCGCTCCCTTTCCGCGGCTTCCCGCAGCATGCGCCGCTCCCGGGCATGGGCGATTCTTCGGGCACGAAGCAGGCGTCGCAGGAAAAAGTAAAACAGGAACCAGGCCAGGGTTCCAGCCGCCAACAGCCACAACATCAGGTTGCCGATGGCAGCAAGATTCTCGACCCATGCCCTCATGATTCGATGCCTCGAGCGGCAGATTAATCGCCTAGCGTTAGCTTGATCGCTCGAGCAATCGTCTGAGCCAACGCCTGCATGGTTTCTGCCGATTCAGCTTCCACCATGACTCTGGCGAGTGCTTCGGTGCCCGAATAGCGAACCACGATCCGTCCATTGCCATCGAGTTTGCGTTCGGCAGCTTCGATGGCTTGCTGGATCGACGGCACCTGAGCAAACGGAATTTTCTCCCGCACCGGCACGTTTTGAATCATCTGGGGAAACACCGTAAGGTCGCGAATCAGATCAGCCAGCGGCTGGCCGGTTCGGGCTATGATTTCCATCAGCCGCAAAGCGGTGAGCAAGCCGTCGCCCGTGGTCGCCTCACCATCACGAAAGATGACGTGTCCGGATTGCTCTCCCCCCAAAATGGAACCGGTCTTGAGCATCTCCTCGAGCACATACTTGTCGCCGACGTTGGCGCGTAGCATGCGAATCCCTGACTTCCGCAAAGCCAGTTCGAGCCCCATGTTCGACATGGTGGTCGCGACCACGGTCGAACCAGCCAGAAGGCCGCGCGATGCCAGGTCGCGGGCGGCCAACAAGAGGACGCCGTCGCCATTCACCACCTGGCCATTCGCATCGCAGAACAGCGCGCGATCGGCGTCGCCGTCGAACGTTACGCCCAGGTCAAATTGCCCGGCTCGTTCTCGCAGCGAGCTGGCCACAACCTCGGGGTGCAAGGCGCCACAGTTCTCATTGATGTTTTGGCCGTCGGGCGAGGCGCATTGGAATGTCGCTTGGATGCCGCAGGCGCGAAATAGTTCCGGGGCTTCTGCCGTGGCCGCGCCGTTGGCACAATCGACTAAAATCCTGAGGCGGCTCAGATCGGTTTTCGTGTTCCCCTGCAGCCAGCCGATATAGGCGTGGCGCAGGCCGGCGTCGCCCGGCAAACTCCGACTCTGCGTCCCACGCGGAGTCTCGGCCCGATTCGGATCCTCGAGCAGCGCGAAGATCTCCTGCTCGATCGAGAGTTCATGAGCGTCGGGTAGCTTGTATCCGTCTCCGGAAAAAATCTTGATACCGTTATCGGTCCAGGGATTGTGGGAGGCCGAGATCACCACCCCGGCGGTGAATTTCCGCGAGCGGGCAAGATAGGCGATTCCGGGGGTGGTAATGATGCCGGCGCTCGCCACCTGGCAGCCGCCGGAGGCCAATCCTTCGCTGACCCGGTCGGCGATCCGGGAACTCGATTGCCGGGTGTCCTGTCCAATCACCACCCTGGGGTTGGAATGGATGCGCAGCAAACCATGCCCGAGAGCCCGCCCGATCAGATAGGTGCTCTCGAGGGAGAGAGGGAATTCGCCTGCCACCCCGCGAATGCCATCCGTGCCGAAAAGTTGTCGCGTTGCCGGACTCATAGTGGCTGGAGAATTAGCCTCCGTTGTTGGGAACAACCCTTTCCATGGTAATCGTGATCCGCACCGCATCGAGATTTGTCATTTGAACCAGAGGGTCGGCAATGTAGGCATGCCGGACCAGCGCCACCCGGTTCGTCACCCCGGTGATGTCCACCGGGTCTGTCGTCGCCGATTCGACAGCCTCGACTCGCTTCTCGGGGCCAACGATCAAGACGGACGACGGTTCGACCACGATCTGGCCGATCTGATAGCCCTGGGCGACGGTGCCGACTAACCGCGGTTGGATGGGAACCTGCCGGGTGGCACGAACATCGAAGGCCAGCCGAACCTGGCTGGGAATCACTTGTACCACTTGCAGATCGCGCGGATGGTGAACTTGATGGGCGGTCAGATCAAAGGTACGCTCCCCCGGTTTCGTGACATCCAACCAGAGGTCGACGGACACGTCGGATGTCTGCAGGCGGCGGATCTCCCGCTCGGGGCCGCGCAAGCGGATTTGCGCCTTGGGGATGTCGACGGAACTGATCTCGAGGTTGGCGGGCATATTCTCGAACGCGATCGGCACCTCCATGGCAACCTCTGCCGACGGCTGCCGGGTCACGGCCAGCCATAATCCCACCGCCAGCGCGAGCGAGACGAGCTTGAGCCCCAGATTATGCAAGAGGAAGCGACGGAAACGAGTGGAAGGGCCCTTAGACATCGCTTTCTTGATTGATTCTGGCATCGGCAGAACGAGTCGAGCGACTGCGTGGAATCTCGCTCTCCGCGCCTTCTAATACGGCGCCGCCATTGGTCATCTCGGTCGGCAGGGCGGCAGGGGGGACATAACGATGCAGCAGTTCTCCCAATCGATCCCGCAGCTGATCGATCGAAAGGTCGCGCTCGATTTTGCCGGCCACCGCCAAGCTGATGCTGCCGGTTTCTTCCGACACAATCACGGCGATCGCGTCCGTCTCCTCGGTAACTCCGATACCGGCGCGGTGCCGCGTGCCGAGCTGCGTCGACAACACCGGGTTCATCGATAAGGGTAAGAAGCAGGCTGCCGCTGCAATCCGGTCCTTCTGAATGATCACCGCGCCATCGTGGAGCGGAGCACTCGGGCGAAAGATGGTTGCCAGCAAATCGTAGGAGAGTCGGGCATCCAGGGGAACTCCGCTCTCGATATAGGTTCGCAAACCGATCTCGCGCTCAATCACCATCAAAGCACCCGTCTGGTTCTGATAAAACAGATTGGCGGCCAGGACAATGTCGTCATACGCCTCCGCCGCCGGATTCGTGTTGCGACCGAAGGTAAGCTTTCTGCCTAAGCGGGTCAAAGCCGCCCGAAGCTCCCCGGCGAACAGCACAATCAGGGCGAACACCGTGTACGGCAACAATGTGTTGACCAGCCAATTGAGCGCAGTCAGTTGGCCGAGCTCGGACAAATAGACGGCCAATGCAAGTGCCCCAACCCCGATTAGCATCAGGGAGGCGCGCGTGCCTTTGATCAGTGCCAGCAGCTCATAAATGATGATCGCGACCAGCAGTATGTCGACGACCGATGCAATCGACACTTGTCGGGCCGCTAGGAACTGCATCACTCCCTCGCCCCCTTTCGAGGTGACCAAGACCCGTCGGAGCCAAAGACATTGTAATCGAAGATTTCAAGATGGCAGCAAACAAGAAACCGTTGCCCCGGCTGGATGACCCTGGCTATTTCCGCGAGCTGGTCGAAACCGGTATTTCGATCTCGGTTCCCTCGGCGGCGGCGCGCACCCGAGCATAGTAGTTGCGGGCTTCCTTCACCGCCTGGTCGATGCAGGAGTCGTTGTGGTCGGGATCGTGGTGGAACAGGACGAGCTCCTTGGCGCCGCTCTCCATAGCCACGTTGACGGCCTCGCGCCAGTGGCTATGGCCCCATCCGCGCCGCCGCGCCAGATATTCGTCGGGCAGATACTGGGCATCGTAGATGAGCACATCGGCGCCGGCGGCGAGCTGACGAACGTTCCGGTCAAATACACTGTCTCCCGGCTCGTTATCCGTCGCGTAGACCATAACCCCGTCCCGGGTTTCGATGCGAAATCCCATGCATCCCTGGGGATGGTTCAACCACATGGTCTCGAGGCGCACATCGCCGAGATCGAGCGGCCCCTCGTTCAGGTTATAGAAGTCTTGGCGAGCCTGCATTTGATGCAGTCCTACGGGAAAGTAAGGAGACGCCATTTGCGCCTCGAAGACCTCTTTCAGGCTGCGGGTTCGGTTGGAGCAGTGAAACTGAAAATGATTCTCGCGGTTGTCGTAAAGCGGCCCAAAGAAGGGCAGCCCCTGGATGTGATCCCAGTGGAAATGCGAGACAAAAACGTGGGCGGAAACCGGCGAGCCGTTGAACTCCTTGCGCAGGGCCTGTCCGAGGACGCGGAATCCGGTGCCGCAATCGAGGACATAAAGCTGGTCGCCGTGGCGCACTTCGACGCAAGAGGTGTTCCCTCCGTAGCGCATGTTTTCCGGCTGCGGAGCGGGCGTGGACCCGCGAACTCCCCAGAACTTAATCCGCATAATCCTCCGCTCAGAAGCTGCCCCAGGAAACCATCTTGCGGCCTGCCGCGGGATGAGTCAATTCACTCGATGGTTACGATGGTTACGAGCGGGCATGGGGCTGCCTGCGGATGCCCAAGGGTTGAAATCTGACCGGGAAAAGATTCCCCTATAATGGGGAACCTGGCGGCCAAGCCTCATGCTCCGTCCCAACTACAAGGAATTCTCGAGCCTAGCACAAAAGGCTACCCTGGTGCCGGTGGTTAAATCGGTCATGGCTGACCTGCTGACTCCGGTGTCGGCATTCCTCACGATTGCCGAGCAGGAGCCGGCCGCCTTTCTGCTGGAGTCGGTGGAGCGCGGAGAGCAGATCGGACGCTACACCTTCTTAGGAGCACAGCCGTACATGCAGTTGCGCGCCCGCGGCCAGGATGTCTCCGTGCTCAGGGGTACCCAGCTCGATCGTAGACGCGGCAACCCCCTGGAGGTCTTAAAAGATCTGCTCCGCCGCCACCAGGCGGCAACGATCGTGGGATTGCCCCCCTTTACCGCGGGAGCCGTCGGTTATTTTGCCTACGATACGGTTCGCCACTTGGAAGATATCGGTGAGCACGCCAAGGATGATCTGGCCTTGCCCGATTGTGTGTTGATGTTTTTTGACCGCCTTCTGGCCTTCGATCACCTTCTGCACCAGATCCATATCATTGCCACGGCGGATGTATCCGACGGAAATCCCCGGCGAGCCTATGACCTTGCCGTTGCCGACATTGCGGCTCTCGAGCAGAAACTGGCCGGCGGTCTGCGGCCGAACCAGTGGCAAAAGACCGTTGGGAAGCCCCAGGGAACCCTCAAACTGCACGCCACAACCAGCCGCAAGGAGTTCGTCCAATCCGTCGAGCGGTCGAAGGAGTACATTGCGGCCGGCGATATTTTCCAGGTGGTGCTCTCGAACCGCCTGGACTTCACGCCCGAAGTGTCTGCCTTTGATATTTACCGTGCGTTGCGCACCCTGAACCCTTCGCCCTACATGTACTATCTCCGGACCGGGGACGAGCACATCGTCGGTTCCTCTCCTGAGATGCTGGTCCGGGTCAGCGGGCGCAAGCTGGAATATCGGCCGATTGCGGGAACTCATCGCCGGGGCCGCGATGAAGAGGAAGATCAGCGCTTGGAGAGGGAAATGCTGGCCGATCACAAGGAACGCGCCGAACATGTGATGCTGGTCGACCTCGGACGCAACGACCTGGGCCGGGTGTGCGATTACGGTTCGGTCAAGGTACGGGACCTGATGTACGTGGAGCGCTATTCCCACGTCATGCACATCGTCTCTGCACTCGAAGGCAGACTACGGGACCATTTGGATGCCATCGACGCCTTCGCCGCCTGCTTCCCGGCGGGCACGCTGACTGGGGCACCCAAGGTGCGGGCGATGCAGATCATCGAAGTACTGGAGCCGGTACGCCGAGGAATCTACGGGGGGTCTGTGCTCTATGTCGATTTTGCCGGTAACCTTGATTCCTGCATTGCCATTCGCACCATGCTGATGAAAGGCAAACGCGCCTATTTGCAGGCAGGAGCAGGCATCGTGGCCGACTCCGACCCGCAGCGCGAATTTGAAGAATCCATGAATAAGGC
>DASPVG010000102.1:0-26368 GCA_035622455.1 Terriglobales bacterium
GATGGCGCTGGCCACGCTGATCTGGGTCTTTCCTTCGAATGCCCGCTTTCCCGTCGCCGCCTCATACAACACGGATCCCAGGGCGAAGATGTCGCTGCGTGCGTCGGCCTCCTTTCCGGCAACCTGTTCGGGCGACATGTACTCGATCGTTCCCAGGATCGTGCCCAGGGTGGTCAATGGACTTCCAGCGCTGGTGGCGTCCATGGTCACGCCAGAAGGCAAGGGCGCGAAGGCAGATCCGGAGACTCCGACGGCGGTTGGCTTCGCCAGTCCGAAGTCCATGAGCTTCGCTCCTGACCTGGTGAGCATGATGTTTCCCGGCTTGAGGTCGCGATGCACGATGCCGGCGTGGTGTGCGACTTGCAAGGCGTCGGCTACTTCCGCTCCGATCTTGGCTAACTCCTCGAGCGGCAGCGCGCCCTTGCGCAGTCTCTGGGCAAGGGTGTCGCCCTCGAGGAATTCCATGACCAGATAATCAGTGCCGTCCTGCGAACCGATGTCGTAGAGATGACAGATGTTCGGATGATTCAAGCAAGACAGGGCTCGAGCCTCTCTTTCGAACCGCTGTTTCAGCTCCGGGGACGAAGAAAGATGGGCGGCGAGAATCTTAATCGCAACCGTGCGGTCGAGGCGCGTATCGCGTGCGCGATAGACCTCGCCCATGCCGCCTGCCCCTAACGGCGATTGAATCTCATAGGGCCCGAGCTTGGTGCAAGATTTCAGCGCCATAGGCGAGCGGAATTATAGCCTACGCCAAGCGGTGGAAGGCCGAGAGTTCGGCCCTGCGCCGGTGAGGATCTTTGCGACATCATCTCGCATGTGCGACGTCGGTTACTAGATCTGGTCGCGATACTGCTCCAGGACGATACGAACCAACTGACTGCGTGTCCGAACTCCAGTTTTCGAAAACAGCTGCTGCAGCGTGGCTTTCACCGAACTTTCCGAGACTCCGATACGCCCGGCAATCTCCTTGTTCGCCAGCCCTTCGAACACACCCGAGAGCACCTGCTGTTCCCGCTGGGTGAATAAGCGGCCGTGGTTTTCAAGCAAGGTGACCGCTTCCGACTTTAGCGCAGTCTGCAATTGCTCCTGATCGAGCCAAACCTTTCCGGCCATCACGTCGCGGATGCCCTGGGCCAGCAACGCGGCCGAATCGTGTTTCCGAAAGACCCCGGCGATACCTGCGCGAATCAGCTCCGAGGCTGCCCCGGCATCCAGGCCCGCCGTCACCACCAGAATCTTGCCCTGGAAACCCTGTTGTTTTACCAAGCGGAGAAACTCTCTGCCGTCACGTTCCCCCAGATCGAAATCGAGGAGAACCAGGTCAATTGGTCTGCGCCGGAGGACCCCGAGAGCCTCTTCGATCGTCCCGCAATGGGCGGCCACCTCGAACCCTGGCTCTGCGCTGAGAAGCCGACTTACGCTCTCTCGAAACAAGGCATGATCGTCCAGCAGCAAGATGCGAACCGTTTTCTCCGCTGCCTCAGGCACGGGAAGCATCCTTCGCCGCGGCGGGCAACCGCAAGGCCACCGCGAAGCAGCTTCCCTGGGTTCTGGGCTCGTAAGAAATGTCGCCACCAAAGCTGCGCATGATCACGCGCGAAACGTAGAGTCCCAAGCCGCTCGACTTAGCCCCCGGCTGGAACGGCTGAAACAGCTTCTCGGGGGAAGCGACGCCGATCCCTGTATCCTCGAATCGAATTACGACTTTCTCATTCTCCTCCGCCGCAGCGATTCGAAGGTGCTTGGTCTCGCTCGACATCATAGCCCGCTGGCTATTCTTGGCCAAATTGAGAAACACCTGAATCAGCCCATAGCGGTCGGCCCAGACCAGAGGCAATGGCTCGCGTAGCTCCCATCGCACGTTGATTTCCGACTCGTGATAGGTAGTTTCGATCAGAATTCGCAACTCCTCGAGGACAGAAGTGAGCTCAACGACCTGCCCGTTCTGCGCCGTAGAACCCAGCTCCAAAGCCGATACCCTCTCCAGACTTTGCACTAAGCTGCCCAGGGCCTGAAAGTCTTCGTTGGTGCCCAGCTCGGTGATTCGCGAGAGATTCTTGTGGACCACCAGGACAGCTCCGCTGAGGTTGCGAATTTCATGGGCCACGGCGCTCATCAGAATCCTGGTGTTCTTCAACAGATGGTCGAGGCTGAGGTCCTCGCGATTGCGCAGGTCCTCGGAGAGGTCCACAATGATGCCCGCCAATCGAGGGCCAGAGAGCGTGTTGTAGGTCGAAAACCAAACCCCGGCGAGAAAAACTTCTCCGTCGCTGCGCCGTCCGGTGCATTGCAGAGTAGTCCGAAAGACGCGCGAAGGGTGATTCCTGAGTACAGTTTCGAGGGCTGGCAGGTAGGAGCTGACTGCCTGCCCGGGCAGAGGTGCCCTGCCAGGTGCGAGTAACTGCTGCGCCGCTTCGTTTGCCAGCAGAACCTTGCCATCCGAGTCAATGGTGACAATCGCGGCGGGGCTGCTTTCGATGAGCGAGCGCAGTTGTTCCTCGGCATCTTGCCGCAGCTTGACTTGATCTTCGAGTTCTCCCACATGCTGCAGGACGATCCGCCGGTTACGGATCATCTCCGAAATGAACAGGCCGGTGCCGACGAAGCTTGCTGAGCTGAGGACCAAGCGGACCACCGCCTCGTTTTCCGGCAGGTTGCTGAAGGCTTCTTGCAGGACGGCACAAACCAGTGCCACGCCCACAATCTGAGGCCGGGACAGGAATCCGCCCAAAATGATGATGGGAAACAAATACAGGAATCCCAAAGAGATATAGTGGGTCGCGACCCAGTCGACCAGGGCAATGGCAGCGATCAGAAACGCGGCAAGGAGCAGCATCCGCGTGCGGTTGCTAGGCGCATAGATGGACCACAAATCCGGCATAACCGTTCTTTTAATCTTGCGCCATTTTCCCGGCCACCGGGCAAGGTTTTTCCCCAACTGGCTGAAAGATAGCCTCGGATTGCACTCGACAAGAACGGACCTGTTCGTCTGACGCATTGGGGGTAGGGAGGATCAACGACCGATCGAGCCAAAAGCCAAGTAGTTTTCGGGCTCGGCACATCGTCAAGCGGCTCTTTGGCCGCCTGGTTTTTTGGCGTCGGGATGCCCGCCGAAGGCTGCCGCGTACTCGATCTTGGCGTTGATTTCCCCTCCAATCAGAAACGCAAGACCGGTGACGTACAGCCACACCAGCAGGATCATGAAGGCACCAAGCGAGCCATAGGTTTTGCTGTAGGAGTTAAAGAAGTGCAGATAGCAGCGCAAGGCGCCCGAAGCAGCCAACCACAAGAACACGCCAAAGATCGAACCCGGAGTAATCCAATGCCACTGCTGTCCCTCGAGATTCGGCCCGAAGTAATAAATGAGTGAGAACGACAGGCAAAGAAAAAACAAGATGGCGAACCACTGTATACCCTGTGACGCGATGACCCCAGCCGATTCGAACCCAAGGTAGCCGGCCAGCAGCCTCGAAAGGCGGCCTCCCACTAACATCAGCAACAACGCCCAGACCAGAAGAATGGAAATGGCAATCGTCAGGCCGAGAGCCACGGCACGATACCTGACGAAGCTGCGCGATTCTCGAACCCGATAGGCAGCGTTCAGGGTGGATATCATGGAACTCATGGCACCGGATGCGAACCACAGGGTCAGCACGATGCTGAAGGTGAGCTTCCCGCCGCCGGTCGTGCGGACGATCTCCGTTACGCTGTTGCTGAACAATGCAAAGGCAGCCGGAGGTAGCAAAAGCGAGACATGCGACAGAAACCTGTGCAGCAGCTCGGTTCGGTGAAGAGCAAACAAGCCAAACAAAGACAGGAGCAAGATTATGAACGGGAATAGCGCAAGAACGAAGTTGTAAGCCAGTTCCGCTGCGCGTCCCAGCAGGTCGTCTTCGCCGATACCATCGAGGACAATTTGCGTAAGCTGCTGAGTTGTCAGGCCACCTAATTTCCAAAGCGATTTGAGCGGCTCCTCGGCACTCCGCTTGGATTTTGTCATGATCGGCACTGTGCAGACGGCCCTGGATAGAATTCTCGCACAGAAAACGGGTTTTGCCTCAAATCCCGAGCGGGGGAACGGGGGGCCGTGGTGGTTCGGTTTTGCCCTGAATTCTGCCGGTCTGGACGTGCTACGCTGATCGAAGTGATCTCCAAAGGATTAACCACCCAAAGAAGACCGGCTTCCCTGGTTTGGCTCATCGTCTGCCTCATCCTGGTTTCCTCGGCCAGCGTCTTGAAGGCTGCGGTCGATCACGCCGCCAAGGCCTGGTTCGTGCGGTGGGAGCCTGCGCACGTCGTCAACGGTTCTCCCATCCTCTTCAAAGTGGTGCCGCCGGTGCGGCTGGAATCCCTCACCGGTACGTGGCTGGACCACCAGGTATTCTTCTCTTTTGATCCGCGAAGCAAGTTATGGTTCGGAATCGCTGGCGCTGGCCTTGAAACTTCTGTAGGGAAGTTTGCGCTAACCCTGAAAGGACGGACGGCAGCCGGCCAAGAACTTTCGTTTGTCCAGCAACTTGCCATCGCTAAAGGCAGGTACCGGCAGGTTGTTCTCACCGTTCCGAAGCAGTTTACCGCGCCGACTCCTGAGCAACAGGACCAGATCCGCCAGGACCAGGAACTCAAACACGAAGTGTTTTCACGATTCGATCCGGAGCGAGAATGGTCGGGTGACTTCCAGCCTCCCGTCCGAGCCTCGATCACGGATGTTTTTGGCACGGCGCGCGTGTTTAATGGTGCGACGCAGAGTGTGCATGAGGGTCTGGACTACGGAGTTCCCTCCAACACCCCGGTGGTGGCAGTGAACAGCGGCACGGTTTTGCTGGCACGTCCTTTGTTTTTCGAGGGGAATTGCGTGGTGCTCAACCATGGCCAAGGACTGCTTACCCTCTATATGCACCTTTCGAAAATGGAGGTCAAAGAAGGCGATCGTGTTCTGCGGGGACAGGAGATCGCTTTGAGCGGCGGTACGGGACGGGCCACAGGCCCTCATCTGCACGTCGCTGTGCGCTGGGAAGGGCTTTACCTGAACCCGGCCACCCTCTTGAGCCTTCAAATGCCTTAGGCCTCTTGCCCGACAGCACACGGAGGACTACCAGCTTACCTGCCTTCCGCCCTGGGCGGCGGACAATGCCGGTGCTCGGTGAGCCGGTTGGAGCACCTGGTGGTGGTTATCCGGGGTCGCGACGCCGTCACAAAAAGCCACAAATTTTCCCGAGATCGCCGCCACGCGTTCCCCGGGGACTAAGATCCCCACCAGATTGAGGGGATCGGAGGCGGAAACCGTGATGATCTGTCCCGTGGCGGCCATCTTGCGAGTGGCGCGCAACGACTCGATGGCAACCGGCAAGGCAAATTGTTCACCCAGAAATCCGTCGACAAAACGGCCACCACGGATCTCGCCGCGATCCTCCAACCGACGGAAGCCCATCGCCACTTCGCGCCACTTGGGAAGGTTGGTTTCGCGGGCAAGCAAGTCCCGGAATACCACGCCATAGCGCTTCAGCAGCATCCAACAGGTTGCCTCTACGGAGCGAGCGCGATCGACGGCATGATCGGTGAACAGCAATGCCCAACGCCCGGAGCTGTGCCGCGGGCGCGCGCTGCGTCCGCTGCCCTGCCCGGCCCTTCGTTTGCGATCGATCAGCGAACGCAGGTTATCAAAGCCGTCCGCCGTGACCAGGCCCGCGGCCACCAATTCCCAGAGCCCGGCTTCCACTTCCGCTTTCAATCGTCCTGTGCCGCGGACGATGTCGGGGAAGAAGGAGGCTCCGCGGCGTCGGAGAAAATCCTCGACCTGCCGCGCAGCCTCGCTCAAGCCGCGAACTGCTGGCTGCCCGGAGACGGAGGGATGGGGAATCATCCAGTCTGCTTCTTCGCGCACAAAAAACGTGATCGGAGCAACGCTGGTGGGGATAACCCGACGCTTGCCATTGGCCGAGTCCTCGAGGGTGGCGGGATGGGGGGAAAGCCGACCCCAACCGACAGCACCGGTCAGACAAAGCTGATCCAGCCATTTAGGGTCATAGTTTCGAATCCGCCGGCTCAGCACCTGCTTTTCCCAGGCACTGGCTGGAATTTCAAATCCCTGGAGCTGGCGCAGCACCTCGAGGGTGGCGCGTTCGCCCTCGACCTCGGTTCCCGGCGCCAGGTGCTGCCAGCGCAGCAGCCAGCTCATAAACTGGGCGGCCGTGACCGGCTCGATCTGCTGGCGCAGGGTCTGGACGGTGAGCCGATGAATGCGCGCCAGCAGCCGGCGTTCGCACCATTCGACGCCGTCGGTGGACGTCCCGGTCGCGAGGCGAGCGCCGGTGAAATTTCCGCGCAGGACCGTGCCGCTCGCTTCCATCCGGAGCAGCGTTTTTTCAACTTCCGATGAGGCCAGCCCCAGCAAGGAACCCAGCTCTTCCGCCGTCACCGGACCGAGGTGCGACATCCATCCCGTTACCAGGGCCAAGAGAGCCTCATCGCGAGCGAGCGCTGGACATTCAAGGTCCGGGGCGGAGCTTTCGATCATGATGTTCGGGAACAACACGGCCAGCGCCTGCCGCCGTTCGACCGAGACCCAGTATTGCCGATGGCCAACCGAGGCTACCGTCGCCCGGTTTTCTCGCACCAGGTGCTCGAAGAAGCTGCGCCATCGCGTGACATCTTGCTCGGCACCTCCACGCTCAGGACCGCCGGGGACAAGCCCCAGAGCGGAAACCGGCTCGTCATCCGGGAGCACGGCATCTGCGCTTCTGTGGTTTGCGGGCAGGGCGATGAGGGTGTGCAGTACATCGTGCAGTTCGTCCTCATCCCGGACATCGGGCCAGGCCTCCCGTCGAACCTGGGCAATCGCCCGGGGATCGAGTTTCCCCACCTCCTCTAAAACCGATTCCGGAAGCATTCGCCGCATCTCGACGGCACGCGCCCTGCGCTCCTCGAGGGGCGCATCATCGAGGTACGCATACGGGTTGGCATTCAGGATTTCATGCGAGAACTGCGAGGGGACGGGAGTATCGACGGCCAAAACCCGGATTCGTCCTTCTTCGATCCCGCGCAGCACATTCTTCAACCCATCGAGATCCATGGCCTCGTGGAGAACGTCTTTCATGACCTCCTCGACCAGCGGGTGATCCGGAATTTGAATGTCGCCGACAATATTCTCCTGGCACGCCGCCACGTCGGGGAAGACCGAGGCCAGTAGGTCGTCGGCCCGCATGCGCTGAATCTGGGGCGGAATCTTTTTGCCTCCCTGGAAGCGCAGCAGCGCCAGAGCACGATTAGCATCCCAACGCCAGCGGGATTGAAAGATGGGTGAAGCCAAGGCTGCCTGTTCCAGAATCGGCTCGACCGTCTCCGGATTGAGGAAATGAAAAACCTCGGCCAGCGGGAAGCTATGCTGTTCGGCAAGCGCGATGTTCACACCATTGTCGGTGGCCGCCGCCTGCAATTCGAAATTAAAGCTGCGGCAGAAACGCTTGCGCAGGGCAAGTCCCCAGGCCTTGTTAATACGTCCACCCAAAGGGGCGTGGATCACCAGTTGCATGCCCCCGCCCTCATCGAAGAAGCGCTCGGCAATGAGGGTGTCCGTGGTGGGGACGGCCCCGAGCACCGCCCGGCCTTCGAGGGTGTATTCGATCATTTGCTCGGCGGCGGAGTCGTCCACGCCACACTCTTGCTTCAACCAGGCCATAGTTTCGGATACTTCCTTTTGGGCGGGTGAGAATCCAACCGGAAAGATATTCGCGAGCCGCTCACTGATCTCGCGCCGCAGATCGGCCACATGGCCGGAGAGCTCTTCGGTTCGCGCCGGAGCCTCGCCCAGCCAGAAAGGAACCGTGGGAGGCGCGCCATGGGCATCTTCGACCAGGACTCGGCCGGATTTTCCTTCCACCCGGCGAATCCGCCACGAAGTATTGCCCAGCAGGACAATGTCGCCCGCATTGCTCTCCACGGCAAAGTCTTCATCGAGAGTGCCCACCACCATTCCCTCCGGCTCGGCAACCATGGTGTAGAGCGCGGTCTCCGGGATGGCACCGCCGCTGGTGATCGCGGCCAACCGGCTGCCGCGGCGCGCACGTAACTTTCGGTGCACGCGATCGCGATGCAAATAGGCGCCATAGCGCCCGCGTCGCGCCGCAATGCCTTCGGAGAGCATGGTCAGAATCGCCTCATAGGTCGCGCGTGCGAGATTGCGGTAAGGATAGGCACGCTTTACCAGTTGGAAGAGTTCCTCCTCATCCCAGCCTCGGTCCGCCGACGGTTCGCGGCTACTTTCCGAGGCACAGGCGGCCACGATTTGCTGTGCCAAAATGTCGAGCGGGGCATCGGGAATCAGGATGCGATCCAGGTCCCCTTGTCGGATGGCGCGAACCAGGGCGGCGCACTCCTGAAGCTCGTCGCGAGTGGTGGCGAAGAATCGGCCCTTCGGAATCGCGCCGCGCCAGTGACCTGAACGTCCGGTTCGCTGCAGTCCGACCGTAATGGCTCGCGGAGAACTGATCTGGATGACAAGGTCGACCGTGCCGAGATCGATGCCCAATTCGAGCGATGCGGTCGCAACCAGCACCCGGACCCGGCCTTCTTTCAGTTCTCTCTCCGCCGCCAGCCGCAGCTTGCGAGAAAGACTGCCGTGGTGAGCGGCGACATGCTCCTGGCCTAAGCGCTCGGCCAGGCGGTGGGCGACGCGCTCTGCCAATCTGCGGGTGTTGACGAAGACCAGCGTGGATCGGTTCTCTCGCACCAATTCCGCAATGCGGTCATAGATCTCCTCCCACATTTCGTTGGTGGCAACCGGCCCAAGCTGGCTGGCCGGGACTTCCACCGCAAGATCCAGCGTTCGCCGGTGGCCGATATCGACGATCACCGGCGCTGGACGGTCGTTTCCGGTGAGAAAGCGGGCAATCTCTTCGATCGGTTTCTGGGTGGCCGACAGTCCAATGCGTACGAGAGCTCGTCCGGGCTGGGACGGAATTGCCACCGATCTCGATGACGTCGTGTCCTCCGGTGGTTCCTCTCGGGCGGTTCCTTCGAAAAGCGAGGGCGAGTCAGGCTCGGCCGTGCTTGCCGGTTTCGAAACCGATCCGTCCCGGGTTTCGTGCGGCATGAGATCGGTGATTTCGAGGGTCCCTCGGCACAGCACTTCCAGTCTTTCGAGCGAGAGCGTCAGATGAGCTCCCCGTTTGTCATCGGCCATGGCGTGGATTTCATCCACGATGACGGTTTCCACATCGCGTAGGATGGCGCGGCTCCGTTCGGCAGTGAGCAAGATATAGAGTGACTCCGGCGTGGTCACCAGAATGTGCGGCGGGGTCTTCAGCATGGCGCGCCGCTCGTGCATGAGGGTGTCACCGGTGCGCACTGCGGTACGGATCTCGGGCATCAGCAGACCACGTTCGCCGGCCATCTGGTAGATCTCGCCGAGCGGAATTTCCAAATTCTTTTGAATGTCGTTGCCGAGGGCCTTGAGCGGGGAGACGTAGAGTACTTGGGTTCGATCCGCGAGATCACCAGCCAGCGCTTTGCGCACCAAGCGGTCGATCGAAGCGAGGAAGGCAGCTAGCGTTTTGCCGGAGCCCGTGGGCGCTGCGATCAAAGTGTTGCGTCCGGCCACAATATGCGGCCATCCCAACTCCTGCGGCTCGGTGGGCGTACCAAACCGACGGACAAACCAATCGGTTACCAGCGGATGCGCCCATTGAAGAGAGGAGGGAAGCGAGGACATTGCATTTAATTTTAGCTGCCGCGCTGGATTTTCGCAAAATATTCGCCTGCGACGGAGGGGCCTTAAGAGTCAGGGGGTAGCAGGAAACAGGGCCATGTTGATCGCCATCAACATTACGCTGCTCACAGCAGAGGGCGCCTGCTCCCACGGTTGCGTCGGCGGATGTTTAAGGCTCGGGTCGATGATCTTGAAAGTACGAGCGATGGCACAATCCGACGCAAGGTGGGGCGTCACGATTCGCGAGAAGATTCGCAATGTAGTCCTTCGACAATCAGGCATTACCCAACAGCATCCCGCCGGAGACCGGCCTTCTCATCTCATGGACTAGTGAACGACTCAGGACTGAGAGGACGCTCACTGGACCTTGAGCGTTAGAGGAATCGATTCATTCACACCGTTCAGCTTGGCTGTGACCGTGACGGCGTAGGTCCCTGCTGGCGTGCTACCCGAGCTGCCGCCCCCAGTGCTGCCTCCACCGCCCCCACACGAGCACACCAATACCAGCAGTAACCACGGCAGCAATCCGACATACCGTCGTAATGACAACCCTACATTCCCGTTTCCGCCCACAATGACTAACCCCAGCAGACCTAGCGAGCGCAAGTTGGTTCGAAATCCAGTAGGTTCCCGACGGTGGGCTAAGCGCATAATGTTGCTGAGGTAGTCCCGATGCACACTTCCGCACAGTGCGCCCGATGCGAAGGAAGCTGGAAATGTCGCGAGTGCAATGGCACGGGCACGAATCCACATCTGAATTCGTAGACCCCAAGTGTCCTGAATGCTCGGCAACCGGCAGGTGCAATCCATGCGATGGTGCCGGCGAATCCTCAATCGCATTGCCTCTTTATCGAGGGAGTCTGCTGAAGCACGGGATACTTTGGGCGGGAGTCGTCCTTGCGGTGTGGTGGGTTGCTGTCTTGCTGTTTGGCAGAAGTCGGTTCTATGGTCTGGTGGTGATTTTGATTTGGACCGTGTGCTTGTGCCTGATCCTGTATTGCAACGCTAGACGACACGAACGTCCGAGACTTTGCGGGTCCTCAAGCCCAGTGGACGATGCCGCCATCTGTCCAAAGCTAAAACGTTACCCAGAGCGCAGCTGAAAGCACTGGGAGCGATAAGGTCCTCCCCCCATCAGAAGGCATCGGATTGCAGCGATGGAAATGACTCTCGCGACACGCATCAGACGTGCGAGCTTCAACGGAAAGGCTGGTCTGGTACATCTGGCAACACGCCAAGTCCGATAACCGACATACGCCCAGATGTTCCGTAAAACCGATCTCGGAGGGATCAGGTAAGAAAGCCATTGCTGCGCTTTTGGGGTGCACCGAATTCCTCTAGTTGACCTTGAATGGGCGAAAGCAGACCCTGGTACTACCTCCCTGAAGATTCAGAGGGTGGGGCAGCAATCGCCATGCGGACTCGAGCGCAATGAGACCCGAACCCGCGATCACGAACTGCGCCGTTCCTCGCGCGGCAATCAGAAGCTGGGGCGGCCAGCCATTCTCCACGACCACATCAGAAACGAGGTTGAAGTGAGGTCAATGGCAGGCTCGGTGGTACTAAACGACTGCATGTTGTCCCTGTACACGGTTGTCTGCGAGGGGTCGTACTTCCCGTTGTTGCCGTTGAAGATTGCGAAGGTATCGAATCCGTGCGCCGGACACGATTTCATTCCGGACACAAAACCGGATGACACGAAACCAGCCGGCCCTTCCGTGGCCGCACCCCACAGTATCGGCGTGCCGCCCGAAGTGCCATCGAGTGCTCCCGCCAAGTTTGCCACCTGGTGTTGAATGCAATTGGGGAAGGTGCTCCCATCTCCGACAATAAATGACGACCCCCAGGCATTGGCGCCCAAAATGTTCGCCAGCCATCGCTGGGAATAGATATCGTAGATCTTCGACCGGGTAAGGTAGTAGGCTTCGCTCGCCATCACTGCCAGGCCGGCACCATGCGAGGTGGTATCGCCATAATTCCAATGGTAGCCGAAGCCCCACGCGTCGGTCCCAGCCTGACGCATGGCGGTTTCGACCTGATCCAGGAGCTGCCGTCGAATTCTCGATTGGGAAACCGCCAGACCCGCCGGATCTCCCGCCATGGAGAGCGCGCGATAGAGTTCGAAGTGCGCCAACCCGCTTACGTCATATAGGTTGAGCGTATCGCTGTTCCCGGAGTCATAGACTTCCTTAATGTAACGGTGGGCAAATTGAGCCGCTTGTCGCAGATAGTCCATGGGATCGGCGTCCACGAGTGCGGGCGGTAGATCATGGGCGGATCGAAGGGCAAAGTAAAGCTCCGTGGCACCGAGTTCCATGTCATCGTCCCACACATTCTCGGGATAGCCGTCAAATGGAATGACCGTCAATAGGCATTGGCTGCACGACCCGGAGCCCACCGCCGGAGCCGGGTCGGAAAAGGAAGTGTCCGCGAGCGCAAAAATATCTTCTGCATTCTTCAGACATTGATTCGCCAGGGCTGGGTGGGTCGTTTGATTGAGCTGGTAACAGAGTGCAAAGTCCGCAGTCAAGCGGCCCGCGAGGTTGGGGCTGATCTTCGACCCGGCGGGGCCGGCGAAGAATACGGGACGATGGCAGATGTAAAACGTGGTGAGAGGATCGCAGGCTTGCGGATCGCCGGGCTGCTGAAAATTGTCGGCGGCCTGCGGCAGGGTCCAGATGTCGTATTCCGTGATCAGGCAGAATGGAGTGGAGTAGCTTCCGCCACAGTTGCCGGTGGCGGAACTGGGGTCGCCCTCGCCGTAGTAATCCCAGTCTTGAGAGTTGTCGACCTGATAGTAGAGCGTCTTCGTACGGCTGTCCCACATCTTCATGAGCCAGTTGATCCCAAACCTGGCCTCGGCCGTGAAGTTGGACGAGGATGGCGCACCCGGCCCGCTCGCGCCCGCGTAGGAAACAGAGCGAGGAGGAGCCGGGGGATTTAGAGGCGCGCGAGAACCCATCTGATGGGGGAAATCCCGTATCCCGATCTCCATCAAAGCCACGGTATAGCTGGTCGTCTCCACGTATTTCATGTAGTCGCCGGCGTCCCACCACCCGCCCCCCGCGTTGATGTCTGGGTTGATGTCCGGAAGGTCAGAATGTACCAGAGGCGGAGCGGGCGGCACGTCATCGACAAAGTCGCTCGAGTCGAGAGGAGGGGTAAAGTAGACGCGGGCATTCGAATCTTTCAGATGTCCAGGCGCGTCCCGCAGCGCATTGGGGATGTAGTTCTGCCCGTCGCGTTCGGTTTCATAAAAGAATAGTGTGTTCAACAGCAGGCCGGCATAGAGCACGTCCTTCGAATCGACTGCGAAAGGGGGCGAGTTGGCCGGCACCGGGCCCGCCACCGAGATCGCATAGAGATCTGGTCCGGGGACTGTGAAGTCGAGAGCGTAGACGTGGTAGGTGAGCTTGGCGCTGTGGCTCCAGATGCCGAGTAAGCGGCCGACGTTCTCAGCGCACCAGGCGACGCCCTTCGAGTTGATCACCTGGAAGGTCGCACCCGACTCGGGAACCGTAGACATGAGATAAGCGCGAAAAGGAGCGTTGCCGGCTTCGTATCCGGCTTGGCTGACGCGCACATAGGCAGACTCCGCCCCTGCGGCCATACTGGATGAAACCCAAGTGCAGAGCCACACGGCGGCGTACAAGAGAAAGCGCGGGCGGATCGAAGGCTGAGCTCTGGCAGGCATCAGGTTTTCCTCCTCGCGTCCTCGGCTAGCCGCCATGGACGGGGAATCTCGCTTCTTGTGCTCAAAAAACGCCCAATTTTACGCCCCAATTCCCACCGCTCGCAATGTTCGGGGAGTCCACGAAACCAGACGAACAATCCGCGCCCCGGCCCGTGTTTGCCTGCGCTGAGGTGCTTCCTGATGAATGCTAGAATCGCCTGCCATGCCCAAGAAGCAATCCGCGAGAGCCCGCGCCAAGAAGGTCAAACTTCTGTTATTCGATGTGGACGGCGTGCTCACCGATGGCAAGATTTATCTCTTCCCGGCGCCGGCCGGAATTCAGCAATCGATTGAGCAGCAAGCCTCCCGGCATGGCGGACAGGGTGGTTTCGGATTCGACAGCCAGAGCATGATCGAAGCCAAGGGCTTTCACGCCCACGATGGTGCGGGGATCTCGCTCGCCCGGCTGGGCGGCATCCGAACCGGCTTGATCACCAGGCGAATATCGGAAACCGTGGCCTTGCGGGCTCGGGATTTAAAACTCGACCATGTGTATCAAGGCATCCAGGACAAGCGAACGGTCTTTGAGGAAATCCTGCGCCAGGACGGCATCTCTTCAGCCGAAGCGGGCTTTGTCGGGGACGATGTCATTGATCTGCCGGTCATGAGAAGCTGCGGATTCGCCGTTGCCGTAGCGAACGCTCGCACCGAAGTGAAGACGGAAGCCCACTATGTAACACCCCACGGAGGCGGCGATGGCGCCCTGCGCGACGCCATTGAGTACATCCTCCGGGCGCAAGGAGCATGGCAGCGCGTGGTCAGCGAGTACATTTTAGAGAGAAGTCCGAAGAAGAGCCGCTAGCAACCGACTGCGCTCTGCCGCGTATCCCCGGTGTTCGTTCGAAATGGGAAGACCCAAAAAAAACCACCGGTTGTCTGCTTGGGGCGTGCTCGGGTCGACAACCGGTGGCCTACTGTTTCTCCTTACTCACCCTGTGTTTTCAGGAGTATTGATACGGATAAAACCCGGCGATCACCAAAAGTTGCGATTTTTCTCCGTGAATTTTCGGAATTATCTAAGTCACCAAGAAACAATAACTTACTCCGGTATCGCAGGCGGCCGGGCCGCCATCAGTTGGGTAAATCGCGCGTCGCTGCGCAGATGTTCGAACTCCGGATCCTTAAAGACGTTATCGATTCCTTTATATCCCTCTTCGAGTGCCCGTTTCAGATAGAGCAGGGAACGATCACTGTCCCCCTGCTTGGCGAAGAGTTTGGCCAGCACGTATTCAAAGTGGGCTCGGTCCTCGGGAGAGGACATTTGCGCCGAGATGCCGGCGTGGGAACTGTTTTCAAACACGCCCGGATCCAACTGAACCGCGTGGTTATAGGCGAGGGTAGCCTTTTCGAAGTCTTTCTTGGAGAAGTAAGCGGCCCCCAGGTTGCTGTAATAGGAAGCCGAATCTGGGCGAATCGTGATTGCCTTCTCGTACCATTTGATGGCGTTCTCGTATTTCTTCTGCAGGTAAAAAACCACACCCAAGTTGTTATAGGCGTCTCCGAAACCGGGATCCAGATGCGTAGCGCGCTCTAACTCTTTCTTCGATTCTTTGAAGCGCTGCAAGAAGAGCTCGGTGATTGCGCTTTTATTCCAGATTGCGGCATCGTTTTGGCCCTTGGCGAGCGCCGCGTGATAGTAGTCGAGAGCATCCAAGTAGGCTTTCTCGGCGCGCAGCTGGTCACCACGCACTTCGAGCTGCTCGCGGGACGCCGTGGGGGATGGCGGCTCGGCATGCCGTATGAGCGGCGGTGTTACTTGAACTGATTCCGGTTTGGACTGGGCTGCAAAGCAGGGCAGGACAAACAGAGTAACCACACAGAGGAGATAGTAGCGACCCATACGCTCACCTCCGGCAATGAGCGAACTCTCCCCGCGGCGCTCCGGAGTGCGAGACGGATCAGTGAGGACTTTCTGTAGTCGCCTCCGGGGGCTTCTGAGGAGGTTTCGACGACTTGTCCTCTCTAAAGATACCCGTAATCTTGTCCAAAAATCCTTTTTTCTTTTTTTCTTCGGAGTTGGGATCCTCTGAGGCGGCTTCCCCACCCGGAGGGGGGAGGGGCCTTTGTCCGCCTAAACCCAACATACGAGAGAAGAAACCCTTGATGCCCCCGGCGCTCTGGTCGCAGGTGGCGGTCGGCTCGGTACCGATGATGAAGGCCGCAGTATAGGTCTGGGGACACGCCGGGGTAGCCAGCAGGTTGGTGGTCTTGTCGAGTTCGACATCGACGACTCCGGTAGGCTGGGCGAAGGGTTTCATGTCCGAGTACTGCGGAAGGGTGGCTGCCTTTTTCATGAATTCGGCCCAGATCGGTGCTGCGGTTTGAGCGCCGCTCAGATGAAGGTCGCTGTAATCGTCAAAGCCCACCCACACGACACAGAGAAGATTGCTGGTGTAGCCGGCGAACCAGCCGTCATGAGAGCTGCCGGTCTTGCCTGCGGCGGGAGCCTGAAATCCGGCAAGGCGCACCGCGGCATATGCCAACCCGTTGTTAATCACCGCTTGCATCATGTCGGTCATGACGTAGGCCACTCGGCTATCCAAAACTGGGCGGTGTTCCGGCTTCAAGTCGGTGACGATGTCACCTTCCGCATTGCGAACTGAATTGATCAGGATGGGGGAGATTCGCTCTCCCGAATTGGCAAACACCGTGTAGGCAGACGCCATGTCTAAGGGAGTGGCGTCGTAAGCCCCCAACGCCATGGCGGGAGTCGGTTTCACCGTTGTAACCCCGGCAGATTTGGCCAATTCCGCCACTTTGTCATAGCCCACTTGCTGGGCCAAGGCGACGGTCGCGTTATTCAACGACATCGCCAAGGCGTATCTCGCGGTCACCTCACCGTGATATTCCTCTTTGTAGTTGCGCGGCTCGTAGATCTGATCGCCGTAGGCGAAGGTCGTCGGCTGGTCTTCAACCATGGAAGAAGGAGTGAACACGGGATTGGCGCCGGTAACGGCGGTATTCATCGCCGCCGCGTAAACAAAAGGCTTGAAGATCGAGCCCGTCGGACGCTTCGCCACGGCGTGATTCAATTGACTGACGCCGTAGTTTCGCCCGCCCACCAACGCCAGAACCTCGCCGGTGTGCGGATTCATGGCGACCAGCGCTACCTGTGCCTGCGGCCCGGGTTCGACCTTCGTTTCATACTTGTTTTTGCCAACTTTCGTCCGCTTGGTGCGACGCTTGGTCACCTGATCGTCCACCGACTTCATGCCGGCCTCAACCGCCTGCGCGGCCGCTTTTTGCAGGTCGGGATCGAGCGTGGTGTAAATGCGGTACGACTGCTCATTCAACTCGCGTTCGTTGAATCGACTGGTTAAGGTATCGCGGACGAGATCCACGAAGTAGGGAGCATCGCTGGCCTCCACGTTGGGCGGTGCAAGTTTCAAGGGTGTGGCCTTGGCGGCGTCGGCCGCGGCGCGAGTGATGGCGTGAGTCTCGACCATGCTGTCGAGCACCAGGTTGCGGCGCTCGAGCGCGCGATCAGGGTGACGATATGGGGACAGGTAACTGGGGCGCTGGATGATGCCTGCGAGCAAGGCTGCTTCCGCCAGGGAAATATCCTTCAAGTCCTTGTTGAAGTAGGCTCGGGAAGCTTGAGCGAATCCGCTGATGGTGAACGAACCACGCTGGCCGAGGTCGACCCAGTTGGCATAAAACTCGAAGATTTGCTGCTTGCTGAACTTCTGTTCCATTTGTTCGGCGATCAGCATCTCGATCAGCTTGCGCCGGATGGTCTTCTGGGGAGTCAAGAAGAAGCCGCGAGAAAGCTGCATGGTCAGCGTGGATCCACCCTGCTCGTGCCGCTCATGCATGAAGTCGATCCAGGCGGCTTCCGCCATGCGCATGAAGTTCACTCCGCTGTGCTGGAAAAACCGCCGGTCCTCGATGGCGAGCACGGCATCGATCATCACCTGAGGAATCTGGTCGTACTTGACCACCTGACGTTTGGCCCGCTGCTCAACGTCGAACGCAGTCACCATCTGGGGTTCCAGTTCATAGGCTCCGAGTGCCCCGGACTTCCCTGTGATGCTGGTCACCGCTTGGCCTTGGATGCGGATGGTCGCCGGTTCCGGGCTGTGGTAGGACTGCGGTCCGGGCTTGATCTCGATGCCATCGCGGGTGAGGCGATAGCTGCCGAGGGGTGAGCTGCCGTTGTCGGTGTATCCGGCGCGCTGCAGTTGGGCCGCGATCTCGCGGCCGGTCCACGGTTCCCCGACTTTGACCGAACGCGGGATGGCATAAATGCGGGCGGAACTGCTGAAAACCGATCCCCGAAACCGCTGATCGATGATGCGGTCGTACTTGATGTAGTAATAGGAAAACCAGGCACAGCCTGCGATCGCCAGGATGACAAAGGCAAACAGAGCGAACCGCACGACAGGATCGCGGGAAGCACCTCCCGGACTCGTCTTTGCGCTGCTCTTTTTCGGGATCTTTACTCTAATGGCCACGTTGAATTGACGGATTGCCTCTCGCGCCTACTTCCCACTTCGATGATGCGACCGCAAAGTCCGTTTCCCCAAGTAGCAACGTAGGGTCCGCGGCAGGGTGAGAGAACTCCTCCGTACCTCAAATTCCCCGATGGCTATTTTAAATGAACCGAAACGCAAGCGATCTTAGAAGGGGCTCTTATTCTCGGTCGACGGGTCAAAGTGCAGGTCTACGGGATATCCCGGAAGATCTACGTGCACCGTATACGGCGCTGAGATCGTTAATGACCCTGTGCCGGTGTTGCCGCGGCGTTGCACTTTGATTTGGTCCCTATCCAAGGGAAGTTCGAGCTGTTGCGCCTTCTTGAAGATGGTGTTCTGGATCTCGGTTTCCGGCTTGGTGGTGTAGGTCTCGAGCGTGGCTTCGGTCCGGATGACGTCCTGAAACTCGTAATTCGCGTAGTAAACAGGAATCAGCGCGACGCCCAAGTAAATGGCGACTGCAATGACAAGCAGACCGAACACCAGTTTGATGGTACCCATCGCAAATCCCCCTGCGCCGTCGGCCCTGGGGGAAGTCAGTGCGCCAGCGGCAAAGCCTCGAAGTACTCGCCTATGGCGGCGATCGTAACATCCTGGGTGGCACGAGTCGACCGATCTACGACTTCCAACATGCCTTCGGTAACCTTTTTTCCCACGGTCACACGAAAGGGCACGCCCACCAGGTCAGCATCTTTGAACTTTACCCCTGGCCGTTCGTCCCTGTCGTCCAGTAACACCTCGAAGCCGGCCGCATCCAGGCGCCGCGCCACGTCCTCGGCAGTGTGGAGCAACTGCGGATCGGAAGCATTGGTCGGGGTCACCAGGATTTGAAAAGGTGCGATCTGCAGCGGCAACCAGAAGCCCTGCTCGTCGTGACTTTGTTCGACCGCAGCCGTCAGAATGCGTTCGATGCCGATCCCATAACAGCCCATGATAGGCATGACTTCGCGGCCGTTGTGGTCGAGCACGCGGGTGCCCATCGACTGGGAGTACTTGTAGCCCAGCTTGAAGATATGTCCCACCTCGACGGCTCGATCGATGCGCAAGGAGCTGCCGCAATTGGGACATGCCTCCCCCGCCGTTACGCTGCGCAGATCCACATAACCCGTCGGCCGAAAGTCCACACCCGGAGTGACGTTTTTGAGGTGATAGTCCTGCCGGTTAGCCCCGGAAATCAGATTCCTGCGGCCTTCTAGGGCTTTGTCCACCAGCAGAACCGGACCCTGCCCATCGGGAAGATCCTTTGCCCAGGACACGCCAATCGGGCCGAGGAACCCTGCGGGCGAGGAAAACAGCTGCTGAATCTCCTCCTCCTGCATGGGACGGGCTTCTCCGCCGCCGAGAACGGAGGCGAGTTTCGCCTCATTGAGCTGATGGTCACCCCGCAGGAGCACGACGATGGCACGAGATTGTACCTTGCCGCCCTTCGCATCCTTCTCGTCCAACATGTAGGCCAGGGTCTTGATCTTGTTTTTCGGCGAGACTCCCAGGTAACGGGCGACATCCTCAATGGTTTTCTGTCCCGGGGTGTGAACCGAAAGTGGTTTACCATCTCCTTGTGGCGGTAAGTCCTCCACCGGCTCGAGTTTCGACGCGGCCTTTTCCAGGTTCGCCGCGTAGTGGCAGTTGTCGCAACTTACCACCTCGTCCTCGCCCGCCGGGGTAAGCACCGCGAATTCATGCGACTCCGATCCTCCCATGGCACCAGAATGGGCTTCGATGACGACGTACTTCAAACCGCAGCGATCGAAGATCCGACGATAGGCGTCGTAGTGTTTCTTGTAGGAAACGTCCAGTCCCGCCTCATCGAGATCGAAGGAGTAGGAATCCTTCATCAGGAACTCGCGCACCCGCAGCAAACCGGATCTGGGGCGCGGCTCATCGCGAAACTTGGGGGCAATCTGGTACCAGATCTGGGGCAATTGCTTATAGCTGCGCAGTTCTTTGCGCGCAATCTCGGTCATGACCTCCTCTTCGGTCATGCCCAGGCAGAGATCCGCACCTTTGCGATCCCGCAGGCGAAACAGATTCTCGCCCATCAAACTCCAGCGGCCACTCGCCTCCCAGAGCTCGCGAGGATGCAGCGCCGGCAGCAGAAACTCCTGCCCAATCTTGTCCATCTCCTGGCGCACGATGGCGATGATCTTGTTGAACGATCGCTGTCCCAGAAACAGATAGGAATAGATTCCCGCGCCCAGCTGACGGATGTAGCCGGCTCGCACCAACAATTTGTGGCTGGCGACCTCGGCGTCCGCCGGGGCTTCGCGCAGGGTAGGGATAAACAGTTGTGACCAACGATACATAGAGAAAACCCCGGGCCTTAGGAATTGGTTATTCTACGTGGCGGGAGCAACTTTTATCTAGGCTGCGATGATCCTTGCTCTCCGGTGGCGGCAGCGGGAACTACATCATTTCCGTTCCCCACAGGTCATGCAGATGGACGATTCCTTCCAGTCTGCCCTCGCCGTCGACCACCGCCAACGAGGTGATCTTACTTTCTTCCATTTTGGCGAGTGCGGCGGTGGCGAACTCAGTGCGCGAGATGGTGCGCGGATTTTTGGTCATGCATTCGCGGGCGGCCAGGTCGAGAGCGTCCTTGCCGTGTTTCTCGAGCAAACGCCGCAGATCCCCGTCGCTGATGACTCCGACCAGTTTGTCGCCTTCCACCACGGTCGTAATCCCTAGCTTCTTGCGCGACATCTCGTAGATCACATCGGGCATCTTGGTGGGCGGGGTGACTTGGGGCACAGCGTCACCGGTATGCATCAGCGACTCCACCCGCGACAGCCGCTTGCCCAACTTTCCGCCGGGATGCAGATTGGCAAAATCCTGCTCTTTGAATCCCCGCTTCTCCGCCAGCGCCATCGCCAGGGCGTCGCCCAAAGCCAGCATTGTGGTGGTCGATGCCGTCGGGGCCAGGCCCAGTGTGCAGGCCTCTTGTGCTACCGAACAGTCGAGGGCGATGTCTGCAGCCGCCGCCAGGGAACCCTTACGATCTTTTCTTTCTCCGGAACCAGATGCGGTTCGCGCAGCGGCCGATGAAAGCGAGGAAACGGAGCGGTGGGCCCTCCCGTAGGACTGGTTGCAAGTCATGGCGATCAGAGGAATCTGCAATCGCTTCAAGGTTGCGAGCAGGCGCAGAATCTCTTCGGTTTCCCCGCTGGCCGAGAGCGCCACCACCACATCGCCTGCTACCAGCATTCCCAAATCGCCGTGCACGGCCTCGACCGGATGCATGAACAGTGCCGGCGTGCCGGTGGAGTTGAGCGTGGCGGCGATCTTGCGTGCGATGATGCCGCTCTTCCCCATGCCGGTGACCACGATTCGGCCACGGCATCGGTGCATCAATTCGACCGCCCGATTAAACCCTTCGGCCATGGGTCCGGCGATGCGGTCGGCCAGCGCGCGCAAGGCCTCCGCTTCAATGCGCACCACTTTTTCCCCGACGT
The DNA here is from genome assembly GCA_035622455.1 of Terriglobales bacterium. GTDB lineage: Bacteria > Acidobacteriota > Terriglobia > Terriglobales > Acidobacteriaceae > JAFAGX01. The sequence continues at coordinate 21,367 of DASPVG010000102.1, forward strand.
GTTTCATGAACCAGGAAATGTTAGCAGGTCAGCGGAAAACCAGGGCCTCAGAAATGGTCCTCCAGCCTCTTGCGGGTATCCGCGTGGTGCCCCAGCCCGGCCAAGCTGCTGGCCTGGATGGCACGGTCCCACGGGCCCACCTGCCAGTTGTCGCGTTTCTGCTCGGCAGCGATCCAAGGAGGCAGGGCCATCACCAGCGCCCGCCCAATGGCGTGCGCATACGGCTCATACATCGTACGCAGAGTCATCAGCTTTTGCTCGAACTCTGCCCCTTGATTCAGTTCGAGGCCGCGCTCGGAAAGGCCTTGCCGCAGTCGCAACGCCTCCTCCGCCGAAAGGCGATCGGGGTAGTTCGGGTCATAACGCGCATTCACCAGCTGGGCTAGGTCGACCAGCGCGTGGCGCGCCATGGAAAAGGTAAGCCTGGCCTGATCACTGGTGACCCCCTCGACACCGGCAATGACCAGCGAGGTGGCATCGAGTATGGCGGTCAGCGCTGCCAGCCAGGATTGATTCCGGTGCTGCGAACGGAAAAAACAAAGGGGAGGATACGAGATGTGACTCTCGAGAACGTCGCCTGCAGTTTTTTCCCAGTCGCGAAAAAGCTGATCGAGTAATCTCTGTTCCGACGAGCCCAACCGGCCCAACAGCTCGGTCGCCGTTGGGGGGGAACCCGCGTAGGCATCGAGAAGCGAAATCTGCACCTCGCGACGCGAAAATGCCGAATAGATGGTCGGCAGGTATCCGACCACGATGCCGAGAAAGGCAAAGCCCATCCCGGCTTCGAGCACGGCCAGAGCGCGGCTGATCGACGAGGCCGGAACGATGTCGCCGTATCCGAGCGTGAAGAACGTCTCTCCGCTCAGGTATACCAGCGTGCCGAAGGTGACGGACTGACCCGCCAAATGGAGATGTTCGCCGCTGCTGTATTGCAGCAGGGCAAATCCCAGAATCAAACCGAAGGCCCACAAAACCAGCAGCAGAATGAGCGAAAGGGGCCCGAAGTAGGAAAGAAGATTTTCCCGCCGGCGGGTGGACTGGACGGAACCGGCGAGCTTGAACCATGGAACTCCGACGAGGCGGTAGAACCAGATGGAGATGCGAAATCGGCCCTCGACCCGGCGGGGCAGAACGACTGCCTCGAAGGCATCCTTCAGGACCACGAAGATCAAAGCTGCGCCTAAAATCGTGGCTGCAATATTCATATTCCGAGAAAGGATCCGATTCGATCAGGAGGGATCGTAGCAGATTCCCCGCGGACTTACTTGCGGGGTCCGCGCTCGACCCGGTCGAGGTCCAAACTCTCAGGGTACCAGGTGGGCTTCTCGGATGGCGCGATGGATGGCGAGCACCTCCTTCAACACGGGGCGCAGCTTGGTCGATTCGAGAGCGTTGGCACCATCGGACTTAGCCTGTTGCGGATTATCGTGGACTTCGAGAAAGATACCATCGACGCCGGCGGCCGCGGCCGCCCGTGCCAGGACAGGAATGAACTCAGGTTGGCCTCCACTCTCCGCCGGCCGATCTTCATCGCCGGCGGAAGCAGAGGGCAGCTGAACCGAGTGGGTCGCATCAAACACCACCGGCGCAAACCTGCGCAGGATAGCGAGCGACCGCATATCGACCACCAGGTTGTTATAGCCGAAGCTCGATCCCCGTTCGGTCACCAAAACCCTGTCGTTGCCGGCAGCCCGGCACTTGTCGACGGCATGCCTCATATCCCAGGGAGAGACAAACTGGCCCTTCTTGAGATTCACCACCCGCTCGCTCATGGCTGCGGCGACAATCAAATCTGTTTGCCGGCACAGCAAGGCCGGGATCTGCAGCACGTCGGCTACCTCCGCCACCTTTCCGACGTCTTGCGTCTCGTGCACATCGGTCAGCACCGGGATGTGTACTTCCTCTTTGATTTTCTTGAGAATGCGCAGACCCTCCCGGAGGCCTGGACCGCGAAAACTGCGGATCGATGTGCGGTTGGCTTTGTCATACGAAGCCTTAAAAATAAAGGGAAGGTTGAGGGATCGCGTTACGCCCTTGATGATCTCAGCCATGCGCAGCGCGTGCGCCTCGCTCTCGATCACGCAGGGACCGGCGATCAGAAACAGGTCCCCGGAGCCAATGCGGACGCCATCGAGTTGGAAAGAGAGACCCATTGCCGCCAGAGGCACGCCGGATCAAGAAAGGGATGGTTTCGCGACCATTCTATCGGCTGCTGACCTTTTGTGGTCGATGAAACATTTCCATCTCGGCCGCGACTTTGTCCGCCCGCCGCCGAACTCCATGCTTGTAGGAGGCGCCAACAAAAGCTTGAAACAGCGGATGTGGCTCGAGGGGCTTGGACTTGAATTCGGGATGAAACTGGCAGCCGATGAAGTAGGGGTGATTGGGAAGTTCGATGATCTCCACGTAGGTTCCATCCGGGGTAGAGCCGGAGATCTTCAAACCGCCTTGGACGAGCGGTTCCTCGTATTCCCGGTTGAATTCATAGCGATGCCGGTGGCGTTCGCTAATCTCCGGGCGGCCATAGATTCTGTGGGCCAGAGTGCCGGGCACGATCTTGCAGGTCCATGCTCCCAGCCGCATCGTTCCTCCCAGCTCTTCAACCCCCCGCAGTTCACGCAATTTGTAGATCACGCGATGCGGGGTCGCGGGATCAAACTCGGTCGAATTCGCCTCGGGCAAGCCGCAAACGTTACGGGCAAACTCGACACAGGCGAGCTGCATTCCCAGGCAGATTCCAAAGTAGGGAACCTGGTGGATGCGGGCATAGCGAATCGCGTTCAGCATGCCTTCGCTGCCGCGCTTTCCGAAACCGCCGGGAACCAGGATTCCGTCATAATCCCGGAGTTGCTCCTCGTAAACGCGAGCCTCGCCCTCAAGACCTTCGGCCTCGATCCAGTTCACATTGAGTTTCAGATTGTGCGCCAGGGCCCCATGCACCAGCGCTTCTTTCAAGGACTTGTAAGAATCCTCGTACTCGACGTACTTTCCCACGATCCCGATCGTAACCTCGGACTTGGGGTTGTAGACACGGTGGACGATCTCTCTCCACTGCTTCAAATCATGCTCTTTGGCTTCGAGCCCTAGGTAACGAAGCGCCAGGCTGTCCACGCCTTCCTGGGAGAACACCAACGGGACCTCGTAAATGGAATTCACGTCTTTCGCCGTGATCACGGCTTCCTCTCGCACGTTGCAGAACAGCGCGATCTTCGACTTGATCTCCTGGGAAAGGAAGCGATCCGTACGGCATAGGAGGATGTCGGGCTGAATGCCAAGACTAAGCAGCTCCTTAACGGAGTGCTGGGTGGGCTTGGTCTTCAGTTCCTGCGCGGCCGCGATAAAGGGCACCAGAGTCACATGGACGAACAGCGTGTGCTCCCGGCCAAGTTCGAGGCGCATCTGGCGGATGGCTTCAAGAAAGGGCAGCGACTCGATATCCCCCACCGTGCCACCAATCTCGACGATCAACACATCCACATCCTGCGCGACCTTCTTCATGGCGGCTTTGATCTCATCGGTGACATGCGGAATCACTTGGACGGTCTTGCCGAGATAGTCTCCCCGCCGCTCTTTCGCGATGATCTGCTCGTAGATTCGGCCGGTTGTCCAGTTGTTGTCGCGGGAGAGTTTCGCGTGCGTGAAGCGCTCATAGTGTCCAAGATCGAGGTCGGTTTCGGCCCCATCATCGGTGACGAAGACCTCGCCGTGCTGGAATGGCGACATGGTCCCCGGGTCCACATTCAGGTAGGGGTCGATTTTCATCAGATTGACTTTGATCCCACGGGTTTCGAGCAGGCAGCCAATCGAGGCGGCTGCCAGCCCCTTCCCCAAGGAAGACACTACGCCGCCCGTTACGAAGATGTACTTCGCCGACATCGCTTCCTCACCTTGATTTGTATGTGGAATTTTGTGCAGGGTGGGTGCACAACCTATTATGCCAGAAAGCGCTGTGGAAAGAAACTTCGAGCCTCGTCCTCCGGCAGCTGGAGCGGAGAAAGACAAGGTGCCTGAATTCAGCCTTACGGCATCTCCATGGCCTGGCTCCCAAGTCTTTCGATTATCAGCCGTTACTGGCTGACGTTTGGGGCGGTCTTTACCTAAGGCTTATCGCTCGCGGCGGGAGCTGGTTGAGGTTCGAGCGCGCCTGCATTGGCAGGGGCTGCGGGGTCGATTCCGAAGTCCCAGACAAAGGTATTGACGCCTTCGCTGCCGAGCAGCTCGACCACCGCGTATTCACCTGGCGGAAGCGCGGTCGTGGGCGTGAGCTTGACCCATCCGCCGGTCAGCTCTTCGGAGGTCGTTGGAACCAGACTTTCTTCTTGGCTTACCTTTCCGATGAAGCTGGTTTTGATCTCCGCTACGATTCGTTTCCCATTCTTCGACTTCATGCGCACGATGCGATATCGGTCCGCTGGTGATTGCATCTGTGGATCTGACGATGCATTCTCCGACGGTGCGAGACCGACGTAGAGCGACGGCAAGCTTACATGCGCCTGAACTTTTGCGTGAAGGCCTTCGAGTTCGATCGGTTGCCTGCTGCCGGCAGCCGGATTGACCGCCGCTTTCAATACGTTCTCTTTGCGGTTCTTATTTAGTTTTCCACCGCTTTGTTCCAGTTCTACCAATTGCGGCTGATTCTGAAAGGTGTCGAGCAGCACCACCCCGCCGTTCTCGGGCAAGCGCAAGCCCGGAGCTACCTGCGGCGTTTTGGCTTCCTCGGCCGCACGTTCCGCTTCGAGCTCTCTGTCCACCTCCTCGGCTTGAGGACTTCGCGGCTGACTAGCCCGTTCCTTTTCGAATTTTTCCGTTGCGGGCCAGTCCACCAAGGAATACGGCACTTCTTCCCATTCGTTGCGCTCGGCGCTGAGATAACGCACGCGGTCACCCTTCACTTCCCATCGGTTGGCGAGCTGATAGGAGCCGTCTTTGAGGATCAGCCGTTTGGCGGACGGCTGAGAACCGAGGCCAGGGGGGAACACCAACGCAGAGAGGCTGAGCAGGC
>DASPVG010000103.1:0-3979 GCA_035622455.1 Terriglobales bacterium
GGGAAGGCGGGACGCTTTGCGGGGAGCCGAAAGCAGGCTGGGAGCTCGGGATCGGCGCCGCGCTCTCCACGCGCTCGAACCGGGCTCTCCTGGCTGATCTGGCGGTGTCCGGGGTGGGGACGAGCCGGCGGCGCTGCCCTAGAGGTTCTTCCAAAGCTCCGTGCGGGGATCCTCGGGGTTGAGCTTAGCCAGTTCGCGGAGCAGTTCCTTCGTCTTCTCGTCGCGGGGCATCGGAGTCGTGATCTTGATTTCGACGATCTCATCTCCCCGTACGCCGTCTTTGGTCGACGAAGGCACGCCTTTTTGACGGAGGCGGAGTTTCTGCCCGGACTGGGTCCCCGGCGGAATCTTCAGAATCGCCCGTCCGTCGACGGTCGGAACCTCGATCTTAGCGCCCAGAGCGGCTTCCGTCGCGGTGATAGGTACGGTCAGATAGATGTCGTCGCCCTCGCGGCGAAAGATCGGATGAGTGCCAGTGCGAATGATCACGTAGAGGTCGCCGGCAGGGGCGCCCTCGACTCCCGCGTTGCCCTTTCCCGCGATCCGGATACGCTGGCCGTCGCGAGTGCCGGGTTTGATTCGAACTTCGAGCGGTTCCGTCCGTTCGATGGTGCCCTCACCGTGGCAGGCTCCGCAGCTCGAACGGTTCTTGCCGGTTCCACGGCAGCGCGGGCAGGTAAGGTTGAACTTCATCCGTCCTCCGACCTGGGTAACCTGTCCCGTGCCGTTACATTCCGGACATTTTCCGGGGGACTCAATGTAGCCGTGCCCATGGCAGTCGGGGCAGGTTTCGCGTCGGGTTACGTTCAGCCGCATCACCCCACCTCGAATCGCCGTCCAGAAGGGGACGTTGACCTGGTATTCGAGATCGGAACCCGCCTCGGGAACGTCCGGGACGGCTGAGCCGGCTCCGCGGCCTCCGAAGATGCCGGAGAAGATATCCCGGAACCCGCTGCCGCCCTGCCCACCAGTCGTTTTGCGGCCACGGGCGCCTTCCATCAGGTCGGAGAAATCGAAGCCGCCGAAATCAAAGTGAACGCCCGAGCCATTCTCCTGCCCCCTGGGAAAGCCGGCGCCGGAGGAGCCGCCGAAACCGCCCGCGCGGCTAGAACCAGCTCGCGCATAAGCCTCGGCTGCCGCCGGGTCGATGTTGTCGGAATAGAAGCCCAGCTGGTCGTAAACCTTACGTTTCTTGGGATCGCTCAGAACCTCGTTGGCCTCGGAGATGGCCTTGAACTTTTCCTCGGCTGTCTTATCGCCCGGATTAACGTCGGGGTGGTACTTGCGAGCGAGTTTGCGGAAGGCCCTGCGAATCTCGTCTTCCGAGGCGGACTTCTTGATCCCGAGAACTTCGTAATAGTCTTTCTTGGAGGCAGTAGCCATGCTCAGGTGGCCCTTCTTTCAGCTTTCGATGACCCGATTTGGCGGTTCTTGATGCCTAGTCGAGCTTCCCCTTATCGTCATACTCGGCGGCATCAATGTATACCGGGATGCGGTCCATCCCCTTGGCGGTCGGTGCGAAAACATAGAACTGATTCTCCTCCGCCAACGCCAGCCAGTATTCTCGTCCTCTGATTTCAAACCTCAATTCAAATCCTCCCTCTCTTCTTACCGGCAAAAAAGCAGCCGCGGATCGACCGGTTTCGCGGATTGCTGGAATCCGCGTCCCACCAGTACCGATCCGTGGCTAAAGTTCGTCGGGTCGCCAAAGGAACCGGCGAAGCGCCGATTCCTTCGAATTTACTTCTTGTCCTCGACGTCAACGTATTCTGCGTCGATCACACCTTCATTCTTCTGGGCCGCGCCGTCGCCGCCCGGTTGTGGACCAGGCTCGGCGGAAGCGCCAGCTCCCGGCGGAGGCGCCTGGGCTGCTTTGTACATCTGTTCCGCCAGCTTGTGAGAAGCCTTGGTCAGGTTCTCACGGGCTCGGTCCATGCCTCCCTTGTCGCCGCTCTCGAGCGCCTTCTTGGCATCGGCTAGCGCGTTCTCGACATCCCCGCGCTCGGAGCCCGAGATCTTGTCGCCATGTTCGCGCAGCATCTTCTCCACGTTGTAAACCATGGAATCGAGCTGGTTGCGGGACTCGATCTCTTCCCGCTTGGTCTTGTCCTCGGCCGAGTGTGCCTCGGCTTCCTTGGCCATGCTCTCGACTTCTTCCTTGCTCAGACCGGAGGAGGAGGTGATCGTGATCTTCTGGTCCTTGCCCGTGGCCATGTCCTTGGCGGTCACGTTCAGAATGCCGTTGGCATCGATGTCGAAGGTCACCTCAACCTGCGGCACGCCGCGCGGAGCCGGAGGAATTCCGGTGAGGTGGAACTTGCCGAGGGTACGGTCTTGTGCCGCCATCGGACGCTCCCCTTGCAGCACGTGGACCTCGACCGAGGTCTGATTGTCGGCGGCGGTCGAGAACATCTCCGTCTTGCGGGTCGGAATCGTCGTGTTCCGCGGGATCATGGGAGTTGCCACGCCCCCGAGGGTTTCAATCGCCAGAGTCAGCGGAGTCACATCCAGCAAGAGCAGGTCTTTGACCTCGCCCGCCAGCACGCCCCCTTGAATGGCGGCACCGACTGCGACTACTTCATCCGGGTTCACGCCTTTGTGGCCTTCGCGTCCGAACAGTTCTTTCACCAGTTGCTGGATGCGAGGCATCCGAGTCTGTCCGCCGACCAACACCACCTCATTGATCTTGCTCGAGTCGATGCCGGCGTCCTTCATGCATTGCCGGCACGGACCCACCGAGCGCTGAATGATATCTTCGACCATGGACTCGAGCTTCCCCCGGGTGAGCTTTTTCACCAGGTGCTTGGGTCCGCTGGCGTCGGCCGTCACAAAAGGCAAGTTGATCTCGGTCTCCATGGTGGTCGAGAGTTCGATCTTGGCGCGCTCCGCCGCATCGCGCAGCCGCTGCAAAGCCATTTCGTTCCCCTTGGCGCGCAGGTCGAGACCTTCATCCTTCTTAAACTCATCGACCAGCCAGTCGACCAGACGCTGATCGATGTTGTCGCCGCCGAGGTGGGTGTCTCCGTTGGTCGCCTTCACTTCGATCACGCCTTCTCCTACTTCGAGAATCGAAATATCGAAGGTTCCGCCACCAAAGTCGTACACCGCGATGGTTTCATCCTTGCCCTTATCCAACCCGTAGGCGAGTGCGGCCGCGGTAGGCTCGTTAATGATGCGCTTTACATCGAGACCGGCAATTCGGCCGGCATCTTTGGTCGCCTGGCGCTGGGCGTCATTGAAATAGGCCGGGACGGTGATGACAGCCTCGCTGACCTTCTCGCCCAGGTAATCCTCAGCCGCCTTTTTCAGCTTCTGCAGGATCATGGCGGAAATCTCGGGCGGGGTATATTCCTTGCCCTGGGCCACGACGACCACACGGTCGCCCTGACGCACGACCTTGTAGGGGACCATCTTCATTTCTTCCGTGACTTCGTCGTAGCGCCGTCCCATGAAGCGCTTGATCGAAAAAATGGTGTTCTCCGGGTTGGTGATGGCTTGCCGTTTGGCAACCTGTCCCACCAGCCTCTCCCCGGTTTTCGTGAATCCCACTACCGATGGGGTAGTGCGACCCCCCTCTTCGTTGGGGATCACCTTGGGTTCACCACCCTCCATGACAGCCACAACCGAGTTGGTCGTGCCCAGGTCGATTCCAATAATCTTGGCCATAGGTCCTCTCCCTTCAGGCTCCTAAGTAATTAAAAATGCAATACTTGATTAAATCGTCTCGAATTGCGGTGTCGCTCATGATAAGAATTGAGTCAATCATTGTCAAGTTATATCGATTAGATGCGGCAGGAGGGGACGGCGATGCGCATAGTTCAGGAAATGCCGAGCCGAGCCTGGGAGCTGCTATCTACTCGACGGTCACTGACTTAGCCAGGTTGCGCGGTTGGTCGACATCGCAACCCCGGCGGACCGCGATGTGATAAGCCAGCAGCTGTAAGGGTACGATTTCGAGAATTGGCACCAGCTCTTCGGG
>DASPVG010000104.1:0-5021 GCA_035622455.1 Terriglobales bacterium
CTGGCTACTTGTTGGACGCTACACTGACAAGCTTGCCGTTCTTTAGGGTGTAGGAGACCCCGCGCCAAGCCACCGTGTGACCAGCAAAGCTTTCAAGCCAAACCCAGAGGGCCAATGTATCCCGTATCGGCAACCAAGCCAGGAGGCGCATGACCTCGCGATCGTGCAATATCGATCGACCGACCCGGATGGCCACGGCCGCGCGCAACAGGGCCACTACGGCTAGAACCACCCAAGACCAGGCTCGACCGCCGGCCAAAACGACGGTGGCCATCGCCCAGGGTAGTCCAAAGGTCACCCCCAACCCGAGGTAACCCCAGTAGCGTGAATCACGAACCGTGCGCGCCCAACGTAGCTGGTGATGGAGGAAGCTTCGCAGAGTGTATTGCGGCAAGTAACTGTCCACCGTGACGCCGGCGAGTCGAACCATTAGTCCCAGACTCGCGATGCGCGCCCCGATCTGGTAATCATCAGCTAGATAGTCGAGGAACGCTTCAAAACCGCCAACCGCTTCGAGGTGGCGACGATGAAAGGCTAGTGTGGAACCGAGCCCAAACTTGATGCTCTCAAGTTTTCGGGCTACCAGGACTCCCGGAAAGAAGTCCGTGCTGATGCCGAGTGATTCCAGGCGCGATCCTAACGTCCGATTGGCAATCCCCCGATATGGACAGGTCACCAGGCCAGTGTTGGGACTGTCAAAAACGGTCATGACACGCCGCAGATAATCCGGGGGAACCCGAATGTCGCTATCATTCACAATAAGGCAGGCGTGCCGGGCGTGAGGCAGCATCTGCGCGAGCGTGCTGACCTTGGTGTTGGTGCCCAGCTTCTTGGGACAATGAATCAAGCGGATCTCGCGTTGCGGGAATTCCGCTTTCAGTTGCTCGACCCAGGGAATCGCCGGATCCTCGGGATCGCTCACGCCGAAGATGATCTCGTACGCGGGATAATCCTGCAGGCAGTGACTGCGGAAATTCCCATCGATCCCCACGTCCGTGCCTTTCAAGGGTTTGAGGATGGAGACCGGCGCGAACGGCTGCGATGGCGGGAGATCTTGGTTGGAGACGGCGGCGTCCCGTAAGAATGCCTCTGCACTCCATAGGCACAGCATGTAGTAAGCGATACTGGAGACTGCGGCCGCTCCTGTCAGAACCTCTAAGATTCGCAAGAATGGATGAATCATGGGGATGCTGCAAAAACCGGGCTGACCCACCCCGGGGTCCATCCTTCCTGACTCTTACCGGGCCTCCGGAGGAGAGAAACGAGCTCGATTCTAATCGTTACCCTGTAACACGCCAAAGGCCAGTTCGCCCGATGTTTCCGAGCGCCTGCGTCTTCTGATCGAGACTGGGGATCTATTCATACCGAAGCGACTCGATGGGGTCCAGATTCGCAGCCTTCCACGCCGGATAAATACCGAAAACCAGGCCTTCAACCCCGGCTGCGCTGATGCCAAATGCGGTCCAGAATACCGACATGCGCGCGGGCAAGCTGGTCCAAATCGCAGGAATGATCCAGGTTATGACCGCTCCTAGGAGTACTCCGAGGATGCCGCCTATGGCCGTGAGGGTAATCGCTTCCAGGGTGAACTGCAGCAAGATATCGCGCTTTCGTGCTCCAATTGCCTTTCGCACACCAATTTCGCGAGTTCGCTCGGTCACAGAAACCAACATAATGTTCATGACGCCGACGCCGCCAACGATAAGCCCAACGCTCGACACGGCGAACATGAAGATGAAGACCGCCCCGGTCAACTGGTTCCACACGTCACTCACGGAATCCTGCGTGAACAGGACGAAATTGTCGGCCTGATCGGGAGCCACCTTGCGTCGCCGACGGAGTAGTTCCCGCATTTCGTCCATCGCCTTCGGCATATCTTGGTGGGACGACGCTTTCACACTAATCCAATACTGTTTTAGCTCGGGATGAAGTTTGCGGAATGTCGATAGGGGGAAGATAACACGGTTGTCATTGGGATCCTTGCCCCCTGAAAGCACGCTTTTTACCGGCACCATTACGCCGACCACGGTGAACATCTCACCGTCGATGTTGATCGCCTTATCGATAGGATCTTCGTGGGGAAAAAGTTCCTCTGCCGTGTCACTGCCGAGCACGATGACCGGGGCATGGTGTTCATCATCCAGCTCGTTGAACCAACGTCCCGCCGACATTTGGAAGTCAAAAACTTCCATGACGGCTGCGAGGTCGCCCTCGAGGACGGTGTTTTTGGCGCGGCGGTCGCGGTACTTCACGACATAGGTTCCGCTGCCAAGCTCCCGCTCGATCAGCTGGAGAGTTGCTGTGACCGCCTTGACATGGGGCAGGTCCTTCATGGCGATGGCGTCCTCCCAGGTCAATTCCCTGCGCTTGCGCATTTCCTCGGTCGGCATTTCGAATGCGAAGGGCTCTTGGTGAAAAGCGAAGATGATGTCGGACCCGATGCTGCGGATGACCTGCGTCACGTTCTCGTTCAAACCGCGCACCACAGAAGAGATGCCGATGACCACGGCAACTCCGATCACGATGCCTAACACGGTCAGCCCGGAGCGCAACTTATTGTTGCGGATGGTCTCAAGGGCCATCCGCACAATTTCGGCGTAATCGCGTCTACGAATCATCGTTCTTTCACCCGCCGCCGCCGAAACTTGGGGGAGGGAAACGTGCCCGCGACATCCAATCGAGCCGAGGCCGGCCGGAAACGGTGGGGTGGCAGTTGCCTGCTTGGGCGTAGCAGCGCATCGAAGGTTTTCCTCACAACTCGAACCTGAGGGCTGCAATGGGATCGAGCTGTGCAGCCCTGCGCGCTGGATAGACTCCAAAGAAGATGCCCACGCTCGCCGAGACGAGCAGCGCTGCCGCAATCGCCCACAGCCTGACGCTCGAGGGCATGCCGATCAGAGCCGTAACCGCTTTGGCGACGGTAATCCCGAAAAGGATTCCAACAACTCCTCCCAACAAGGCCATCGTGCTCGATTCAATCAGGAATTGCAGCAGCACGTCTCGCCCGCGCGCTCCCAGGGCCTTGCGGATGCCGATTTCCCGGGTTCGCTCCGTCACCGAAACCAGCATGATATTCATAATGACGATGCCGCCCACCACCAGGGCGATCGATGCGATCACAATCATCACGATGAAAAACGTCCCGCTCAGGTTCGACCAGATGCTGAGAAAGCTCTGATTGGTCTCGGCAGCAAAGCTGTCAGCTTTGCCGGGAAGATCGTGGCGGCGGGCACGCATGATGGCTCGAGCCTCGTCGAGGGCTGCTTCGAGCTGGCTACCGACACCGTAGGCTTTACCGGAAATGCGTACGGTGGTGTGCGATCCGAATTGTTTCAGGAAACTGGAGATGGGGATTGCCACATAGTTGTCGCGGCTCTGCCCCAGGGTGGTGCCCTGTTTCTTTCCGACGCCGATCACCCGGTAGACCTGGCCTTCGACGCGGACTTCCTTGTTGAGCGGGTCTGTGCCGGAGAAGAGATTGTCCACCACGTCGGTTCCAAGGATGGCCACATTCGAGCGATTGTTCTCGTCGTTGTCATTGAGAAGGCGGCCCGCGGTCAGGTCGAGATCAAGGATTTGCCCCATGGTGGGAGTCAATCCGCGAACCCATACATCGCTAATCGACTGCTGCCCAAACTTGGCGTGTCCATCCACTTTCATGGTCGACGCACCAACGATCGCACAATGGTGGCAAGCGTCTCGGACGGCTTCGTAGTCCTCGAGTGTGATGTCTTTGCGCCTTTGCCCTTCCAGGAATTGATCGATACTGGTGATGACGGGGGAAACTTTGCTGATCAGGAAGACGTCGGCGCCCAGGTTAAAGATCTTTTGTGCAACGTAGCCGTTGATTCCGCTGGTGAATGTGACGACCGCAATGACTGCCGCTACGCCGATCACCACCCCAAGCAGGGTCAGCGCCGAACGCAGCTTGTTCGCCCAGAGTGATTGAAGCGCAATGCGGATGGCTTCCAAGATAGTCAAAGTCAGATCTCAGACGTCGGGTCCCAGGTCTCGGGAATCAAGAGCCAGCCGTTTCTATGAGTCTAGCAGAAAGGGTGAGAACAGCTCTCTGGATTGCTGCTCTTACTTCTGGGTTATGTGCAACCTGGAAACCCGAAGGCTCACAGCGCTTGATCGAATATAATAGATAGTGTTGGCAGCTGGACCGGACGGTCGCTCCCCGTACCTTCGGGTGTGGGGAGAGGAAAGTCCGAACTCCCGAGAGCAGTGTGCCGGATAACGTCCGGGAAGCCGCGTTCAAGCGCGACTGACGGAAAGTGCCACAGAAAACATACCGCCCTGCGGTGTCGCGGTTTCGTTACCGCAACATAGCAGGGTAAGGGTGAAAAGGTGCGGTAAGAGCGTACCGCTGCCGCAGCAATGCGACAGGCAGGGTAAACCCCACACGGAGCAAGACCAAATAGGGAGGAAGCCTTCGGGTTCGCCCGGAGCACGTGTCGGCTCGGCGCGTCAAACCTTCGGGTAGGTCGCTTGAGCCTCGCAGCGATGCGGGGCCTAGAGGAATGGCCGTCCTGCCGGTTGCGACCGGCAGACAGAATTCGGCTTACAGGTCCGGCTGCCACATATCTTTCGTTTCAACGACTTCCATAACCCAAAATTTGATTGTGACGCCGGTGTGACGCACTCCAATCGTTCGGCAGGAAAAAGATGATCTTCCGTCGCCCTGCCTCTGTCCGGAAAACTGCCGTCCTCGAGACACCGGGACTTTGCACAAGGAGCGGGGCGATTTCGGAGCGAACAACTTCCGAGTAGCCGAGTGTGCTGCAGAAGTGCACGGACAAGGAGGTCACATGACCTAACCGAAAACGTGGACGAGCTGTGCAATCGATGAAGGAAGGCCCTTCAGGGCCGGCTTTCAGGGAGCAGGTCTTAAACCACTCCAAGCTGCTGCGGTCAAAAGCCGTCGGTAGTGAGCGTTGGAGGAAAAGCGCGAGGAAAACTTGCGCAGGTGCGCATCCGAGAGACGAACGAAAGTGAACCCGTCGATGACGCGTCGTTAC
>DASPVG010000105.1:0-45488 GCA_035622455.1 Terriglobales bacterium
GAGATTCCGCAGCATTTCGAAGGGGATCGATCACTCGCCGGGTAAATCTCCTCAAGCAACTGAAAATACAAATGTTACGTCCACAGTAGCCAACCTTGCTTTCGTGGTCAAGCAGTCCAGCCGGAGTTAACCCCATACCCTGGCGCGCATTCGCGTCGCATGGACTGATGCACTTCTAGATTCCTGAAGGAGGAACCTTCGACACCCGGTTGTGATATAAATGGCGATTCATTTCACCAGTAAACTATTGAGCCGCAACCTTTCCGAGGACCTGCCATCATGGATCTTTATCACCGCAGTTTGAAAGGACAAGATACGCGTCATGGCCGGGAATGCGAATTTTGCCGACGGTCCGACCCGGATTTTGAGAAACGCAAGCCCATAGATCGCTTAGTCCAATCGGAACAAAGTGATAGCGCATCCGGACATCTCACCGAAGACGGTTACGTCAAGCATCGCATGACCGAACTCTTCAAGAGGCTGGGAACAATCCCATCCAATGTCTGGCTGCCTGAGTCGGCGTAGCTCGGGTACCTGGACCATCCGAGCATCGGGCGCTTGCCGGTGGTTCCGTTTACTTAGGCCAGTCACGGCCGCGCGTGACGGGCATCATAAGATTTTGTTGTGCCGCTGGGATACAATTACCCTCATTATGGATACCCCCATGAAGACCAGCCAACCTTCAGCGGAAGTTCAGGAAATTTGTGATCGACTCAAGAAAATAGGCTACGCCATCTCCAGCCGAATCCGGATGTACGGTGAGGAATTCGAGGTGATTTCCAATCCTTATCCTGACGGAAAAGGGATTTCGGTGGAGGCGGTGTCAAAACGGGAGAATCGCACCCGAGTTCTGCGGATTCCCCTGCCGATTCTGCAGACGGTGGCAAGGGGGAAAGCTGCCGCCTAGATTTGCCTCTGTTTTTGTCGCGACCAACCCTCACATTTCAGTCGGCTGGTGCCATTCGTCGGCGGTTCAGAACCGCAAGCACCTGCCGTCCTCAGCGCCCTCGGAATTGCCACTCGCCAATTCTAGGAGAATGAGGATTCTCTAGTTCCTGCAATGGGTTACGGAGCTTCGGAACGGCATTCGGCACTTCTGCCTGGCAAAGAATGCCGTCGAGCAAGTGGGCTTGTTGTCGAAGCGACCACTTTCTTAGTGTGAAGACGATTAGGCCTGAGAATTAGATTTGCCCGGCGCTGTTCTGTCGCCGTGCTCCCACGGCTTGATCACTTTTTGCACCTGGCTTAGCAATACCAGTTCTTTGCGGATCGCGCTCGAATTTCCGGAAAATGGCGGAACCCTCAGGACACACTCTGCCCTAGCTGGCCCCTACTGGCAATGGACGGGAACAGAAGATTTGCACCTTTCCCACAAGGTTATGCACAACGGAGTGCACACTCAATACAGTTTTCTCTGTAGGTTCGATACAGTTCTCTCTGTAGAGACCTTAGTTGAAATCCCCCGCTTAGTCCGCACCTTGTTTGAGAACCTCGTAGAGATAAGCAAGATCCCATTGGCCTTTGCCGGCCTTTACGGCCCGTTCGATGAGCAGAAGTTGGGGGTCGGCAAAGATGTGATTGACCCCGTGTTTCTTGCACCAACCAATGAGTTCCCGAGGCGCTACCGCCCACGTTTCAAGCGCGGCTTGCGTGTTCCCGTAATCT
The DNA here is from genome assembly GCA_035622455.1 of Terriglobales bacterium. Lineage (GTDB taxonomy): Bacteria > Acidobacteriota > Terriglobia > Terriglobales > Acidobacteriaceae > JAFAGX01. Next base: position 1,666 of record DASPVG010000105.1, read on the forward strand.
TTGCCTTGAATCTTGCCACAGAGATCGGCAAGCGCGGCCTCAATGGCTGGCATGAATTTCTTAACGACCTCGAGATATCCGTCTACGGGAAGATTCTCCGCTTCGTAGACGATATACCCGTGAAGAAAGCCCAACATTGCTCCCATGGCGAAGGAAAGACCGGCAATGTCGGTTGCCGAAGCCTGGCCGATTTCCTTTCCAACAAACATCGCATTGTCACCAAAAGCAAGCAGGACCGGTTTCACGCGATTGAAGAGCTCCTCTGGGCCTGAATACAGAACTGTCCCTCCCGGCTTCCCGATGTCGACCGGATAGTTCATAACCGCTCCGTCGAGGTAGTCGATTCCGTGTGGTCGAGCCCAGGATTCCATCTCCCTAGCCTCATCGGGAGTTCCGCTGCTCAATTGCACAAGCACTTTGCCGCGAAGCGCGGACTCAATTGCCGCCTGTCGTACCAGTCGATTGCTCGATTCGTAGTTGTTGATGTTGACGATGACGATTTCAGCGTTGCCAACCGCTTCGAGCACGCTGGGCGCGACCCGGAGACCGAGCCGGGACAAAGACTCCGTCTTTGACGAAGTACGATTCCATACGGTCGTATCGAATCCTCTTTTATAGAGCGCAGCTGCGAGAGCAGATCCCATGCGCCCCGCCCCGATGACTGTGACTCTTTGATTCATCGCACCCTCCCGACGGAATCTGACTCAGCAAATCTCTGGTGGACTTTTACTGAAAACAGGCAGACGTTTCCGTGACCGAATTCACCCGCGAAGTTGCGCAAATCAATGAGTACACCAATCTTCGAGGAGCGCCCGCTTACAAGCCTTCTGCAGTGTATCGGGTAATCGCCATTTCGACGATTTCACCGATCAGGTCCGTGTAAGATCTCCCGGAGGCTTTCGCAGCCATGGCAAATTCCTGCTTGCTGGACAGCCATGGGTTGGGATTGGCTTCGATGACGTAGACTTCCCCTTTGGGCGTGAGGCGCATGTCAACCCGACCGTAGTCGCGCAACTTGACGGCGTGATAAGCGGCTAACCCCGTCGCCTGCAGTTTGGTAATCATCTCCTCCTCGAGATCACTTACCAAGTGAGATTTGGTTAGCTTATGAGCTTGGGTTTCCTTCTCAAATTTCACATCGTAACTGGCGATTTTCGGGGTACCCTCCGGCAGCCGCGACAGGTCGAGCTCAACCAACGGAAGGGCCTGAGCATTTTCGTAGCTTCCGAGGATGGCCACGTAGATCTCGCGTCCGTCGATGTATTCTTCGATCAACGCCGGGGAATCGAACTCATTTTGGATATATTCCACACGCTCCATCAGTTCCTTCACGCTGTTCACAACCGATTGAGCGTCGATCCCAATGGAACCGTCTTCCCACACTGGCTTGACGATGAGCGGAAATGACACATCGTGGGCGTGCTCGATGCGGCCGCGATACGCGGTGGCAAAAAAAGGAGTCTTGATTCCGTGAAAGGCGAACATCTTCTTGGCCGTGGCCTTGTCCTGTGCCAGAAAATGGGCGTGCGGTCCGCCGCCGGTATAACGAATACCCAGCAGATCCATGTAGGCAGCCACGTTCATCTCCTTGGTGTCATCCCCGGCAAAGGCTTCGGTCAGATTGAACACCAGGTCAGCTCCGCATTTTGCCAGTGAGGAGAGGCACTGCAGATTACCATCGAGCACCTGATAAAAAGGTTCATGACCCAGTTTTTCCAGAGCTTCGAAGATCTCCTCCCGATCTTCCTTCTCTCTTCTGGTTTTGCGGTGGGCTTTCTTTTTCTTTCCCGCGGTCTTCGGCTCGACCACCTCAGGGGTTGGCACTTCCTCACCCCAAACGTCGTAGAGCACCGCGATTTTCAGCTTCGCATTGACCATTTCGGCTTCCAGCCTCCCATTCTCTTCATCACGGTTGCACGAACTTCCCTCTGACCACATAGTTCATCGCCAATGCCGTGGCATACACGGTGATTTGCACCAGGGATTCCGATTCCCGATCCAAATCCACAAACAAATTGAGGTCCCCAAGCCTTCTCTCGATGGTTTCGACAAGCTCCTTGGTCAGCGGACGGGGAGCACCGGTCCAATAGGCGACCTTGTCGATTACGGCCTTGCGGTGAGAATGCAAGAAACCTTGCGCTGGTTTAGCCGTCTTGCGCCTTCGAGAAGCATTAAAAATGTCCTGGAGATCGCTATCCAGGAACAGCTCGCGACTCCGAATCTCTTCCCCGTCACGATGATAGAACTCGGCGACGGTCATCTCCATTTCGTCGACCGTAACGTCAGGCTGCCCTCTTCGGCGGATGGGATCGGTGTTGGCCAGTTCGCGGGCCATGCGATCGATGTAGCGCAGCTTCGCCAACGCTCCCCAGCCTCGGTAACGCCGGCGCCAGGCCGAACGCGGTGTCAGCCATACGGCAAACGTTTCCGCAAAATCCTCATCCGGATGCTTCTGCGCATACCACCCGGCTAGATAGCGAACATGATTTCGGGAGAACGGAACCGGACGATAATGATCGCGGTAAGGGCGACGAAACGAACCGAAGAGTTGTTTCCACTCCCGCGTGCGGTGGAGCTTGTAGGCGTAGTTGAATGCGTGTCCAGCCTCATGCCGGAGGTACATCATGATCTCACGGGCGTCTTCGAGATCGTTGGTTTCTTTTTCCAGTTGCGCCAGTTCAGCCTGGGCCAGATAGAAAGGAATGCCGATGATCGGCTCTCCCGACGGGCAGCCCCACTCGTCGGTAAGGTAGACTGCGGGACGAAACCGCTGCAGCTTTTTCCTTTCCAGTTCGCGGTAGAGCTGCTCGACAAAGGCCTCGAGGGGTGACCCCTCGATCTTCAAGCCGAGCGCGCGAATGGGAGTGCGCAGAACCTCCTCGAGCTGCGGGCGTGATGTTTCTGGTTCCGACAACCTATCTCGTCAATCCTAAACCCAAGGTTCACTGGTTGAATGCGGGAGAGGTGAGAGAGTTCATCCCTAATCAACCATAGCAAATCAAGCTCGGCCGCTGAATGTCACGGTAGAACTAGCCCGAAAGTGGCTCCGGCGAGGTTAGGACCGGTATCCCTCCGCCGCGAGTGCCTTTTTGAACTCACGCAAGAGAAATTGGACGTTTTCATCCGTCGCCAAGGGACCCATGATCCCGATGCGAAACACCTTGCCGGCCAGCGGCCCGAATCCGCCGGAGATATCGATGCCTGCTTGTGTCAGCAGCCGCGCCCGGACCTTGGCCTCATCGAGGCCGGAGGGAACCGAAACGGTGTTGAGCGTGCGAATGCGATGGCCTTCCCTCACATGCATGGTGAGACCCATGCTCTCGATGCCGCGGACGAAGGCTTGATGGCAGCGGAGATGCCGGTCCCAGCGCTTCTCGGTTCCTTCTTCGAGAATCACAGCCAGCGCCTCGTACAGGCCATAGAACATCGAAATCGGAGCGGTGTGGTGATAGCGGTGCGAGATGGTCGTATAGTCCCGAATCAGTTTGAGATCCAAATACCAGCTGCGGGGCGATGATGTGCGCTGGTTTAGCCGGTCGACGGCTCTCGGGGATAGGAACATCGGCGAGAGCCCAGGCGGGCAGCTCATGCCCTTTTGGGTACAGCTATAGGCGATGTCGATTCCCATGCGGTCGGCATCGACCGGCATCGAACCGAGCGAGGTGACACAGTCAGCAATGACCAAGGCTCCCACCTCGTGAGCGGCGGAGCAGATGGCGTTTCCTGGTTGCAGGGCTCCAGTCGAGGTCTCGGCATGAACAAATGCCACCAGACGCGGCCGCTCACGACGGATGAAATCCCCAGCTTCCTGGTCTTCGAAGGTTTCTCCCCACGGCTTCTCGAAACGCACGACTTGAGCCCCCTGACGCTTTGCCATCTCACTGATACGATCACAGAAGTACCCGTTGGCAAATACGGCAAACTTTTCGCCTGATTCGACAAAGTTGGCCACCGAAGCCTCCATCCCGGCACTTCCCGTTCCCGAGATCACCATCGTGGTCCCTTGGATGGTACCGTAGACTCGCTGCAGGGATTGCTCGATCCCAGCCATAATTTCAAAGAAATACGGGTCGAGATGGCCGACGACCGGTTTGGAAAGAGCCTCATAGACTCGGGGGTGCACCATGCTTGGTCCCGGACCAAACAAATACCGCTTCGGAGGCTGAAGGGGAGAATGGAGGCTGATCGATGGTTCGGCTTGGACAGTGCTCATAGGCTTCACTCATTTCTGTGCGCGTTGGGATTCATGATTAGTGTCCCAAACTGTGCCCGGCCCGCGCAACTTGCGTTGTCGTCCCGCCATTCCGAGCACTCCGGACGCAGTAAGCCATTCGGGTGGAGACCAGATCGGGTCATCGGAAGAAAAAGGGACAGGCGGCAAGCCGCCGTCTTGCCTGGGAAGCGAGGGATCCCGGCCGGAAATTCGACGGAAGCGAATTGCCCAAGGCTCAGATCGGGGAATGATGTCCCTGGACGATCATCTCTTCGGCGATGCGGCGAGCCTCAGGAAGCGTGGACATCGAGCGATCATCGATCTCGGCTGGCAAATCCTTTTGGATCTTGGCAAGCTCCTCATCGAATATGCGAGTCACGAGCTCCTTCGTATGCTCTACCCATCGTCCGTCGTCGCCGGGTACGCGCACCTTATGGCGCACGCGTTGTGCGATCATCAGCCGGTAAATACGATCCGTAGCCAAGTCCTCCATGTATCCATCCAGCAGACTTGCACCTTTCCCGTTCAGCACTCCATTGCGGTAGCGGATGACCGTTCGCGCCGCCGCTCGCGTGCCCGCGAGCGTGGTCTTCCCCACGCCTTTGGGCACAGGACGAAGATCCACCTGCCTGCTCCCAAGGTTAGGCCGTTTCGCAATCTGATTGGGAAATGGAAACTGGGCCACCGCGATCTCATTCTGGTCGGGATGTCCGGTCCAAGCGCCATCCATTAAGCAGAGCGCCTCGTTTTTCTTATCTTCTTTAAGCACCTCGAGGGCTCGCTCATTCAGTTGCGGGTCGGTGCGACTGGGAAAGAGCGCGGTCATCCCCCCAATGGCGTGCACCCCATGCTTGTGGCAGATCTCTGGCATGAGAGTGCGGAAGTTTTGGAAGAAACTCACATCGTGGGGGATGGTGTTGCGGTCGGGCAAAATCCAGTTCGGATCCTCGAACATGAAATCGATGAGCGAGGCCATATAGTCCCAACGGCCGAGGTTCAATCCCAAACAATGCTCCCTGAGCAGGAAGAGAAACTCTTCCATTTGGTAGGCGAGGGGATGGGATTCGACCAGGGCCATACACTTGATGTGATCCTTCGGTAAACCTTTGGCTTTGGCCAGCGCCTGAAACAGGTCGCGCCACCACGAGGCCTCCTCGGCCGATTCGCTCTTCGGGATGTATACCGAGAAATTGTGTGGCAGTGTGGCGGGGTCGATTTGACACCAGATCAAGGCGAGGTCAAACAGCGAAGCCGAGACGACTTCGTTCGCGATCACCCCCCCTTGCGAAATATGCAGCCCCCGGGGGCGGACCCAGGTAACCGTTTTCGAGCGCTCGACTTTGATCCTTTTCTTGCGCTTCTGGTCATCGTAACTCAGCTCATAGCGATAGGCTGCGACGACGTTTCCGGCCGCCATCAGAATGTTCGGCCAGGCATTCGCGGTAGAGTCTTCGAGGTCCAGCATGACCGCCGGCGATCCGGAGTTCAACAACTTTACGCTCAACTCGGCATCATCGGCCGGACCTGTCATCTGGTTGCGCTGGTCCGCGCACCAGTCCGGCATCTCGATGCGCCAATCGGCGGTCGTCGCTTCCGATGGCGGCAGATAACTGGGATGCTGCCCACGTCGGGAGGCCCGCAATACTTCCGCCCGCCTCGCGACCAGTTTCTGTTGCCAGGGGGTGAACTGCTTGTGCAAGGGCACAAGAAGATCCATGAATCCCTCGGGAAGGTCCCGTTTCGGGTTCATATCGGGTGGTGCATAGTTCATGCGTTGTGACCCAATCTGTTCAGCTGGCAAAACCATGAGTGAACTCCTGATTCAGTGTGTCTCGGGCCAGACGCAGACGGCCAAACCCGAAGATCTGGGATAATGGCTGCTCGCGTTACGCACGAAACCGGTCCGCTGACTATTGTAAGCAATCCTAATGATCACCACCACGAACCCGGTGGCCTTCCAATCTGCGACTCGCGTCCGCAAGGCCGGATTGTTCGCCTTCATCTTTGTCATGTATTCATACACCACCGCAGGTCCGTTTGGACTGGAGGACCAAGTAACGACCAGCGGTCCAGGTCTGACCCTCATTTATCATTTGATCCTGCCGTTTTTCTGGTGTATCCCCGTTTCCCTGGTGGCAGCCGAACTGACTACCGCCGTCCCGGTTGAAGGGGGTTTTTATCGCTGGGTGCGCGCCGGCTTTGGAGATTTTTGGGGATTCCTGGCCGGCTGGTGGAACTGGAGTGCGTCGTTCGTGCTGGGGGGAGTCTACGCCGTTCTTTTCAGCGATTACCTGAGCTTCTACTTCCCGCAAGTCACCGGCTGGAAGCACTATCTGGTTTCTCTCGGGTTGATCGCGCTGATTGCCTATATTAATGTCCGTGGCATCCAGATGGTCGGAGTGGTTGCTACGGTGCTCGAGGTGTTCATTCTGCTGCCGGTCGTGGTGTTGTGCGCCGTTGCCATACCCAAGTGGCAGCACAATCCGTTCTCTCCGTTCATCCCCCCCCACGTTCCGCCTTTCCAGGTTTTTGGGGTTGGGCTAGCTCTCGGCTTGTGGCTTTACTCAGGATATGAACAACTCTCCACCGTTGCCGAAGAAGTGGAGAACCCGCAGCGAAGCTACCCAATCACCTTAGCCCTGGTCGTACCGCTCTCGATGGCCACCTACTTTCTTCCTACCATGCTGTCGCTCGCAGCTCTTGGAAACTGGCAGCAGTGGCACACCCGTTATTTCTCCGACGCGGCGCAATTGATCGGCGGGGGATGGCTGGGCTTCTGGATGACGCTGGCCGCAATGGTCACCAATGTTTCCATTCTCAATGCCACGGTGCTGACCAGCACCCGCATGCCCTTCGCCATGGCCGAGGACGGCTACCTTCCACCTGTGCTTACCGCCACCCATCCTCGCTTTGGGACGCCTTGGGTTGCGATTCTCGCCTCATCGCTCGTCTACGGATTGCTGGCATTTCACACTCTGGCGGAACTCATCACGGTTTACATGTGGCTGCGCATCGCCACCACCGTGCTGACCGTTCTTTCCGCCTGGCGCCTGCGGCAAACCTGGCCTGACCTGGCTCGGCCTTTTCGTATTCCCTGGGGTCGTGCCGGATTGCTTTACGTTGTGGTGGCTCCGCTCGTCATGAGTGCGGTTGCCCTGCTGGGCAGCGATCGCTTTGCACTGCATTGGGGACCAGTCGCGATCCTTCTGGGCCCAGCCGCTTACCTCTTCGTACCCAAAATGCCGCAAGCCAAGGCCGACGGTTGAAGCCGGTCTGTCCCGGGCTGGCCCCTCGACGAGCCCCTGCGCTCGGGCACTCTGTCACTCAACTCACCCAATCGAGAAACTTGTAATAGGCGCCGGCCAGCGGGAGCGCCCAGGTGTGTCCGCTGCGCAGACCGATGGGCGGGCTGGGAAATGGAATGCTATCGAATGGTATGGCGTTGGGCTCACCCAAAATTACTCCCGCGATTTTGCTTCCCAGATACGTCCCCATGGCGACGCCATGTCCCGCATAGCCCAGGGCATAGTACATGCCATCGGTCCGTCCCGTATGCGGCATCACATCGAATGCAAAGTCGAGTGTCCCCCCCCAAACGAATTCCACTTGGCTGCCCCGCAACTGGGGGTAAACGCGAATCATGCCGCGGCGCAGGATTTCCGCACTCTGTCGCACCGTGCTTTCGGTTTCCGGAAAAAATGCCGCGCGACCGCCGAATAGCATTCGATTGTCCGGAGTCAGGCGGTAGTAGTAGAGAAAATGCTTGGAGTCATAAATCATGCGATTCTTCGGACTCAGTTCCCGAGCCAGTTCCTCACCGAGCACTTCGGTGGCAATAATGTAGGAGCCGATGGGAATGATTTTCTTGCGCAGGGCGGGGGTCGAATTGCCGGTGTAAGCACCACTGGCTAAGAACACCTCTCGCGCCCATAGGCTGCCCTTCGCCGTCTGGACACCAAACTTCGCTCCGGCGGGGTGATCTTCCCGTCGAACACCTGCGACCCGAGCGTGATCGAACAGCGCGGCTCCCGCTCGCTTGGCCGCCATCGCCAAGCCCGACACGTAGCGGGCCGGGTTCAGTCCGGCACTCATCTCATCCACCAGTCCTCCATAATAGATGTCGGAGCCAATTTCACTGCGCAACTCCGACTTCCCGACGATGTGCAGGTTGTGGTGGAATTCGCGTGCGATGAGTGCGGCTGATTCCGCGTAGCCTTTAAAGTGAGCCTGCTTGCACGCGACCTCCAGGTGGCCACAGCGCGAGAAATAGCAGTCGATCTGCTCTTCCCGTACAACCTGTTCGACACAATCAATCGAGGCCAGGGAGGCCGCGTACATGCGCCGAACCGGCTCTCGTCCGTAACGTGCCATCAACTGAGGTACCGGGAGCTTCAGCCCCGTCAGCACCATGCCGCCGTTGCGCGAGCTGGCTCCCCAGCCAAAGGTCTCGCCTTCTAACACTGCCACCGAGAGGCCGCGCTTGGCCAATACCCTCGCAGCGGAGAGACCAGTGACACCACTTCCGACGACGGCAACGTCAACGTTCTCTGGCAAGGGGCGAGCTTCACCTAGGGGAATTCTTACGGTTTCGAGCCAGTAGTTCTTTTCTTGCATCGCCATGGAAGTTCGGAAAAGCGAACAATCTTACCATCGTGTCCCCATCGGCGGAGCAAGTTGGCGTTGGGGATGGGACAAATTGCCGTCGGAGTTTGAGCTGGTCTGGACCAAATCGCGCTACAATTGGATCATAGTCTCCCTGCGAGGTGTCCCATGCCCGTATACGACTACATCTGCAACGATTGTCAAAAGGTCTTCGAGACCATCCTCACCCTCGAGGAGCACGACCAGGAAAAGCTCACTTGTCCGCATTGCGGCAGCAAGAATGTAGAGCAGGAGGCAGCAGCCTTCTATGCCGTAACCAGCAAAAAGAGCTGACCCGAATCCTCTGTTCGAGGCAACCCTGGATTGCCCTGATTTTGAGCATCACTGCAATTTTCAGGAGATTGAGTCTCTGATACATGGCGCCGATGGCTGCTTGCGGCTCCTGGCGAGGAGGGTGGTATGAAACCCCTGCTGCACTTTCGAATCCATAATGAACGCTATTTCCACAGTCACCCCCTGCATGGCACATTTTCCCTGATTACAACCTTCGTGATGGCCATGCTGATTGTTCTCTTGCTCGTGATGTCGGCGAGGTGAGCACGCTATCAGGAACGGGAGAGGTTGGATGCCCAATCGCCCGTAGCATGACTGGAAGGAAGACTGGAGAGGTCACCTCGGGTCTGTCCCAGGACGGACGCCTCTTTATGACCTCTCTCCGGTTCTCGGTTAACCTCGGTAGCGTCCACTGGGGGAGAAGAAATTGCGCCGACGAGAGTTCCTAGCCCGGTCCGCTATGGCCCTTGGAGCCGGTTGGCTGAACCCAACAAATTTGCTGGCCGTGGTCGCAACTCAACCCCTTGCCAGCAAGTTCAGCGCCTCCGATACGGTCACGCTGGGCAACACGGGAATCAAAACCAGCCGCCTCGCCATGGGAACTGGCACGGTCGGCTCAGGCCATCAGTCCCATCAAACCGCGCTGGGCATGCAAGGACTCTCCGACCTCCTGCTCAACGGTTACGACCACGGCCTTCGGTTCTTCGACGCCGCCGATTCTTATGGAAGTCACCCGCACGTTGCCGCGGCGCTGAAGCACCTCGAACGTGACAAAGTCACCATTCTGACAAAAACCTGGGCGCGGGACGCCGGTACGGCGCGAGCCGATCTCGATCGTTTCCGCCGTGAACTGGGCACCGATTACCTTGACATCTGCCTCATGCACTGCTTGACCGAGCCCGATTGGACCGCACAATTCAAAGCAGTGATGGATGTACTCGCCGAAGCCAAACAAAAGGGCACAATTCGCGCCCATGGATGCTCTTGCCACAGCATTGACGCCCTGCGCGCGGCGGCGAAATCTCCTTGGGTCGAAGTCGATCTGGCCCGCATCAATCCGATAGGCGCTTCTATGGATGCCGATCCTGAAACCGTGGTCAGCGTCCTCCGGGAAATGAAGGCTGCAGGAAAGGCCGTAGTCGGAATGAAAATTCTCGGCCAGGGCCAGCTTCGCCATCGTCAGAATGAAGCGATCAAGTACGCTCTCTCGCTTGGCCTCCTCGATGCCTTTACGATCGGTGCCGAGAATAAGGCAGAGCAGGAAGATCTGATTCGCCGCATCGCCGCTGCCTGAAGTGCTCCAGGCCGCTCGAGTCCTGGCCCGCCCTTCTACTCGCGCCAGGACCGTCCAGCTGCTCAGAATCCTGCGGGAGGCATTGCAATTCAGCCAAACACCCCGCCATCGCTTCCCTGCCCTTCCTTGGTTCTTCGTCGAGTTTTTGCGGTTCGCGACTGCCTCAGGTCTCTTCGACAGGCCAGTTGTTACCAGCCTCGTTCTTGATGAGGTCGGCTAGCTTCGCACGAATGCGGAGGGGAATTTCCATTTCACGTCCCATGGTGAATGTTACATACTCGAAGAACCAGCCTTTGCTCTTTCGCACCTTGATTTCTGCCCACGGGATCAGCAATGGAGGATGCATGAAGCGAAACAGGAAATTCATAGCTAAGTACAAGCCATCCCGGCTGGCACCGAGCGTGAGCACGTTATTGTAGTTCGTGAGCCAGCGCATCCGGCCGCTTTGTCGTCCCCATTTTGCTCCGCCGAACTCAATTTGCATGCGATAGAGTTTTGATAACGAAAGCCAGCCACCCAGCGAGCTAATGATTGCCCCTATTACAAGCCACAGCGCAACAAAATAAACGGGAAAGACTGCTGCGAACAGAGAGGCATGTTGGTCGATGAAAGGCTGCACATTGTGGGGAGACATTCCTCTGATTCCGACCGCGCCCGCCGATCTAAGTCGTAACCCTCCCAGCACGGATGCAATTGCTCGGTACTTGACGCCCATTCGCCCAACCATGTGTAGAGGAACCGCTCGCTCTCAAGCGGCAACACTCGCCAGAGTGAATCTACAAGCATCGGCAGCTTTCGACTAATCACATCAGTAACCTTAGGCCCCAGACGGTTTGGCTCAGTCCGCCTGAATCCTTATCGCAATGGCAGACCGGCGGGTGCTGCCGATCCCCCATAAACGTCTGGTTAAAAGCTATAACTCGGCGCTTCTCGAGGGGCAAACGTGCCCAAGGATTTTGAGGACATTCTCCAAGACGTTTATAACCGGGTCCGGACGATCCCGAACGGCGGGAACACGAGTGCAAAATCTATCGGCCAGCAGTCTCCAGACCTGCGGAAAGGCGACGCAATAGAAAACTCCAAGCACGCCATCGAGGGCTTAATCATGCGGGTTGAGAATCTGCAAGATCGGCTTACCATGATGGAGCGGGCGAAAGATGCTAAATGGCTCGCTGTCATAACTTTAGCGCGCACACCTTAAGAGATTGATTCTAGGGTCAGCTTGCCTTGGCTCCTGCTGAAGCTCGAGGCAACCGGAGCGAGAGTTGCCTAGGGCGGCGGAATTTCGGCGGCTGGGGCAGGCACAATTTCTGGCGCTTTGAGCCTGTCCCAGTTCACTTGCTCCAAAGCGCCAACCCCCACTCCCCAGCTCACGGCTCCAATCCAGGCAACGATCGCGGTGATGAAGAATGGCGCATAAAAGTGGCCGGTCCGCTCGACAAGTTGTCCGGTAAGGTACGGCGACACCCATCCCGCTAAATTGCCGATAAAGTTCTGCACTCCGGTCCATCGTCCTGCGGCCAGGGGCCCGGCCAGTGTCTGCGTGATGGCCCAGCCGTTCGAGACGCTGATTCCCAAAAATGTTCCGGTCAGCGCCAGCATGCCTACAAACGACGGGCCCTGCGCGATGGCGGCCAGTATGAGAGAGATCCCCACACCGACATGTCCCAAAACCATAGAGCCTTTGCGTACCAAAGTCGGTGTGGCCCCGGCGTGAATTAAGCGATCGGTGAGCTTTCCCCAGATCAGGGCAGCAACCGCCGACATGAAGAACACCAGGCCGCCTACTTTCGCCATACCCTCGAGAGAAAGGTGCCGGCTGCGCACCAGATAGAACGGCAACCAGGTGACGAGAAAATACAGGTAGTAGTTAATCGAGAACTGTCCCACACACGTGCCCCAGGCCGAACGGCACCGCAAGATCGGAAGAATTCCGATCCCCTGGGCAGAAGGTTCGCCAGATCGGCTGACCCTGCGCGGCATCCATAGGAGCCATGGCCCCAACCACAGCAAACCTCCGATCCCCAAACCAAGGAAAAACGGACGCCATCCAAAGTGTCCTACCACCGTTCCACCCACCAGTATGCCTACTGCCGGACCCAGAGAAAGGCCGGCCATGAGCACCGCGTTCATAAAGCCGCGGCTGCGTTCTGTGACGTAGGTGCTCAGCACCTTGCAATAGGAAGGAAATGCGACCGACTCTCCCAGGCCGAGAATCACCCGGACGATGATCAGGGCCATGAATCCATGAAGCGTTCCCGTAATGGCGGTTGCCACCGACCAAACTAAGAAACCCGCGGCGAATACCCATTTCACGTCCAAGTGATCGACTAGCCACCCCGCAGGTACCTGCATGAGGCCATAGGTCCAGAAGAAAGCGGAAAGGAGAGTGCCCAGTTGTACAGCAGTCAGCCCGAGTTCGTCCTTCAGCAGGGGGGCTGCAATCGACAGATTGCTCCGATCGATGTAGTTTATGAAAACGGAGAGCCCGAGGAGAAAAACCACCCGGTTCATCTTCGCGGCGTCGACCTGATTGGGGTATCGCGGACCCATCCTGCCCGCAGACGATGCACCTCTGTCGTCGTGATTGCTGAGATTGCTCATCGTCACGAAACGCCACGATTGTACAACCTCTCAACCTCTCGGTTCCTTTCAAATGGCTGCTGGTGACAACTTGAGTGAGCCTAGCATGTAACATCGATAGACAAGAAACTCTTCTGTGACAGGTTGGGGCTGATGTAATTCCACCCTTCCGTTCTCGATTAAACAGAGTCGAAGACATGGGAGAAATCCGGGTGGATGGGTCGAATGGATCGACTGGGAATCAGCCTGTTCGAAGGGGGTTGAAGGTGTGCAAAAGACGGGTATCCCAATCGAACCCAGGGGTCAACATTCGAGTCGGAACTTGGTTGTCGCCAGCGCATAGAGCCGTCGCCACACCAGGCGGTTCATGATCACTACCGTCACCACCATCACCACCGTCGCGGTCAGGAGAAGACGAAAATTGCCGGCGTCCGTCGCCTGGCTGATGATCGCTCCTAGCCCGGTCGTCGAGATGGTTTGACCGCGGAAGCGGACGTATTCGGCCACGATGCTGGCATTCCACGCTCCTCCGGAGGCAGTGACAAGACCGGTGATCAAGTAAGGAAAGATCGCCGGTAGAAACAGCCTGCGCCAGCGCTCAGCTGAGCTCAGCTGGTAGACCGTACAAACCTCCTTCAAATCCGCCGGTATGGCCGTCGCACCGGCAATCACATTGAACAAGACATACCACTGCGTTCCGAGCAGCAGCAGCAGAATGGAACCGATTCCGAGACCGCCTCCGGCGCGAACCAACCCCAGCAGAATGATGGGAAACAATGCAGTCGCCGGTACCGATGCAGCGATCTGAGCGATCGGCTGGGCCACGGCGGACAACCTTGGCCGCAATCCGACGAGCACTCCCACCGGAACAGCCCAGAGCGCAGCCAGAAAAAGAACGGCTTGCACCCTTACGAATGTGGCTCCCGCTCCCCAAACAATATGCTGCAGTTCTCCCGACGACACGGCCGCAAGGATCGCGAACATCTTCACCATGGCATATGCGATCCCGCCCAGAACAACCACCGCGGCTAGGCGCAGAACCCACACCCGCGTCCGCTTGCTGACGTGCGCGGACGAAGTCTCCCGCTCTCTCGCAAAGTGCAAGTTCAGCCGCTCGCGAAGCGGAAACAGGAGGGACTGCATCACGAGCGGAACCAGCTTCGAACTGCGCAGAAAAGTTAACACTGGCGAAGAAGGCAGAGTCGCGGATCCTACCTGCTCGAACTTGAACTTTTCGGCCCAGGCAATCACTGGACGCCAAACAACCTGGTCGATCACCACAATCACGCCGATCATGGTTATCAATCCCAAGACGATGGCGCGGGTGTCGCCTGCGTTGGCGGCGGTCTGGAGATACGAACCCAGGCCCGGCAAACGAAAGTCGCGATTTCCCAGAACAAACATTTCACACGCCATCAAGAAGAACCAGCCGCCGGCAACCGACATCATCGAGTTCCAGATTAGGCCGATGGCCGACCACGGCAGTTCGAGTTTCCAAAACCGCTGCCACCAGTTCAAACGATAGGCCTGGGCTGCTTCCCGCATCTCGACCGGAATGCTCTTTAGGGAGGCATAAAAACTGAACGCCATATTCCAGACTTGACCGGTGAAAATCAACAGTATCGACCCGAGTTCTACGCCTAACTGCCGGCTTGGAAACAAGGCAACCATGGAGATCATGACACCTGGCAGAAAACTGAGAACCGGAATCGACTGCAGGGTGTCGAGCAGAGGAATCATGAGCTGTTCTGCCTTGGGGCTGGACGCGGCCGCATATCCATAGACGAGAGTGAAGAGGAAGCTGAAGACATAGGCGATGGCAATGCGCAGGACGGAAAACAACGCGTACTTCGGCAATGCCGTGGCACGAAGGCTGATTGCCGCTTCCGCGCCAACCGGACCCGACCAATAGCGGGCAAACGCAAGCAGGCTGTAAAACAGGCCAATTCCTCCCAGCACGATCGGTAACTCCCGAGCGAGCGAGGTTGCCCTTGCCGGAACGATGCCCCAAGGCAATGCGCGGGAGGCAGTCCTGTCGAGGGGCTCGAGCATCAGTGCAGAGGAATCCTTTCCGGGGAACTCGCGTTGCCCGAGGGTTCATCGAGCAGCAACCTATCGCTTGCGGAATCGTAGGTGAAAATCTCAGCGTATCTTCCCCAGTTCAGCACCGTCTCGATCTGGCGCTGCGCCTCTTCCTCGGGAAGGTGCTCGTCCAAGATGTCCCGGAAGAACTCCAATGGAACCGCCCGATCTGATTTTCGCTCGAGAGCATTGCGAATCTGCTGGATGAGGGTGACACTGCTGAGAACGGCCTTGCGGAAGAGTTTCTTGCGGGCGACGATGTCGGCCGTAGCAAATTGTTTTCCCGAAACGGTGATGCGCACATCTCCTTGGGCCGAATCAGCAAAACCTAATAGGACCGCGGCGTCAACGATCGGAAACAGATCGTCCACCTCCATCAGCAATTCATCAGCCAGGTGGTACAAGTCCTCCTTGCCTCCACGATCGTCCAGAAACTCCAGCAGGCCAGCCATTCCTCCAGCCGTGGCGTGAGGCAGGATTTGAAACGAAGGCTTGCGCAAGGACGGCAACTTGGTGAAAGGGCCAAGCTTCTGCTCCGGTTGGGTCATTACTTTATAGATGTAGTCCACATACACGAGAAATTCAGCGGACTTGCGGTCTCGGGGTTGCGGCAAGGAAATGTAAAAATCAGCCCGGATAGTCGCCGGGTGGGCTCCCAGAACGACGATCCGATCGGCGAGCAACACTGCCTCTTCGATGTTATGGGTGACCAGAAAAATGCTCTTCGTAGGGATCTGGTTCTTAGTCCAGAGTCCCATGAGCTCGCCGCGAAGATTCTCCGCGGTCAGCACATCTAAGGCACTGAACGGTTCATCCATAAACAGCACTTCGGGCTTGACTGCCAACGCACGCGCAAACCCGACACGCTGCTTCATCCCGCCCGAAAGCTCCTTCGGATAAGCGTTTTCGAAGCCCTTGAGTCCGACGACGGCGAGTGCATCCAGCGCTTCACGATGGCGAACCGCGTGCTCCAAGCCCCGCGCCGCCAGGGGAACCTCCACGTTTTCCAAAACGGTCAGCCAAGGGAAGAGGGCGAAGCTTTGGAACACGATGCCGACATTTGCGCCCGTATGGTCCAGGGGCTGGCCGTGCCACAGCAGGGTCCCCTGGGATGGCGGTATCAGTCCCGACAGAATTCGTAACAGGGTTGATTTCCCCGAACCAGAGGGTCCAAGAAGAGCACAAATCGTCTCTGAATCCACCGTAAGGTCCAGGGGAGCGATAATCTGGATTTGGTTGCCATCGGGCTGGGCATACGATTTTTCTACCTGGCGCGCCTCGATGATGGGTTCTCGGGCCTTCTCCGGCTGCGGCTCGGCGGGGCGCTCGACCTTGGGCAAGGCCCCGGGCGGTTCGCTGACTTGCGCGGGCTCGGCTCCGGAAAGCTCGTCCATTAAGCGCTGCCAGGCTTCCTCGGGAAGCTCGTCGAGGAAGTGCAACCGAGCGTCCGGGCTCATCAGGTCAACGATGGCGCGCATCTCTTCTTTCGACCGGGAGTGCAACAAGACATATTGGTCGTAGTAGGGAAAGTGAGGGAGCATCAATGCCGCCAGATCCAGAGGTAAGTGGCGGAAGAGCAGTTGTTGCTGTTCGAAGGGGAGCTCGTCCAATGCCGCAGCCGCCGCAATGCCGTCAGAACTCCGCAGCAGCTCGGCAGCCTCGTCCCAGTGCGCCTGTGAAAGCGCGTTCCGCAATATCGGAGTGATAACCGTGCTCATTGAGGCCTAACATTCTCTCAGTGCGGATGACGAACCGTCTATCGGTTTCTCCCGACCTTCCAATCAGTATATGCGCGCCCAAAAAACAGGATGGCAAATCATCACGATCGATCCAAATTGAAAGCGCGCAACCTTCGACAGGGTGTACTATCCTAGCCTCCGAGGGCGCTGCGACGAAATTGATCCCAATTCCCGGCGCTGAAGTCTACTATGAGGGACAGTTTCTGTCTGCCGAAGAGGCAACGCATTGGTTCGACACGCTGCTCAAGCAATGCTCTTGGGAACGGCGCAGGGCATCGTTTGGCCGGGTGGTCCCTCGCGACGAGGCCTACTACGGCGAGCCCGGAACGCAGTACACCTACTCGAGGCGCGAGTACCGTCCCATTGCTTGGTTGCCCGAACTGCTTGCCCTGAAAGCCCGTGTCGAACAGGCTACGCCGCCGGCGGCTTATGCCAATTCGAGCTTGCCGTACATCGGCTACAATGCCGTGCTGTGCAACCTCTATCGGGATGGGAATGACAGTGTCGGCCTGCACGCCGATGCCGAGCCGGAAATGGGGCCGGTGATCGCTTCCCTCAGTCTCGGTGCGGCCCGCCTCTTCCGACTGAAGCAAAAAAACGGAACCCTGGCATTTTCCGAACGACTGCCTCACGGAAGCCTGTTGATCATGGCGGGCCCAACCCAGAAGAACTTCAAGCACGAGATTCCCAAGGAGCGCGGTTTTACCCAGTCCCGCATTAACCTGACCTTCCGGCACATTCGGCATTGATGACGCAGCAATTCCTTCAGACGATGGGTGTTTGGGACTCCGAAAGACTTCGTTTGCCGACGACCGATAGCAGAATTATTGAAGCTCCACGACTTGCGCGCGAATCGAACTAGCGAAGGAGGTTCGAATGTACGTCGTCACAGGTGCAACGGGCCAGACGGGCAAGGTCGTCGCAAGAACTCTGCTGACAAAGGGCGCAAAAGTTCGGGTGATTGGCCGAAACACCGATCGTTTGCAAGCTCTTGTTGCGAAAGGGGCAGAGTCGTTTGTCACGGATCTCACCGATGTCTCGAACTTGGCCAGGGCTTTCAACGGGGCTAAGGCCGCCTACATCATGGTGCCTCCTGATCCTACCGCTCCGGACTATCGGGCCTTCCAAGATCGCGTGGCCGAAACGATTGCGGCAGCTCTGCGCAGCGCCGGAATCACCCATGCGGTCACGTTGAGCAGCATTGGGGCAGATAAGCCAGATCGAACTGGTCCCGTCTTAGGCTTGCGGTACCTCGAGGAGCAGCTCAACCATATTAACGGCCTGCACGTGCTCCACTTGCGCGCCGGCTACTTTATGGAGAACACACTGGGGCAGGTTGGCGTCATTCAAAACATGGGCATGTCTCTCGGCCCGCTGCGTCCTGATCTGAAACTCTCGATGATCGCAGCGCAGGACATCGGAGCGGTTGCCGCCGATGCACTGTTGCGTCTGGAATTCCACCAGAAAAACACACGCGAGCTGCAAGGTCAGCGAGATATCAGCATGAACGAAGTCGCCCAGATTATCGGAAAGTCGATCGGCAAGCCCAGTCTTCGATATTCTCAGGCACCTGAAGACCAAGTGCAGGCAGCGCTCATTCGGCTGGGCATGTCGTCCAGCATGGCGCATCTCATCCTGGAGATGTCAGCCGCCTTGAACTCAGGCTACATGCGGGCATTGGAGCCACGTTCCGCACAAAACACAACCCCGACTTCTTACGAAACATTCGTAGAGGAGCGATTCAAGCCTCTTTACGAAGGCAAATCGGCTGCAGCGTAGCTCCACGCTGTCCAGGGAGACACGGTTGTTGCTCCAACGAGTAGGGAGTGCCGCGATTCGGTCGCCATCCCCGGGTGTAACTCAGGCTTCCTCGCGGTGAGCATCTGTCCTCATTGCATCACCTTCATGGCAGGCTTTATCTGGCCGCCGGTTTCACCATTGGTTAGCCCCAGGGCGTGCAGGTGGCGCTTTAGCTTCGACTTGCTGGTTCTGACGTTTGAGGAAGGAGTGCATGCATGGATCGATGGCTTTACCGGTGGCGCTCACCCTCGCTTCGAACCCTCGTCGTCGCATCCTTCTTCATGGGCTCTGGGCTGGCGCCCCTTCTGGGTGCCGGTGCGTATCGCAAACCGCGGATCCGCACCATCACAGCCTTTGTTCGCATTCAACCTTCCGAACCCCGCTCCCAGATTGAGCCAGCCGTGAGCATGCTTCGTCAGGCAAAAGCCGCATTTGAAAACGGCGGCTACGAAGTCCAAACCACCCGCGTTACAACCCAACCCTTTGTTCAATACGTAGGCGGCCGATCCCCTACGGAAGCTCTCAAGTTGATCAAGAGTCTGGACGAAATGTCGCGTCAGGATGCGTTCCTGCTGAACATCGGGCCCCTGATTCCTACAGACTTGCGGGATGCCACAAGGCTGGAGTTGCTCAGGCAAGCTTTGGCAACGACAAAGGTCAATGCGAGCCTGGTCGTGGCAGACGAAGGCGGCGTACAGTGGACTGCGGTCCGAGCCGCCGCCCAGGTGATCAAGTATCTCGAAGACCATAGTCCAAACGGGGCAAATAACTTTGATTTTGCGGCGGTCGCGATGGTGCCGCCCAACACGCCGTTCTTCCCTGCATCCAATCACGACGGTGCTGGACATGAATTTTCGGTCGGCTGGGAAGCGGGAGCCTTTGTTTCCGATGTCGTGGCCGGAGCGAATGGAGATATGCAACTGGCGAAGGAAATTCTTGCCACCGAATTCGAGCGGCAAGCCCGGGCAGTCGACGCGATTGCCCGGCAAGTGGAGAACCAATCGACCTGGAAATACATGGGGCTTGACCCTACGCCTGCCCCGCTCACCGATTCCTCGATAGGCGCGGCCCTGGAAACTCTGACCCGAGCCAAGTTCGGCTCGATGGGCACGCTCTCGGCCGCCGCCGTGATCACGGAAGCCGAGCATTCCATCTCGGTCAAGAGGGTCGGCTTCTCCGGTCTCATGCTGCCGGTGCTCGAAGACCCGGTGCTCGCCGAAAGGTGGAGCGAAGGCAGTTTTGACCTGGATTCTCTGCTCGCCTACTCAGCGGTGTGTGGCACCGGGCTGGACACAGTTGCCTTACCTGGAGATGTTTCCCAACAACAGCTGGAAAGAATCATCGGGGATATGGCGAGCCTGGCTTTCAAGTGGCACAAACCGCTCACCGCGAGGCTGATACCTGCCCCGGGGAAGAAGGCGGGAGAGCGCACGGATTTCAATTTCCGAGGCGGTGCATTCCCCAATACGACTCTCCAGACACTCCGTTAATCCGGTACTAAGGCGATCGAGAATGCCGTGCCGTAGAGAACGGAAAGTTCAGGCGAATTTCCATGGGTCGGTTTGGCTCCCGCCGGCCGGCCAAGTATTGCCACCAGGGCATTGACCTGCGAGCTTACCGCAAGATCGAGAACAGCCCAGGCAGCATCTCGCCGGCTTTGCCGAAATAGCATTCCGTGAAGACGGACGCGTTCGAAGGTTCTTCCGGCCCGAGATAGACAGTTCGTGCACGGCCAACAACGTAAGCCACAAAACTGGCCGCAGGTTCAACGGCACCGGAGGTTCCAATGGCCACGAACAGAGTGCACTGGTCCAGTGCTAGGTAAATGCCATCCAAGTTGAACGGCACTTCTCCAAACCAGCAAATGTGAGGACGAATCCAACCGCCGCATTCACAGCGGGGAATCTCGACCGGAGGTTCGTAGAGATTTGTATCCCCGAATGGCGGGCGGCTGCAACGATCACAACGACTCTTGAAAAGCTCCCCATGCATGTGCACGACGTTGCTAGAACCTGCCTGTTCGTGAAGATCGTCCACGTTCTGGGTACAGAGGAACAGCCGTTCTTTGAGTTCGCGCTCCAATCTCGCCAAGGCGAGGTGCGCTCGATTCGGTTTGGCCGCGGACGCCACGCGCCGACGCATGGAGTAGAACTCCCATACCAACCGCCGATCCCGACGCCAAGCCTGAGGTGAAGCGACCTCTTCGATCCGGTAATCTCGCCATAAGCCACCAACGCCCCGGAAGGTAGGAATACCACTTTCCGCGCTCACTCCGGCCCCCGTAAGAATGAACAAGCGGTCAGCGGGTGAAATAGTAAGCATGGATCAAAGTTCCTGGAGATTTTCGGAAAGCGAGAGGCGTTGGCGGTGGCTGAACTCATAAATTGCCCGATTCTCGTTCGCGGGTAGCCGTTCCATTAGGTAGAGAATTGCCCGGGTTGGCTTAACAAGCTCGCAGAACCTCGATCTAAATATATTGTGGCATTCGCGTGGGTGCGCAGGATCGAGGCCGGTGTAAGTGCACTGACCGCGCCTTCCAGACAAGCCTTGACCGCGCTGGCTTTTCGCGCCTCGGGGACGACCGCGACGATCTCTTTGGCTTTCAGTATTTGGCGGACCGACATGGAGATCGCTTGCCGAGGCACTTCCGAAAGATCGCGAAACCACCCCTCACCGACCTGCTGTCTCCGGCAAGATTCATCCAGATTAACGATCAGGTACGGTTGTTCTGTTTCGAAGTCGGCGGGTGGATCGTTGAAGGCCAGGTGCCCATTCTCTCCAATGCCCACAAAGGCTACGTCGATCGGTGCGGCGACTAGCTTGGCTCCGATCCGCTGCGCCACCTGTACGGGGTCCGGCATATCCCCATCGAGGAAGTGATAGTGAGGACTTCCCGTTCTCTCAATCAGCCGTTCCAGGAGGTATTTGCGAAAGCTGGCCGGGTGGGTGATCGGCAGGCCGATGTACTCATCCAAATGGAAGATCTCAACTCGGCTCCAGTCGATGGCATCGGCTTTGGTGAGCGCTTCAAGAAAATCGATTTGGGAAGTGCCCGTGGCCACCACAATGCGAGCGCGTCCGTGCTCGGCAATCGCCCGCCGAATGGCCGCGGCCGCCTGCTCGGCTGCTGCCTGGCCGAGGGAGGTTTTGTCGGCGAATACTTTTAATTCCACGGTGATCCTCGCAAGCGGCTACTCCAGTTCATGGTTGCACGTCGCAACGCAGCTCTCCCGCCCACACCGCAGTTTAGGCCACAAAAAGTCGGTTTCTATCTACGCCTTCGTTCAGTTCATCCCGCTCTGCCGCTTGGCTTTTGGCTGACCTGCCGTTCTTCAACCACCTTGAGTTTTCCGAGCAGTTGTTCGACTACTTCTTCCTTGGTGCCACACACCGAGATACGCCATCCCTCGGTCGGCACTTCAAGCGCAGCCAATTGACTGTCCAGCAAGTTGGAATTCATGTACGGATGATGCCGTTGCAGCAGGCGTTCTCGCAGCAGGCTGCGCGGGCCGTCGAGCAGCGCAAAGCGAAACTTCTCGGCCTTGAAACCCGTCACCAGCATGTCGCGATACTTTTGCTTGAGAGCGGAGCAGGCCAAGATAGCATTTTCCCCGCCATCGATGAACTCCCCGATGCGCTGATGCAAGGCAGTCAGCCAGGGCTTGCGATCTTCATCGGTCAGCGGAGAGCCCGACTGCATCTTCTGCCGGTTCGCCGCTGAGTGGTAATCGTCGCCATCCTCGAAACGCCAGCCCAATCGCTCGGAGAGCAGGCGTCCGATCGTGGTCTTGCCGACGCCGCTCACGCCGCAAAGAATCAAAATCATGAACCCGTTCCCTCGCCGCCATCAATAAACACCGGCCTAATATGGCGTCGATAGAGATTGTGGGTCACATTCTTGGCGATCCCTTCCCGATTTTTCTCGAGCAGATCGAGGTAGCGGTGTCCCATTCTTGCGGCGATGGGGAAGGCGACGTGGAGTAACTGGCGAAGGCTGCTGTTGTAAGAGTCGGATGTGGGGTCATGCCGGAGTGCGGAGGTGAAATCCTTAGACGACCAACGCATAACTTCGGCAGGCGGGGGAAGCCTGCTGGTGTCGATGTCAACCACGGTCGCGTACGGCCGGCACAGTTGCTGGCGGCGGGCGCAGGCCTCGGCATAAATCTGCTTGGCGAGTGCCAGGCCGTCCCCTCCGGCTTCGGCAAGACCGATCAGCTCCTCGAGCCATGTCGTCCCAGCCGTCTTCAGGTGAATCCCAGCCTTGAACTTCTTCAAAGCGGAGTGAATTGCTGGATAAAGGGAAAATTTGTCACTGCCTGAGTGGATGCTGAGCTTCAGGTTCTCGGCCAATCCGAATTGCCGTACCGCATAGCGGATGGCAGCCAGATCGAGCTCCATTTCGCGGGCAAATTGCGAGACATCGCCCACGTAGTCCACTCCCTTGTTGAAACGCCCACTGAACTTGGGCGCTATGGTTTGCAAAGGAATGCCTTCATCCGCAACCGCCGCCAGAATGATGAGAAGTTCAAGCGGAGTTTGAGCCCGATCAGTCTCATCCAGGGATACTTCACAAACGAAATTGTCCTTCCCTCTTGCCGATTCGATCTTGCGGTATACGGCGCCAGCATGCTCGACGGCAGAGAGAAACTTGCTGGCGACCTGCGCCAGGAGTGCAGGTGTGATCGCGAAGCTGGTTTCGATGCCGTCAAGCCTGACCTCACCGACAAGCTCGCGGTGCCGCCGCAGGAAAGCATCGATCGCCGACGGCTCGGCTTGGCTGGCTATGAAATCCGCCACGTCGATGGTGTAGAAGTCGCAGCAGGGGAGAAACCGTCGAACGGTTTGCAGGTTGATGTGATCCGCATCGCAGTAGTATGGCCGGTGCCACGCAACAGCCTTCACGGCCGCATCCGCGGCGGCCCGTGTTGAAGCGGGTTCCGAGCCGATCAGGTCGTGCTCCCGGTTCGATTTATTCCACACCGGAACGACTTCGACTCCCGCCCGCGAAGCCTCGACGCACGCTGCAAGTTGTGCCTCCGCCTGATGCAGAAAGCGATCTCCGACTCCCACTGAAAATCGCTCAAGGCTCAACCGCCGGCTAGTCACATCCACCTCGATTCAGGAATCTTCCTCGATAGGCCCACAACCCGAGACCGGGATTCGCAATAAAGAAAATTTCCTCACCGTCAACCATATTCTTGCCGGGCGACAGCCTGGCAGGATCGTAACGCGCCAGCATCGTGTTCAGGTCGCTGTAAGCAAAGCCAACCCCTTCTATTTCTTCGCGAGAAAGATGCCCGGGACACCAGGTGATCGAGAAGCGCCCTTCGGAAGAGCCATGAATGAGATGTGCCGCGGCGCTCAGGTCGTTTGCCAGGTCGCCATGGGCCTCGACACTGGCCAGGGTTCGCGGTGTGCCCCGGTATCCATACTTGCGAATTAGCATGTCGATGCCGCGGTCTTCGCCGAACTCCTTCACCCCGGGAGCGAGGATGAGAAGTTCACCGCCGTCGGCCAACGCCATGCGGGTGCGATAGACGGCCTTGTTGCCCAGCCAGGTGCTGTGATATTCCCGGGGATCGAGATAGACGACCGCCTTGCGAATTGGGCGGTCGAGCATCTCGAAGTTGACCCTCAGGCTTAGCTCGGCGGCGCGCTGGAAGCACTCGATATCGTCGCCAATGAAGAGGCCGTGCAGGACGGAACCGCCGCTCGCGCTGACCCCGACTACGGTAAGCACATAAACAATGGGGATTTGCCTCAGAAAGTGCTCGGAGGCATAGTTGAGAACACAGCGCACCGGGTTTTCCGCACGGCCCATCATGCGCTCCATCCCGTAGACCGCGCCGAGGTAGTGACTGCGGTTGATGCTGTCACGTCCTCCCGTCCCAATCAGGATGTTCTTGTTGTAGTTCGCCATTCCGCTCACTTCGTGGGGCACGACCTGCCCCAGAGAGAGCACAAGGTCGAAGCCACCGCCTCGAATCAGGCGATTCACCTGCGCAGGCCATGGGTAGTTCAACCTACCCTCGGATTGCTCTTGAATGAAGGTTGCCGGCACCTCCCCGAGTGTCTCGGTGTCAGTACGCCAGTTATGAACGCGGAACAGCTCGTTGGGCATTTTGCCGAACATGCTGGCCAGTTGGGTGGGCGACATCGCGGCGTGGGTGCCCAGAGCCGGCAGGACCGCTTCGAGCCGGCCACCGTAATAGTCATAGGCACAGTGCGTCAATTCGCCGGCGCGAGACTCTCTGCGGGTCAGATCAGGCGGCACGGCGAGCACATGGCGACGCTCACCGAGCTTGCCCAGCGCTTCAAACAGCAGGCTCTGCATCTCCGCAGGGGAAATCTCCAAGTCGGGACTGCCTTGCGCTACATAAAGACTCATGCGGTGAAATCCACTTTCTTCAGACCAGGAGCCAGCAGGTGAAGAACAGCCAACGATATCAAATAGGCACTGGCGGAAATGGCAAACAGCACCCCATAGCTGTGGGTCAACTCGAGAATCTTTCCTGCGCTGACGGAGAAGAGCACGCCGCCGACAGAACCGGCCATCCCGCCGATGCCTACCACTGCGCCAATAGCCCCGCGCGGGAACATGTCAGAAGGAATCGTGAAGAGATTCGCCGACCATCCTTGGTGTGCGGCCGCCGCAACGCTAACCACTCCAATGGCAGCCCACTTGGAGTTCACACCGCCTGCGACAAAAACGGGAAGCGCCATGCCCGCACAGATGAGCATGGCGGACATGCGGGCCTTCGCTTGGTCCAAAGACGCTCGGCGAAACAGCACAGGAAGCCAGCCTCCACCAATGCTCCCCAGCGCGGATATGGTGTAGACAACGGTCAAGGGCAAGCCGAGATGCGACAGGCCAAGGTGAAAACGGGAATCAAAGAAAGACGGCAACCAGAAGAGATAAAACCACCAGATCGGATCGGTGAGAAACTTGGCGATCGAGAATGCCCAAGTCTGCCGGTAGGTGAGGAGCATCAGCCACGGGATGTCGCGCTCTGCCTGCACGTCCCTGTTTCGCTTGAAGGTATCGAACCCGGCGTCGGCCAACCTCAGCTGCGCTGAGGGCGTGTGGTAGTTCTTGATCCACCAAACCATCCACGGGACGCCGAGCAGACCGGTAGCAAGAAATGCGGCACGCCAACCGAAATTCAGGGTGATCCAGGGAATGACGGCCGGAGCAACGAGAGCACCCACGTTGGCGCCAGAGTTGAAGATCCCGATGGCGAGCGAGCGCTCGCCTTGTGGAAACCAGTCCGCCACAGTCTTGACTGCCGCAGGGAAGTTGCCAGCTTCACCCAGGCCTAGAAAGAAGCGCGCTATGCCGAATCCTAGAGCGGAGCGAACCAGGGCATGCGCCATGCCGGATACACTCCATACCGCCATGAACAGCATGTAGCCAGCTCGAGTTCCCAACCGATCAACCAAACGGCCTGCGATCATCAATCCAACAGCGTAAGCGACTTGAAAGGCAGCGACGATATAGCCGTAATTGACCTCCGTCAGGCCGATGCTCTGTTCGAGGGTTGGCTTAAGCAGGCCGATCACCTGTCGATCCATGTAGTTGATCGAGGTCGCCGCAAAGAGCATGGCGCAGATCGTCCAACGCATGCGGTGTAGCAGTTCTCCCTGCGAGAGGCCTGCTCCCCATGCCTGCTCTGTCTCTGCTCCGAGTTGACTCATTAAGAGAGGTCCCCAACCTCAGAACTTGTACTCTCGGCGCACGAGGTCGTAGGCCAAGTCACGCGCATCAGCCTGTCCGATCCCCGCGCGAGGTAAAGGTTACCATCAGTCTGGCATCATGAGAGAACGGCATAGTGAGGAACACGGCTTGATGATAATGTTTCTGTCGACGCTCCATCTCAGGCGGCACTCCTAGTGCCTGCCCGCGGTGCCCGCAGAAAAGGCAGTGCCTCGAAGATACTTCGAGAAGGCACCGCGTTTCTCTCGTAGCCACAGCGATGCTACCTGCCACCGATCCCGCGAGCAAGCCAAGAAGGATGCTCCTATGACGGGTCCTGGTTGGTTACCTGTTGCCCTCCGAAATGCCCATCCAGCTTGGCATTTCGGGTGGGACACAGTGTACTTCAGGACATCTTGACTTCGCATCGGCCACCGAATACAGTGCGTGCAATTCGTATGCTTTCTTGACTCGACACGGTAGCCCGCCCCTGGGTCGCGCCTGGCCCAAGTGTGGGCGTTCGACGGCTCATCGAGCGGCTGGATAAGCCCAACGATGGTAGCGCGTTTTGCACTGTGCTTTGTGGGCTGCGGTTCCGCCTGCTGTCGTAAGGGATTACGGTCCGCAAAGATAAAATCAGCTCGAGCGTTGTCTCTTGATGCATGTCCCATGTCCAAGTCGTGAACGAGCAAGCCATGTGGTTCCGAATAGGGAATGGATGGATCGACGAATCGAGACTGCTATAGGAATCATGCGGCAGGGATTACATCGCAATCTGCCCGTGCGTGAACTGGCATCCGAGGTGCACCTTTCTCGCTGGCACTTCATCCGCCTGTTCAAAGCCGAGACCTCGTTCTCCCCCAAGCAATACGTGCTTAACCTCAAGATGGAGCACGCGGAACAATTGCTGAACGAATCGTTCCTCAGCGTGAAAGAAATTGCCGCCAGTCTGGGTTTCGAGGATCGCAGCCAGTTCAGCCGCGAGTTCAAGAAATTTCGCGGTTGCGCTCCCACGACGTTCCGCGCCCGCCGGGAAACCTCGCGCGCGGACTAGCAACTCCCGCCACCGAAAAGCAACAAACGCCACCCTTTTCTCGTTGTTCTTCATCCGCTCGCGGCCTACGATTGCGAACATCACGCCACTCTAAAACCAAATTCAAGCGGTCGCTGGATTCCCCCACTTGTCCTGCAGCCGACAGCTAGAAGACAGGCATCGCGCCGGCGAAAGCAAATGCCTCGTGACAGAAAAGAAACTGGGAGCACGAGCACCAGAGAGAGGACACTCACCATGAAGTTACCAGTAAGGAAGCATGCCGCTCGAAAATGGAAAGCCTGGAGAATCACGAATTCTGTTGCCGGCGGCGATCCGATCCACCGCAGAGCTTTTCGGTTGTTCGCACTCGCTCTAGTGATTTCGTTGTTGCCACTGCCGAGTGTACGCGCGCAGGGGCCAGGCCAGATAGGTCAGGGATCCTCGCAGTTCCCATCCCAGGGCTTTCCGTTCCCGCATCCGGGGCGGCCTACCTCGCCCAATCCGCACCCACCTAGTGGTGGCGGCGCCACGGACCCCGGAGTACAATCCGAGCGTGGTACAGGCGCAACCATCATCGGCAGCGGCGACCCGAACGGTGGCAGCAGCGACCCGAACGACTTCATGTCGTTTTTCAACGACGGATTAGCCCGCTTTCAAACCGTCGAGACAGTGAGTGGCTCAGCCAACAATGGACTCGGGCCTAGGTTCAACTCCAACTCTTGCGTTTCCTGTCACGCTCAACCTGCGGCTGGCGGATCAGGACCTGCGGTGAATCCTCAATTTGAATTTGTTAGCTCCGGTGTAGCGCCGGGCAACACCACTCCGCCTTTCATCACCGCCAATGGCCCAACCCGTGAAGCCCGGTTCCCGTTCTTCTTTAACTCGAACGGTACGGTCAACACCAGCGCTCCCAATGGGGGAGTGGAAGATCTGTTCACGGTAACAGGACGCTCCGACGCCGGTAGCTGCCAACTGAACCAGCCGCCGTTCGCGCTGGCATTGGCTGCGAACAACGTCATCTTCAGAATTCC
This sequence comes from Terriglobales bacterium, assembly GCA_035622455.1. GTDB lineage: Bacteria > Acidobacteriota > Terriglobia > Terriglobales > Acidobacteriaceae > JAFAGX01. Next base: position 30,069 of record DASPVG010000105.1, read on the forward strand.
CACGCCCACCTTCGGTCTGGGATTGATCGAGAACCTGGATGATTCCACCCTGCTCAAGAACCAGCAGGCGAATCTCAACAACCAGTTCGGCATCGCCGGGAAATTCAATCACAACGGCAACGACGGCACCATCTCGCGCTTCGGCTGGAAGGCGCAGAACAAGTCGCTGCACATTTTCGCCGGCGAAGCCTACAACGTAGAAATGGGAATCAGCAACGAGCTGTTCCCCCAGGATCGCCCGCTGCCGGAAGAAGATCAGCTAGGCACCGGGTTGCCTCAGAACTGTCTCAATCTGAGTGGAATGGGATATCCGGAAGACACCTCCAATCCCACTCAGACCACGAACGCAGCGGTGATGGATGATGTATCGCAGTTTGCCAACTTCATGCGCTTCCTGGCTCCGCCTTCCTCGGGCCCGGTGGCGTTGAACGGACAATCTGTGTCCCAAACGGCGATCAGTGCGGGCAGCGCCTTGTTCAGCGCAATCGGTTGCGCCACCTGCCACAACCCAACTCCAGGCACAACCCAGGTATCGGATTTTGTTCCCGCACTCAGCCAAGTGTCGGTACCGGCATACTCCGACATTGAAATCCATCACATGGGCACAGGTCTTGCAGACAACGTGTCCCAAGGCGGCGCAGGGGGCGATCAGTTCCGCACCGCTCCCCTGTGGGGTCTGGGGCAGCGGATCTTCCTGTTGCACGATGGCCGTACCACGAACCTGGTCACGGCGATCGTGGCCCACGCGAGCAATGGCAGCGAGGCAAACAATGTGGTGCAGAATTGGTTCAGTCTCACGGCCACCCAGCAGCAAGAGATTTTGGACTTTCTGCGCTCACTGTAATCGTTTCATTCAGGTGTGCTGGCGAGACACCCTACGATGTCTCGTCAGCCTTTTCCCAGTGTAGAAATGACCCGCGACTGATACTCCGGGTTCAATCCCCACTGCATGGTTAGATCCGTAGGATATATGCGCTCTCGCTCCACATGTTCCTTGCTCGTCTTCGCCTTTTTCCTAGTGTCAGCCGCCTCGGGCCAAAGCTCCGCAGGACAAAGTTCTCCCCAAAATGGCGCCGTTCCCGAGAACCCTCATGCCATGACGAAAGTTCCGCCTGGAGTGATCCTGGTCAAAGGAGCCTGGGCGAGCGCCAGTGACTCCACGACTCCCCTGCCGGAAGGCGGGAGTGTGACCGGCAATGTGTTCAACGACGAGTATTTTGGAATAACTTATGCTGCGCCGAAAGATTGGACGGAAAACTACCAAGGACCGCCGCCGTCTGACAGCGGTCGCTACGTCTTGGCCCAGATCCAGCCACCGCACACACCGACCGGCGCAGCTCAAGGTCACATCTTAGTTACGGCCCAAGACATGTTCTTTACGCCACTGCCCACCAAAAACGCTCTCGAACTCGTTGCCTACCAGAAGGACAATTTGCAGAGCGATTACAAATTGGAAGTGGCACCCAAGCAGACTGTGATCGCCGGCCGAGCTTTTACTTTCTTTGCCTATTGGTCCCCCGTAGCCCAACTGCACTGGTACGTTCTGGCAATGGAAATCCGCTGCCACACAGTGGAGTTCATCCTGACCAGCCGCGACACTAAACTACTTGAGAGCCTGGTCGCGGACATGAACCGGATGCAGTTGCCCGCAGAAGTCATTTCCTCCGGGAGGGAGGGCGGCAGTGCCTTCCCGGTATGCATCAAGGATTACGCCAAGGACGAGAACTTGATCGCGCGGGTTGATCCGATCTTGACCGATCACAAGTTCAGTCCGGTTCCGGTCCGGATCATCATGGACAAAACTGGCAAGGTAAAACACATTCACTTTCTCAGCGCTTATCCCGATCAGGAAAAAGTGATCACGGATGCTCTCCTGCAGTGGAAATTCAACCCATACCTCAGAGATGGAGAGCCCGTCGAGGTGGAGACCGGGATTATGTTTGGGCGCGCACCGCCTCCTTTTATGCCGTCCCAAGGAGCAAACCTTCGATAGCATGGGGTGCTCGACCATAGGTTTCACCCACGATCGAACTCCTCCCTTGACGAAGATCGAGCCGACTCGATCGAACGGGAAGAATGAAGGGCACAGGATCATCCGCTCTGCCGATCGACGAAGAGAGGGTTGGGCGAAGTGGTTACCAACGCTCGGTCAGATACTGTCCTGAGGGACATCCTAATTCCGATACCTCGGAGTCGTCACTATCGACCGACTCAGAGTTATTGTGGGAGCTAGTAGTTTGCTCGACTCATGGGACACGAATCGACACTCATTCTTCGCTAGATAAGGCAAAGTGCATGCAGAATCTGAATGTATCACCTACGCCTCGTCGCAGTTCTAGGGTGCCCGTCGCGGTACCGATCATGGTTACCAGTTTAGAGCCGGGGATACACTTTTCCGAGGTCTGTGAAACCTCGGTGGTCAATGCCCATGGCTGTGCCATGCAATCCCGAGTGAAACTCGACACCGGCACAACCTTACATCTTCACAGCAAGGATGGTCGCGAGACCACCGCGCAGGTGGTCTCCTGCCAGCCGGTCGGGTCGAACAACGAGAGCTGGAGGCTGGGAGCAAGGCTCGATCGACCGGAGAATTTCTGGGGTCTGCCGAATTGTCCCAAGGATTGGCTCACACTCCCGGTGGCATCGGACGCAGCCAGGCTTTCACAGACCCGAGCGGCAACCAGCGTAAAGACCACTCGTCCGGGAATGTCGGGTGAAGACGTGAAGAGGATTATTGCGGAATCCGTCCGCCCACTCCAGGCCGAACTCGCAGCGCTCAAAGAGAACCTTACGCACAAAGAAGCGAAACGCAGCCGTTTCGAGGTCTCGCTTTCGAGCATTCCCCCAGAGCTCGAAGAGCAGCTGGAGCTGAAGGTGAAAAAGGACCTCGGGCCCAAGGTTCTGGATGAGACACGCCAGCAGTCCACACAATTGCTGGCGGCAGCCAGGGCCTCGATTGAGCAGAGGACCAACCAAGCCTATCAGGATTTTGTGCGCCGGGTGGGAGAAGAGCTTCAAACGGTCGAACAGCGAGCGCAAGACAACTCGGCAAAGATTCTCGAGAATTTGCAGGAGCACTTGCGCAGCAGCGTGGAGGATTTTCAGCAGAACGTCGTGGACGGAGGCAGCCGTCTCAAGCGGCTCAGCGACGAACTCCTGCAATCTCTGCAACAGAGCCTGAACGAGCAACACAACACCCGACGCGCGGAGTTAGAACAAGTTCGAGCCGCGGTCGCATCCGAGTCGTCGCGTCTGCAAGAGCGGGTCGAACATCTGAACCGGCGCATCACGGACTTAGACCAGTCCGCGCGCACTTTGGAGTCCGGCCTCGACAAACGCCTGAGTGAAATGGCCAGCAACACCGTCAGGAACATGCGCGGCGAACTCGAGAGTGCAGCGGATACGATTCTCAAGAATTCGACAACACGGAACGTCCAAGCCCTCGACAATCAGCTCGAGGATGCCTGCCGGAACATGAAGATTATCGAGAAAGGAATTGTTGCCTCAGTCTCCGAATCTCTAAAAAGCCAGGCTGAGGATGCCTCGCGAGTCTTCGAGCGGTCGATGGAAGATCTGGCCAAGCTTTCTCTCGAGCGTTGGCGGACCACGCTGGCAGCGGGATTGAGCGCGGTGGTTAAGAACCTTGGTGAGCAATTCCAGTTGCAGGCCAGCGCCATCGAGAACGATGGGAACCATTGAGGGGGGCTCGAGGTACCTTGAAGTCTTGAAGTCCCGTTCCAACTTCCTCTCTAGCTAATCGTAAGGCCCGCGCTGGTTTTTGATTCGGGTGCGGCTGGGGGTGGGGATTCGAGCCTCCGGACGCGGCGCATCGTGACCAGGTCGTACTCGTAGGTCGCCCCACAAATAAGGCATACCTGATAATCCTGCCCATCCACGCCGCAATGGGGCCAAGAGAAACGATGGGAACACAGCTTTTGGAGGATTAATTTAACGAGTCTGCCTGTCATGGCTTCCGATGCTCCGGTATGGCTGCGATCGGCCACCGGCGTCACAGCGCGCGCTCCTCGCCGCGCGCTTCCTAGTGCCCGTCTTGTCACGGTAGCACAAAAAGCTCGCGGAACCATTCACCTGTGGTTCAGTCGGCGACAGGATAACGGTCAATGCGCGGCCTTGTTCTATAAGAAGTCGGAGTACGGCCTCTCCGACGCCTTCGCAGGCAGCTGGCTGGCCTATGCCGATTGGGGGATCGGGGCAGTTCCAAGGGGAAACCTAAGAGTAGGCGAACGGCAACCACGAACTCCTGGTTGGCAAACCCGCCCTCCGGGTGGCCACCGACGTCAAGCTGACCGCTGATCAGGCTACCTTTCCATCAGCTCGGGCTTCACGTACGCGCTCGCGCTGGCGTGCCTCATACCAAAGTGCCAGTTCGACCCGATTCCATAACCCGAGTTCATCGTAGATTGCACGCAGGCAGTTTTTCACGACGTGTTCCGTGGTTCCAAGTTCCCTGGCGACATCCCCATTCTTAAGTCCCTGGGCAACGAGTTCGATGATCCGCCGCCGTTGTGCGGGTGAGATACGGTTCCCGCGGCGTTCTCTTCCCAACATCACGCCTCACTCACAGAGCTCGCTGATACCAGCCGTTCCGCTCTGCTAGCTGGATTTGGAGACGACGAGGAAGAATCTACCCGCCGGCCGTGAAGCCGTCAAGCCCAATTTGGCTGTTCAAATCTTGGGGGCAACGGCCATGGCCTCGGCGCGGCAGGACCGGGTTAGCCCATGTGGCTATCAACCAAACGTAAATGCAAAAGCCTGCACACCGGGATCGAGGAACTCGATCTCGAAGGTGCGGTCCTCCACCGAACCCTTTTGCCGAATGAGCTGATAAAGCCGATGACCTTGCACCGCGCCAGAACCGCCGGCATCCGTATCCGCACCATGATCTTCCCCGGGCGGTGCGCCATCTACCGTCACCGTGAATCGGACCGGTTTGCCCTCTTTCGTGTTTCCCAGGACCAGATGGAGATCACGTGCATGAAAACGAAAGGCAATCTTCCCTGGCGCCTTCTGCAACACGGCGCTCTCTTCGCCGACATTCCAGCTCCCACTCAGGGCCCATTGGTTGAGCGAGAGCCTTGGGCGCAAAGTATACGTTTTGCGGGAATCCTTCGCGATTGACTCCTGGGAGGCAAAGTTTTCCGCCCGATGATAACCGACGTATGTCTCCGGCGAACCGATGTTGGCATTATCGGCAGGCGCCTCCGCACCGATCCCCGACACCGTAACCGTGTTCGCCGCGATCAGTTGCGCCCCGTTTTGCTTGAGAAGCTCTTGAATCACACGCTCCGACTCGGCGTATTCCCCTTCGCCGAAGTGGTGATGACGAATTCGGCCTTTCCCGTCGATGAAATAGTGGGCCGGCCAATATCGGTTGTTGAATGCCTGCCAAATTTTATAGTCGTTGTCGAGGGCAACGGGATAAGTAACCTTCAAGTCTCGTAGAGCCTTTTCCACGTTCGCGCGCTCTTTCTCGAAGGCAAACTCCGGTGTGTGCACCCCAATGACGACCAGACCAGCGTCCTTATACTTTGCCGCCCAACCCTCCACGTAGGGCAATGCCCGCAGGCAATTGATGCAGGAGTAGGTCCAAAAGTCGATCAGTACGATCTTGCCTCGAAGAGACTTCTTGCTCAACGGCGGCGAATTCAGCCAACCTGCGGCACCGTCCAGCTCGGGCATAGGTCCTTCATCGTCAAGAGCAGGCTGTGGCTCGCCTGCACTGGTTGTCAGAACCGCCGGTTCGAGCGCGCCAATCAAATGCTCTTCCGCTTTTGCGGTATTGACGAAAGAGAACTTGGTGAGCAGGTTTGTGTCCCAGCCCAGTGCAATAGCCACCACTCCCATGATCACGGCGAAGCCTAAGGCACGACGGATCCACACCTCGAACCACAAGGACCGCTTCATAGCAGAGAACACCCTGTTGCCGGCAAGCAGCGCAATTCCCAGAGAAGTCGCGGCACCCAAGGCAAAGGATAACAATAAGAATGAAGAACGAGCTCCCGGGCCTTGCAAAGCCGCCCCCGTCAGGATTAATCCCAGGATTGGGCCGGCGCACGGAGCCCACAGCAGTCCGGTCGAGACTCCCAGCACCAAGGACTTTCCAACACCGTTCCCTGACACCGGGTTCGTCTGAAGCCGGTTCCCCGAGCGCACCAAAGGACGAGCCAAGATCTCCGCGACAGAGGGAAATAGAAGGCTCACTCCCAAAACCAGGAAGATCAGCATTGCCAGATAACGACCTCCCTGATTCAGGCGTACAACCCAATGTCCGCCGAACGCGGCTGCGACCGCCACTACGGAAAAGGTTAAGGCCATCCCCACGAGTAAAGGTAATCCGGCACGGCGAAAAGGCTGGTCCGCACGGGCAAATACAAATGGCAACACGGGAAGAATGCAAGGACTAAGAATCGTCAGCACACCGCCAATAAAGGCCAGCAAGTAGATCAGCATCGCTTCGTCCGCCCTGCGTTCCTCGCTCTTTCCTGCTTAGGTCAGGAAAGGGCTGCTGGAACCTTGGATTACAATTCAACCTGAACTTTAACCCTATATTTGATTCCTAGGCTCTCAAAAAGTTACAGCGGGACGGTTGACCCCGCAACTGAGGTCCAGTCCGGGTTGATCGGAGCGGTCTTGACTCCGAATCCAAAATCGTGGTTTCCCCGACCGGTGACACGCAAGACAGCAAATGCCCGTATTTTTCGCATCGAGCCGGGCAAGACATGGTGATCGCCAATCACCGATTGCACCCACCGTGGCGCGACATTGATCGTTCATGATAGGCTCACCGAGCATTTGGAGAGGCTCTGCCGAAGGTATCGCCGCCGAGCGGGCCCTTAGGTTCGCTTTCAAGCCGCGAGATCCGACCGAATCGTATGAGCTTTGAACCGATCGAAGATTATGGCGTGATCGGCAACATGCGCTCGACGGCGCTTGTGGGGAGGAATGGCTCGATCGATTTTCTCTGTTTTCCCGACTTCGATTCTCCCACTGTTTTCGCAGCCTTGCTCGACGACGAACGAGGTGGCTCGTTTCAGATTCAACCGCAACTCCAGGAGTGGCGGGTGCGGCAACTCTATTTGCCCGACACGAATATTCTGCTCACGCGGTTCCTTGGCGAGCAGGGCGTGGCCGAGCTGACCGACTACATGCCCATCGCGTCGAACGGCGAGCAACCGAATGAGATTATCCGAACCGTAAGCGTGATCCGAGGCCAGGTCGATTTCAAGATGAAGTGTCAACCGCGGTTCCAGTATGCGACCTGCGAGCATGCTTTGAAGCTGGCAGATCGGAGCGCTATTTTCCTGCCCGTGAATGCCAACATCCCGCCTTTGGCGCTCTATTCCACCATCCCCCTGCGGAAAGAATCCCAAGGTGCGGTGTCGGCGTTCACCCTTCGGGCTGGCGAGAAGGCAGCATTCGTTCTCGGCGCGATTCGTCTCAGCGGAGAGCAACCGGAGATGGAGCTTCTCGAACAGCGCTTCCAGCAAACCGCTCACTTTTGGAAGGGCTGGATTGCGAAATCAAACTATAAGGGCCGGTGGCGGGAAATGGTCAACCGTTCGGCCCTCGTTTTGAAGTTACTCATTAGCCGGCGTTATGGATCACTGATTGCAGCGCCTACGTTCTCATTGCCGGAACAAATCGGCGGAATGCGCAACTGGGACTATCGCTTCACCTGGTTGCGCGATGCGACCTTCACCCTTTACGCACTGATCCGCTTGGGCTTTGTGTCGGAAACCGAGGCTTTCATCGATTGGCTTCGAACCCTGAGAGCAGGGATGGGCGATGATGCAGAGCGGGGCCCGTTGCAGGTAATGTACGGGTCCGATGGCAGGCGAAAACTCGACGAGGTGACGCTTGATCATCTGAAGGGGTACGAGCATTCGCGGCCGGTGCGTATCGGGAATGCGGCGTATCAACAGCTGCAATTGGATATTTACGGCGAAATGATGGACTCAATCTATCTGGCAAACAAGTACGGAGACGCCATTTCGCACGATGAGTGGCTGGATGTCCAGCGCATGTTGGACTGGTTGGGCAAGAATTGGCATCGGCCCGATGAAGGCATATGGGAGGTTCGTGGCGGCGCACGAGAATTCCTGCACTCCCGGTTGATGTGCTGGGTGGCTTTCGACCGGGCCATACGGCTTGTTCAGAAACGCTCGCTGGCGGGACCGCTCGAGTCCTGGCGGCATACCCGCGACAAGATTCAAGACGACATCTTTACGAATTTCTGGAATGATGAATTGCGGTCCTTTGTGCAGTCGAAGGGCACAAAAGATCTGGATGCGTCTACATTGCTGATGCCGCTGATGCGGTTCATCAGCCCGGTAGATCCGATGTGGCTATCCACCATGAAGGCGATCGAAGGACGACTGGTCGAAGATACTCTGGTCTACCGCTATGAGGCGGAGCGAACGCACATAGACGGGCTCTCCGGAGGAGAGGGCAGTTTCACCGCGTGCTCGTTCTGGTACATCGAATGCTTGGCGCGCGCGGGCGAACTGGAGAAGGCGCAATTGTTATTTGAGAAGCTCTTGGGCTACGCCAACCATCTCGGGCTCTATTCGGAGCAATTGGGCTCAAACGGACGGCACTTAGGCAATTTTCCCCAGGCTTTCACCCACCTGGCGCTGATCAGCGCCGCCACCTACCTGGACCGGGCCCTTTCCGGCCAGGCGAACGCAGTCTGGCGCTAGCAATTTTCTCCAAGAGTAGCTTCGGTAGCAGCGGGCATAACTCTAGAAAGCCGTCGTCCGTTCGGTAGCCAACCCAGGTTCGCAACTACTTGCCCAGTTGCGCAAAGACCTCCGGCAGCACCGCCGTGCCTTCGATTTGCACGGCGTCGAGCAAGTTTGGGTTCAGCCCCAGGGCTTGGACAATCGTCGGTGCGACCTGCGTGGTCGTGGTCTTAGTGGAGACTGTCTGAGCCGTGAAATTGGGATTCGCTACCAACATGATGACATTGGTGTCGTCATGCGCGAAACCGCCGTGATCGCCGATCATCGCCGTGCTGCTCGAGTAAGTCACGCCCTCGTTCGGAGTCACAATAATGTCGGGCGTACGTGGGTCTTCGCCGGCCTCCCACCCGCCCACATTGTAGTTCAGGGCGAGAGTGGCTCCGTAGTAAATCTCCCCGAGTCCGATTTCTTTCGCATCGTTTTCCAGCATGCTGACGGCGGTGTCAACATTCACGCCTTTCTTCAGCCAAAGCACCGACACATCGTCTTCGGTTGCGCCAACGCCGGTGGTGTTGAGCGGCGATTCGGAGTATGGAATCATATCGCCGAGCAGCGTTGCTGGCGTATCGGTGCCATCGGCCACATAGCGAGTCGGGTCAATCGGTGAATCCCCATGCTTCGCCGTGATGATGAGCAGTGTGTTGTTGTAGATGCCAGCTTTCTTGAGCTCGCTGACGATTAGGCCGATCGCCGCATCCACATACTGGATTTCGGAAAACAACTCCGGACTCGGCAGTGCCGCCGCATTCTCGTAACCGCCCGCGCCCACGGGCGGCCCCTCGTTCACCGATTCGCCCACGTACACCGATTGAAAGTTCATGCCAAAGACTGCGGGAACCCGAGCCGGCGCGCCCAGGTGCGTCTTGCCGTTGATTTCGTTGATCAGCGCGTACACCTTGATCGCGTCATAGCACTGAATGTTGGCAAAGCTGCTGTTCCAGCCGCTGGGCTGGGTCGTGTCGCGTATGGGATCGCAAGGTACGCCTTGAAGCTCGGGAGGAATGGGTATCGTCGTTACCCCGGGCAAGCGGACCACGTTAGAGCTGACTTCGGGCGAATAGTAGTCATCCAGCCCCTTGCCGCCCGGTCCGCCCACAAAGGAGTATGACGGGTGCTTGTCAATCCAGGCGGTATATCCCCCCGCGGCGTGAATCACGCCAAAAGCCGTGTTGATGCGGATGAAGTTCCAGGGATAAACCGGAGTGCAGCCTGTCGCCGGGTTGCGTTCCAGCTTCAAGTGATCGATCGACGCAATGCCTCCATCGGTCAGGCTGTGGCCGGGTGCGCCGCCGTTCAGTTTGGTGTCGTCGATGTCAATTCCCTGGTCGTTGTCTGTCGTGGTGCCAGTCGGCGTCGCATAAGGAACGCATGGCCCACCCGCCAGACCACTCCCCGTCTTAATGGTGGGCGGAGCGAGCGACCGGTCAAAGGCGACATCGTAATAGAGGCCGGTGGACTTCGGGGTGCCCCCGGAGGCCAGTGCTGCCATCCCAGGGAACGAGTCCGAAGGTTTGGAGGACTCCGCGTTGACATAATTGATCGCCGTCGCGCTCAACGCGGCAAGGTTCGGGCAGTACGGCATACCCGCAATTCCGTTGGCGCAGTTATAGAAATCCACGGCGTGCATGCCATCGATGCTCAGTAGCAGCACATGCTTGATTTTGCCCGAACCCACACCCTTGTTTTCCGTCGCTATGCCTTGTGTCGAGGACAACAGCACGACCGCTACCGCAACTCCCGCCCGCAATAGCCTCTTTGCTTTCATCGAAAAGCCTCCAGAGCCAGTACAGTATTAGTCGCGATCAGTCGCGAAATATTACAGGGGCGTTAATTCTTTGTGAAAATCTGCTGACTTTTGTTCCAGCACGCTTGTGGCCGTACGGGCCCGTAAAGGGAGGACCAAAATGGGAAACTTCAACTCGGCAGGTTGGAATCCGTGGCCGACGCCAGCAGCGTCCACAAAGCCTTCGTCTTGCTGGTTGCAGTAACCGTCACTTACCGCCCGCACGTAGGCAGGATCGACGTTTCGCGCTAGATGACTCGACTTTATTGCCAGAGCAAGTAACTTCGTTACCGTGGCATAGCTATGCCGACTTAGCTTCGCTTTCATTGAGCGGACTAATCTCCGCCTCGGCTCGAGCTGCATCCTCTTTGGTGGGTGGTTGCAGCGCGAATTGACAAGAACCCCGCGTCACTTCCCTCCCCAAGGCATGCAGTTGCTCCGTCAACTGGTTGTCCCCTGGAATACCCTGCTCGTTAAAGGCCTTCCATGCCTGCGCGATCGGCATTACCAGGGGCACGGACCAGCCACGGAGAGCGCGCACAACGAACTCCATGGTGTTGACGGCCTGGAGGCCTTGCACGCCGCCGGCCGTACTGATGAGGCCGACCACTTTGTCCGTCAGGTAAGGCGGATTGCGGTCGCCCAGCAGCTTCAGCCAATCCAAGGCGTTTTTGAAGGAACCGCTGATCGTGCCGTTGTACATGGGACTACTCCAGATGAGGCCGTCCGACCTGTAAATTGCAGCACACATCCTTCGGACAGAGTCCGGAGGATTTTCTTCGGCAGGATCATACATGGGAAGAGAAAGCTGCTTGATGTCAAGAAGCTCCGTCGTGGCACCTGCCTCCGTCGCTCCTTCCAATGCGATTCTTAGGGCAGCCAGGCTGCTAGAGCGCTGGGCGAGTGACCCTCCAAGGCCAACTACAGTCAATCGATTTTTTGTCATGCGGTTTCTCTCCCTTTCGTATCCTTCACCAAAAACCGCGAGTCTTCCGGCAGAGAGCGATCCGGGTTATGCCGCCACTCTCTTTCGGACTCTGTCTTCGGATAACCACCGCTTCGCGGCGTCAATATCGTCGGTGCCGAGTTCGTGTCCCCCGCGACGCCAAGACAGTGTTACCTCTGCGCCACCGCTTTCGAAAATCGCCGCCAGTTCCTCGGGCTGGCTTCGGGGAACGATAGGGTCTTGATCAGCCGCACCGATGAAAATGGAAAGATTCCTAAAATCTCGAATGATGTCGGGCGTGAACGGCACCATCGCCCGGAACAGCACGGCAGCTGCGAGGTAATGGGGATGCAGCAAGATCAGACTGGCCGCGATGTTGGCTCCGTTGGAATAGCCAACCGCGATTAACTTCTTAGTTGTGAAATCGTATCGCGCAGAAGCCGCGTCAATGAACCGCACCAGCTCGTCGGTTCGAAACTTAAGGTCCTCGATATCAAAGACTCCTTCGGCAAATCGGCGAAAAAAGCGGGGCATGCCATTCTCCGAGACTTTGCCGCGAACGCTGAGGAGAGCGGCGCCTGGCCACAGTTCATCCCCCAACGGCAAAAGATCGTTCTCATCTCCTCCCGTACCGTGCAGCAGAAGCAGGGTCACGGGATGAGGAACCGTTGGTCGAGCAGGCACGAACTTGTGAACGAAATCCAAATCGTCAGTCGGCGGCATCAGCGTGACCTCCAGCTAGTTTTGGCAGGCGGACCGGGGGAAGAATTCGTTCCAGCTCTGAGCGCTCGTCTTCCAGCCAGCGCGGAAGTACCAACGAACCGCCGAGGTCGTTGGCGGGTTCGTCGACCGCGAAGCCCGGAGGATCGGTGGCAATCTCGAACAGGACTCCGCCGGGCTCGCGAAAGTAGATGGAATGGAAGTATGTCCGGTCGATCATCGGCGTCACGTTGTACAGTAAGTCCTTCACCGTCTGACGCCATTCGACTTGCTGCGCGTCCGTGGGGGTGCGCCAAGCAACGTGATGTACCGTGCCAACCGAAACCCGGCCGGGGCGACCCTCAGGAGCACAGACCAAATCAACCATCGTCCCCGGCAAACCCGTGCCCGCGGCATAGCGAAAGCGAGCTCCGTGCTCCTGGATACGCCGAAAGCCCAAAGTGTCGGTGAGCAACGACGCCGTCCTTTCATAGCCGTTCTCAGACAGGGTCACGTGATGGAAACCGCGGATGGCAAACTCCACCGGTATTGGACCGCGATGCCATAGGTGATCGGGGTTTGCTCGCGACGTGGAAATTAATTCCAGCTGCAGTCCGTCCGGGTCGGTGAAGAACAACAGCTCTTCCTCAAAGTCCGACCTCGCTTCCTCGACGGCGGTCCCGTGCTCGGCCAAGCGGTTTTTCCAATAGCCTAGGGAGTTCTCGGGTACGGCAAACGATGTCACGGTCAACTGCCCTGTCCCGATGCGACCCGCAATCGCACCCGGCCAGGGGAAGAAAGTCATGATGGTTCCGGGGTGTCCCTGCCCGTCTCCATAATAGAGGTGGTAGGTTGTCGGATCATCATAATTGACGGTCAGCTTAACCAGACGCAGGCCGAGCACGCCGGCATAAAAATCAATGTTGGTTTGAGGGTCAGCGGCAATCGCGGTCACGTGATGTACTCCGAGAATGTCCGGCATTTCGCCTCCTTGTCTGGATTCTCCGACCCCGCAGATTCGTGGCGAAGAAGGTCGCACGACGTGTGCCAGGTCTTATTCCTGCATGGGGACGACGGTTTTTCCCCTTAGCTCTCCCGGAGATATTTCATCTGCATAGCACCAGACCCATGCCTCTCCGGGTTCAATCGAGCGTATGAGCGGATGCCGGGTGTGTCGAAAATGCTTCGTGGCGTGTTTGTTTTTCGAGGAATCGCAACAGCCGACGTGCCCACACTCCAGGCACAGGCGCAGATGAACCCAGGTATCACCTAACTTCACGCACTCCTCGCAGACACGCTCCCGGGTGCTGGTAATCTGGATTTGATTGAGATGCGTACATGTAGCAGCCATGCTATTCTCCCCTCGAGTTGGCTCATATCGCCCTGGGCACGGTCGTTCCGATCGAACACCGTCGATAGCGTAGGAAAACGCTCACCGTGCTTCGCCAACATTTTGACGGCCTACGGTTTCGTAGCCTCGGTGACCAGGGCTTCGACCACCGCGATGTTTGGCAGAAGCGCCTGGGGAAGGTTATGCCGCTCCTGCAAGTACAGAGGGCTGTTGTAACTCGCCCAGACTTTGCCTTGAGCGTCTTCCCGGACCAAAATCTTCAAGGGCAGGTCGATCGCGCTGCTGGGTGCCGCCAGCATCAGTGGAGTTCCAGCTTTGGGGTTGCCGAAGATTAACAGCTTGGTGGGAGGCATTTTCATGCCCACCTTCTTGGCTTCTCCGCTGTGGTCGACCAGGGCAAACAACGTGACTCCCTTGGATTCGAGAATGTGCTTGACCCTCTCCACGGTTTGATCGACGGAGTGATTGCTCGGTTGGTCGATGACTCCATTGCTGGTTGTCACGTTCATGTTCTCCTCCTCGTCATTTTCAGAGATTCGCAGGGCCATGGACGGATACCAGGTAGGTCGCCATCGCGATTCCAATCAATGCCAGGAACAGGGCGATCAACACAGCCTGGACCGACGCACGAGTCGGCACCGGTGCGCCCCGCTCCAGTTCCCGGACCAGGTGAAGATGATGCCAGGCGGAGAAAACATTCACAAGCACTCCCAGTGCGATGAGTGCCGTGCCGAACCACAACGACAGCCCATAGGAAGGCGCTGCCGGGGTGTGCTCGAGGAGCTGAAGCTGCTGCAGAAACAGACCGAATCGCGCCACTACGAAGCCGAATCCCATCAAGGCCAGACCGGTGCGAATCCAGGCAAGGAAAGTCCGCTCGGCAGCCAGGTAATCGCGCAAGTCGGGTCTGGGCCTTGTCTCCGTCAGCACATTCTACTCCCTGCCCCGTTATGTCTCCTCCGCAAATTTTGAACTCAGAGCTCACGCTGCCGTCCGCGTCATCATTGGGACATCTGTCAGCCTGTTGTCAGTCAGGAATTCTGTTATTGGACGTGCCCGTCGGTCATTCCATGGCCTCTTGCGGCAGCCAGGAAGCAGTCGTTGGGGTCTGAATTGCTTTCCACTGGCCAGCATGGCGCACCGTTGACCACCGGTCGTGTCATCTTCTTGCGCGGTCGGCCTTGGAACTCCCTCAAGCTGCGTCACGGTTTCCATTGCACAGATGCCACCGTCATCGAAGCACGTATGCAAGCTGAAGGTTGTTTGATCTCTGATTGTTAGGAGACAATGGATCACCCTGAGGGACAGTAAGACTGATGATTCAAGCCGCCAAGAGCATTCTTCTGGTCGTGAGTGCGCTGTTTCCCATCGTAGATCCGATCGGGGGAAGTCCAGTCTTTTTGTCGCTTACCAAAGATTACTCGCCGCAGACAAGGAAACTGTTAGCCCGCAGAATCGCGGTCGACAGCTTCATACTGCTGGTTGCGTCCTTTACCATCGGATCGCACGTGCTCTCATTCTTTGGAATTTCTTTGCCGGTGGTGCAAGTGGGAGGCGGGTTGATCGTGATCTCGACGGGATGGGCAATGCTGAGTCAGAAAGACGAGGATGAGCGAGGCGCAGTCCGGCGGTCGGTCAGTTGCACCGATGTTATGAGGGACGCGTTTTACCCGCTGACACTGCCGTTGACGGTTGGACCCGGCTCCATCTCGGTCGCGATCACTCTGGGGGCAAATGAACCGCACCACCTGAGAGCAAACCTGCTGGCGATTCTTACGGCAGTGATCGGCTCGGCTTTGGTGGCGGCAACCATCTACCTCTCCTATGGTTTCGCAGACAGGCTTGGAGCCGTCATTGGCCCCACGGGGATGAACGTCAT
>DASPVG010000106.1:0-10764 GCA_035622455.1 Terriglobales bacterium
TGCGGTCAGAGATTCGGGGTCTAGAATGGGGAGATTATGATGGTGGTGCGCTGCGTATCGAGCGACCACGGTATGGGAACGATGTTGGACCGACCAAGACCGAGGCGAGGGAGGCACCGGTGCGGGTGATCGAACCACTTCTCCTGGCACGGATTCAGACCGAGATTCAAGGACTTAGACTTGAATCGTGGTGCAGCAGTGGTGCAAGATGTCCGTAACTGATTGATGGGGCTGTAGCTCTGCAGGATAGAGCAAGCGGTTCCTAACCGCTAGGTCGCCAGTTCGATTCTGGCCAGCCCCTCCAGTCCGCCGGTGATCGGTCTCTTCGCACAACGGCACTTTCTGGGCCTGCTGAGAGCCGAAGGACTCTGCATGATCGTAGAGAAGGGGAGTGCGTTTTTGCCGAATCCGCAGGGGCTAATGAAATGCTCCGGAGAAAAAGATCTCGGTGTACTCCTGGGCGATCTGTTCGGCGCTGAGTGAACCTTCCTGTTTGTACCACTGATAGAGCCAGTTAATCATGCCCAGCAGGGCGAACGTCGCCGCCCGCGCGCTCACACCTCGGATAGCGCCCCGGGCCTGTTGAACCTCGGCAATGAGTTGCTCGAGAAAACGGATGTAGCCCTTTTTGCGAGCGTTGATCTGTCTGCGCAACGAAGGAGGCAGGGGGTGGTTCTCGTGCAGCAGAACTGTGATCTCCCGATCCCGCACGCTCGAGACGACATCAACGTGTAAGCGGATTAAGGCCCGCAAGCGTTCTTCCGGATCCGGAATGCTGCGCACCGGATCGAGCACCCGTTGTTCGGTGATGTCCAAAGCATGGCTCATCAGTTCAAACAGGATTTCGTCCTTGCTCTGGAAGTGGTGATAAAGGCCCCCCTTACTCAGTTTGAGGGCGGCAGCCACATCGTTCATCGAAGTCGCATGATAACCGCGCTGCTGGAACAATCGTGCCGCCACGCGCAGGATCTCCTGCCGAGATTCAATGACCGTGGTAGGACTCATCGCGGCACACACTATACACCGGGTTCATGCGACATGAGAATTTCCTGCGGTTCTCGGCCCTCAACGAAAGCCTGAGAAATTGTGAACATTGTTGTGGAAAAATGGAAACAGCCATCGTCGATCAGAAACAACTACCGACTTCTGAATCACTTGGATTTCTTGCGCTCGAGCGCGTGCGAGCCAAGCTTTTGCACTGAAAAATGGCGTTGACATTTCCTTGACGACTGTTTAGTGTGACTCGCGTCGACGGCTGAAAGGGTTGGCTCAAATAAAATTAGTCGATCCAAAGTAGGCTGGGTAATTGGTTCGGCGAGGCAACTTGCCGGGCCTCCAGACCCGAAAAAACCGGCTGCTTTGCGAGGAGCAGGTGGGGTTTGGAACTGCGAAAGCAGTGATTGCATCAGAGGCTGTGACGGTGCGTGCCTCCACGCCATCGGCTCCCTCGCAGGAGTTGGCGGCTAGAGCATAACCAATGTCACAGCCTTTTCCTTTGGCGGCTGGCGGCGTTCTCTTGCTTCCGCCCGACACTAGGTGCTCGGGTAGAGTCCGGCCGACGATCCCACCCACTCCATATTCTTATTCTGGTCGACTCCCATCATCAGCCCACGTCCCATCCGCACGATGGTCATGACCGGCAGCAGTTCTTCGAGCCAGATGTACATGATCCGAACCTCAGCCTTGGTTTTGCCGAAGGGAGTCTCGATCACGGGCTCGAAGTCCATCCTCTCCTGCAGAATGTATTGCCAGCGTGCTTCCTCTGGAATGGCCGCCAAATCTTCCTTTCGCGGGTGCATGAGGACGCCTAATCCGGCAAAGGAGAACAGCGGCTTGACCACGCAATTCTCGAGATCACAGGGCATCTCGACCTGGCTGAGAAATTGGGTCCGGGGCACCGAGGGGTGACGCAGGTAAGGCAGGGAGAACTTGCTCATGCGGAAGTACCAGTTAGGGTGCCCCGCCCATTCCACCTCCAAATCCTCCTCAAAACGAAACGACAGCTCGAGCTTCTTGCGCACCAGCTCGTCCACGATGGCGCGGTTGTAAATCCTGCGAATGGGAACCCTTCGCCCCGACGTTTCATAGAAAAGGTGCCTGCCATCTTTCTTGACGTCCGTAATTGAGACCGTCGGAATGCCCAGCAGTTTTTCCGTGAGCAGAAAATCCGGCAGGGTCTTCTGATGGCGGGGGTCAATCTCCATGATGATCACCTGGTCCGGGTCATGAGAGCCCACAATGGCCCGCCTGAGCAGTTGCTGGTATCCCTGCCAATCTAGCCCGCCGTGCAGATAGCGCAAGTTCTGATCGAGCTCGAATACTTCGATGTAGGTCTGGGACAGAATCGCCTGATAGGCATAGAGGGAAGGGAAGCCCTGCAATTCGACGAGCCGGGGTTCGAAGTTGCCGGATGGCCCGCGTACCAGCCCGAAATCCACCTGGATGAACATCGGGAATGGCGCTTCCCTGGGGACGTTGAATTCCGGCGGGATCGCCCGATCGGAAGCTTGGCGGTATTCCGGGTTTTGAAGTTGACGGATCAATTCCTTGCCGTACTGTGCCATCTGATCGACCAGTGCCTTGGGGAAAAAGCAGGGAGTTTCGGAGACGCGGAATGGCACCGCCACACCACACCGTTCCCGCATGACTGCAAGGAGTGTGCGGTATTTTTCCGCCGTGAAGCTCTGGTTGAACTGGTTGCGCAAGAAAGGAATCATGGAGGGAAAGCCTAAGCCAGCCGCTTGCTGCAAAACCGATCGAACCACCAAGGGGTGCGGACTTCCCGAATTCCGTCCGCAGCCGGAAGGAACCGTCCTCGAGGTAAGGGCTATGCCTGAATCAGAAAGCGCCCTTGGCGCATGATCTGGTGGGCGTCCACCCAGATGTCGAAGTTCCTGCCCACGACATCGATGTGGGTGGAAGAGTACCAGTCCGCCCCGGTATGCATTCCATACGGATTGCCAAAGGCAATGTGAACCCCCGGATACTTTTCGTCCTGCAGAATCTGTCCGATCACGTCTTTGAGCTCGATGTTGGTTCCGATGGCGAATTCTCCAACCCGGTCGCTGTTCCCGTCGGTGTGGGTATAGCTCCAAAAGTCTTTCTCCAGCTCTCGATTGGACGAATGCGCTTCGGTCACGCGGTTTTGTTTTACCTGGATCGTCAGCGGCGTTTCCCGCAATTCCCCGAACTTGGCGCACAGCCAATCCCCGACCACGCCGTCAATCACAAAGGTTCCATTGACCTCCCCGGGTGTGGTGAATACCTCGCCGCCGGGCAGATTGCCCCACTTCTCCGGACTGATCAGCCCGCTGGTTTTCAGCCAGCGGTAGCGGGGATTCAGGCGCGCCACCAGATCGGTGCCGGCTGGCGTCTTCGCCCGGATTTCCGATGCGCGCTCGACCATCTCCAGCACTTTGGCGCTGATGCGATCGACCTTCCGGAAGTCCGCCCGCATGCCTTCGAGCATAATCTGCCGGTTGATGTTCACCATATGGGCGTGGCGGATCTTGTAACGGTTCACGATGTCGGTCATCTGCATGCGGGAGGGCAGTTCGTTGGCCTGCGCCTGGACGGCGAAAATGCTGACTTGGCTGGTCTTGAGGTCGTCCGCGATTTCCCGCGGAAACTCCGCCAGGGGCCGCGGCGCGAGATCCTCGAGCAGCCACGCGCGATAGGATCCTGCTCTAAGCTTCAGTTCTCCGACGATGCTCGCGGCAATTTCCTTGCAGGCCTGATCGGTAATGAGGGTGACTTTCTCACGGGGCTGGATGGCAAGGCAGACTTCGACGGCATTGCGCGCTCCGGGCGCAAGTTCCGGATCAAAGGGAAAATCTTCCAGGGTCTCGCGTTCTCGCGCTTTCGGCGAGTCCGGCGCGTCCAGGGCTTGGTCTAGAGACTTGGCCATCACCCAATCTTTCTCGCCGGCGTCGCCGCCACTGCTTCGGTGAGACCGACTTCGGTTTCTTCCATAATGTAGTCCGCCACCTGCTTGAGATCCCCGGTCTCTCGGAACACCCGCAGTTGTCGATCGGCGCCGGTGCCGTTTTCGAGGATCTGGTGGATGTAATTGATTTCCTCGCGCGAGTCCAGCTCATCGACCACGTCGTCGACGAAATCGAGATATTCCCGGATCAAATCGCGCTCGGGAACTTCTTTCTGTTTTCCGAAATCAATGAGTTTGCCATCCAGGCCGTAGCGAGCCGCACGCCATTTGTTTTCCATGAGCAGCGCCCGGCGATACAGACGAAAGCCCTGGTTGGCGGCATACAACTTGTACAACTTGGCGACCGTGGCCTGGATGAGCGCCGCCAGCGCGATGGTTTCGTCCACCCGCATGGGAATGTCGCACACCCGGAACTCCAAGGTGTTGAAGAAGGGATGCGGTCGGATATCCCACCAAATTTTCTTGGCGTTGTCGACGCAATTGGTCTTGATCAGCAACTTGACGAAATTCTCGTACTCCCCCCAGCTGGGGAAATAATCCGGAATGTTGGTCCGGGGAAACTTATCGAAGACTTTGCAGCGATACGATTTAAGGCCGGTATTCATGCCCAGCCAGAAGGGAGAATTGGTGGACAGCGCCAGAATGTGCGGCAGGAAGTAGCGGGCGTGATTCATCAGCTGGATCGCGGTCTCGCGATCCTCGATTCCAATGTGGACGTGGAGCCCGAAGATCAGGTTGGCGCGGGCGACGAGCTGCATGTCTTCGACAATGTTTTTGTAACGCTCGTCCGGGGTGATTTCCTGCTCCCGCCAGTCGGCAAAGGGATGGGTCGCCGCCGCCGCCAATCGCAGGCCGTTTTCCTTGGCCAAGTTAAGCATGTCGCGCCGCAGCTTCTTGACCTCCTCCTTGGCATCCTTGATGTTGGGGCACACCGAGGTTCCCACTTCGACCACGGCTTGATGCAGCTCGGACTTCACCTTTTCATGCAGCAGCATCCTCCCCTTTTCGAGCATCTCGAAATGGATGTGCGAGCGCAGGTCGCGCGATAGGGGATCGACGGTCTGATACTCTTCTTCGATTCCGATAGTGAAGCTAGGTTCCATAAGTTCCCGCGGCCGAAGCCTTCGTCGGCTCGCTCCTTCCGGCTGGCCACCAGTATAGCGCGGCCTCGATCGCTGTCCGGCGTTTTTGGGGATTACGCCGTCCAGGCAAGACTTTCTCGGGCACTCGGCCTTCGGAATGAATCCTCTAGCCGATGCGGAGGAATTTCACGGGGTCTTAGGACTCCTGTTTCTTCGTCGGCGAGGACCTGTGCTTTCGGGCCGTTGTCGCGGGCGGAGCCACCCGCTCGGGACCCGCCAAAAATGCCGACCAGCGCAGCTCCCGTGCCGGGTTTTCGCTGCTCCTCGCCTTGGCGATGGCCAGGTCGGCGATGGCGTTCACGACCCATTCAAAGTTGTCCCGCCCCACCGAGTTCACATCCGCGTCGGGCGCCGGGTTCATGAAGTCGATGGCGTAGGGAACCCCGCCTTCGACGGCAAACTCCACGGTATTGAAGTCATAGCCAAGGGCGCGGCAAAGTTCCCGCGCACCCGTGACGATTCGCTCCTCAAGCTTGCGGCTCGAGGGCGGGGGATTCCCCTTCACATAGCGCTCATGGAAGGGAGCCTTGGGGTTGTATTTCATCACGTGCACTTTTTCCTGCCCTACGACATAGCAGCGATAGTATTCCTCGAACTCGACGCCGCGCTGCAGCGTCATGCACAGGTCGCCCGTCTGGTTGTAATGCCGAAAGAACTCGTCGGGCGAATGTACCTTGTATACGTGCTTCCATCCCCCGCCGGAATAGGGCTTTAAGAATGCAGGGAAGCCGACATAGGCAAAAATCTCTTCCCAATTCAGGGGGTAGATCAGATTGCGCATCGACTGTTCGGTCGTGCCCTCGGGATGCTGGTTATGAGGCAAAAGGACCGTCGGCGGAATGGCCACGCCCAGTTTCGTGGCCAGCGAATAGTTGAAGAATTTGTCATCCGCCGTCCACCAGAACGGGTTGTTCACGACAATGGTTCCGCTCAGTGTCGCGTTCTTCAAGTACGCTCGGTAAAAAGGAATGTCCTGCGAAATGCGGTCGATGATGACGCGGTAGGGACTCGGTTCGACCATCTTCACCGCGCCCACTTTGACGAATTCTGCGGTTACGCCATCCACTTTCCTGGCGTTAATCCTTTCGACGACCGCCGGTGGGAAGGTATTTTCCATGCCAAATAGAATTCCGATTTTCTTCACAAGGCATTCTCCACTTTCGAAATCTCTCATCCCTCGAGGAAAATCTAAAACTCAAGCCCGGGCGCTCGAAGGCTAGAAGTACTTGCCCGCCATTCCCAGCCACAACGGCCAGTCATGCCGGGAGTGATTCCCCCATACGTCCAGCCAATGGGGCACGGATTTCTGGTTCAGCTTTTCCGAAAGCTTTATGTTCTGGTCGAGACACATGTCCCAATCCGCCGATCCGAGCACGATCTTCATCTGGCGGTAGCGGCTTAAGAACCAATCGTCGGTCAGGTTCAGCAGGAAATCCTGCGGACTATTGAAATAGCAATCATCATCGTAATAGCCGTCGAGAAACTGATGGATGTCGAACGACCCGCTCATGCTGACACAATGGGTCACCAGATCGGGATGTTTCAAAGAGAAATTCACCGCGTGGTATCCCCCGAAACTGCAGCCGGTCACCGCCAGCTGCGGGGTCTGGTTTTTCCGCCGCAGAAAGGGGAGAAATTCATGCAACAGGAAGCGTTCATATTGGAGGTGGCGCAAGACGCGTTGTCGGGGATGGATGCTTTGGTTGTACCAGCTCTCCAAATCGACCGCATCCGGGCAAAAGAGCTGCAATTCCCCCTGTTCGATTTTGGCCGCGAGCACGCCGATCATTCCCCGATCCTCGTACTCAAAGAATCGTCCCATCGAGCTGGGGAAAACCAGAAGTGGGGTCCCGGAGTGCCCGAAGACCAGCGCCTCAATGTCGCGATTGAGCTCCTGACTGTATCCCTTGTGGTATTCGCGGTTCATCTTCGCCGGCCAAGCAGCGGAAGTATCTTACCTGATTGGGGTCCGGATGAGGGCCGTCCCCGCTTGCCGGCCGCGGCCTGGGGGGCGTGGTTCGTGGCCGGATGTCCGGTATACTAGTCAAAGCATGTCGTTTCTACGAGGTATTGCCGCGATTGCGAAGGGCATGAGCATCACCTTCCGCGAGATGTTTGAGCCCACCCAGGTGGAGAACTATCCAGACGGGCCGGGGCCTTTGCGAGGAGCCAAGTTCCAGCAACGTTTTCGGGGGGTGCATGTCCTGCAGCGCGACGAGAACGGCCTGGAGAAGTGCGTGGCCTGTTTTCTTTGTGCGGCGGCATGCCCTTCGAACTGCATCTATATCGAGGCGGCCGAAAACACCTCCGAGCATCGCGTCAGTGGGGCCGAGCGCTATGCGCGGGTGTACAACATCGACTACAACCGCTGTATTTTCTGCGGATACTGCGTCGAGGCGTGCCCAACGGATGCGATTACCCATGGACATGGATTTGAAATTGCATCGTTCAATGCCACGAACTTGATCTATCGCAAAGAGCAGCTGCTCGCAGCCTGGCCCGCTCACCTGGGAGCCAACGCCGTTTTCAATCAAGCAGAAGTGGCGGAAGGCGCACCGGCCGTGCCGGTACCCGGCAGCTGACCGTGGATCATTGGGAATGGATTTTTGACGCCGGCCTCCCAAGGTGAGCCGGCGTTTTGCGCATAGAGCCACGCTCAGCCGCGCTGGTTCTTTCGCGGGGAAGGACACGGCAGGCGACCGGGGAGTCCACTACAAAGAACATGTCTCGTTTTCTCAAAACCCTTGCCGAGCGCGTCGTGATCTATGACGGCGCCATGGGCACGAACATCCAGTTTCGCAATCCCACTGCGGATGACTTTTGGGGGAAAGAGGGTTGCAACGAACTCCTGGTCTTGAGCCGTCCCGACATCATTCGCGACATTCACGCCAGTTTTCTCTCGGTCGGCTGCGATGTGGTTGAAACGGATACCTTCGGCGCCACCCGCGTGGTGCTCGGCGAATACGATCTCGCCGACAAAGTCGCGGAAATCAATCTGGCCGCGGTCAAGATCGCCCGCGAAGTGGCCGAGCAGTTCTCCACCCGGGACAAGCCCCGATTTGTAGCCGGTTCGATCGGGCCCACCACCAAGCTGCCATCTCTCGGGCACATCCGCTTCGACGACATGGTCTCCGTCTACCTCGAGCAGGCTCAGGCCTTGATCGAGGGTGGGGTGGACGTTCTCTTGATTGAGACCTCGCAAGATCTTCTCCAGGCTAAAGCCGCCCTGGTGGGCGTGTTTGATGCCATCGCGAAAGCCGGCAAGCGGATCCCAGTCACCGTGCAAGTAACCCTCGAAGCCACCGGAACTATGCTGCTGGGTACGGAAATCGGGGCTGCGCTCACGGCGCTTGAACCGTTCGACGTGGATGTAATCGGGCTGAACTGCGCGACCGGCCCGGCGGAGATGAATGACGCCGTGCGCTACCTGGGCGCGAATTCGACCAAACAGGTCTCGGTCCTGCCCAATGCTGGGCTACCGCAGAACGAAGGCGGCCGGGCGGTCTACAAACTCAGGCCGGAGGAACTCGCCAGCTATCACAAACACTTTGTCAAAGACTATGGCGTTCGCATCGTGGGAGGTTGCTGCGGAACTACCCCCGAACACTTAAAAGCCGTAGTCGAAACCGTGGGCGGCCTGGAACCGGCGAAGCGGGAGGTGAACCCTGTGGCGGCGGCGGCCAGCGCCTACACCATGGTTCCGCTTGACCTCGAACCCAAACCGCTGATCGTGGCGGAAGAGATGAACACGACCACCCGGGTCGAGCACTTCCGCAATCTGGTTCGCGGCAAGAAGTACGACGACATCCTCGCGCTGGCGAAGAAGCTGGTCGCCCAGGGGTCCCACATGCTAGACCTCTGTTGCGCGATCGTCGGGGAGGATGAAAAGGACTACATCACTTCCATTCTCGAGAAAGTCGCCACGCGTGTTCCCGCCCCGATCCTGGTGGATTCGACCGAGGCCGACGTCGTCGAAGAAGCGTTGAAGCGCATTCCGGGAAAACCCATCATCAACTCGATCAACCTCGAAGATGGCGAGAAGCGTACCGCCAAGGTGTTGCCCATGGCCAAGCGCTTCGGTGCAGCCGTGATCGCGCTGACCATCGACGAGGAGGGCATGGCGTTGACGGCGGAGAAGAAAACCGCAATCGCCAAGCGTATTTATGAGCTGGCCACCCAAAAATACGGGGTTCGTCCCGTCGATCTGATTTTTGATGCGCTCACCCTGCCGATTTCGACCGGACAGGAAGAATATCGCACGGCGGGAATCGAGACGCTCCAGGCCATCAAGCGGATCAAAAGCGAACTGCCGGCGGTGAAAACCATTCTTGGGGTGAGCAATATTTCCTTTGGCCTGGACGTATATCCGCGGCGGGTTCTGAACTCGGTGTTCCTCCACGAGGCGGTGGACCATGGGCTTGACATGGCCATTGTCAACTACTCCAAGGTCTACCCCTTGTACAAGATTCCGCACGAAGAGGTTGAGCTGGCGCGCAAGCTGATTTACCGCGACCCCGCGGATGGCGATCCGTTGCAGCGCTATATGGAGCACTTTGCCGGGACGAAGGGCAAGGCGGAGGCGGCGACCACCGCACACGTCGAGACCCTTGCGGTCGAGGACAAGCTGAAATTTGCCATCATCCAGGGGGAAAAAGCCGTCGGTGACGGGGAGCATCGGAGAACCCTGGAGCAGCTGCTCGAAGAAGCACTCGCCCAATACACGCCGCTCGACCTGATCAACACAGTACTTCTCGATGGTATGAAAACGGTCGGGGACTTGTTCGGGGCGCGCAAGATGCAGCTGCCTTCGGTGCTCGACTCCGCGTCGGTGATGAAGCAGGCGGTCGCTTATCTCGAGCCGAAGATGGAGAAAAAGACAGGTTCCCAGAAGGGCACGATCGTGCTGGCCACGGTCAAGGGCGATGTCCACGATATTGGCAAAAACCTGGTAGACATCATTCTCACCAATAACGGGTTCCGCGTGGTCAACCTGGGCATTAAACAGCCCGGGGACACGATCATTAAGGCGGCGCTCGAGCACAAGGCGGATGCGATCGGCTTGAGCGGGTTGCTGGTGAAGTCCACTCTCGAGATGAAATATGTCATTCAGGATCTCGAGCGGCAGCAGCTGCACTTTCCCGTGATCTGTGGCGGCGCGGCGCTGACCCGCAAATACGTCGAGGACGATTTGCGGCGGGAATACTCGAGCGCGGTTTTCTACGCCGACGACGCCTTTAGCGGCCTGCACCTCATGGAAGACTTATCGACGCCAGACGGCCGTCGGCAAACTCGGCTGGAGGAGGGTCGGACGGTCAAGGAATATTCGAAGGCCGCGGCCGTCGACGAAGAAACCGGGCCCGTGTTCACCGAGCGCAGCCCGGTCGTCGCGGATGCGCCGAACATCCCCGTCGCTCCCTTCTGGGGCGTACGTGTGCGCACGGACTTTGACTTGCGCGAGATCTTTCCTTACATCAACGAAACGGCGCTCTACAAGAATCAGTGGCAATTGAAGACGGCATCGCAGGAGGATTACCTCCGCCTGGTGGAGGAAAAGTTCCGGCCGATCAGGAAACAACTCGAGGAGGAGGTCATTCGCAGTCGATGGTTCGAGGCGAAGGCGGTGTACGGGTATTTCCCGGCGCAGAGCGAAGCGAACGATGTGATCGTCTACGAGCC
>DASPVG010000107.1:0-11201 GCA_035622455.1 Terriglobales bacterium
GCCCGGCCCGGAGCCTCCATCGCAGGTCGAGCGAGGGAGGGGTGTCTTCAGCAGTTGCAGTAACCCAACTCGGCTCACGGGTAGCAAGGTTCCACAGCCCTCCAGCTTTGGCGGCAATCGAGGTCGCGCCGGCGCGTCGATTCCGCTGTTGTCGCCGTGTCTCCGTTCGGATGCTCGTCTTCCGCAAGATTCTCATGCTGCGAACTGCCGTGCGTTCGCAGGGTTAGGACCGCGCGCCCGCTTTTCGCCACAGTCCCGGCATCTAAAAGGTTATGTGCTTGCGCTCGGACGCGCCCCCGAGAACCGGGGGTTTCCAGGCCAGAGTCGATGGGGGACAGCATCGGTAAGGACGCCGGAAGCTTAAGAGACAGAAATGTCAGGAAAGTGGCACAATTCGCCGAATACGCTGGAGCGGACGGCGGTTTCGATCCCGGCCGGAGGGTCCGGGGATGTCAGCGGGCCCGTCCTTCATGCGCCCGTGCTGGTGCTGAATGCCTCCTACGAGCCCATCAATGTGTGCGCCGCAAGGCGTGCCATTGTGCTGGTTCTCAAAGGTGCGGCGATCGCAGAAGAAGAAAACGGCCACTTCTTGCATGCCGCTCGTCTGGCCATTCGATTGCCGTCCGTAATCCGGCTGCTCGAGTATCGACGTATTCCCCACCAGACGCGGGCTCTTTCGCGGAAGAACATTCTGCTGCGTGACCGCAACACCTGCCAGTATTGCGCCGAAGTGCTGCCGTCCAGCGACTTAACCCTCGATCATGTGGTACCCCGTTCGCGGGCCGGGACTTCAACCTGGGAAAACTTGGTGGCCTGCTGTCATCCCTGCAATCGCCGCAAGGGAAACCAGCTTCCTGGTGAGGCGGGAATGAAGCTGATGCGGGAGCCGCGGGCGTTCAATCTTCACACCAGCCGTCACATCATGCGTCTCATGGGACGCTCCGATGACAAGTGGCGCAAGTATCTTTTCTATTGAGAATTTTCCCGGATGGGAAAGAGCTTCGCGAGCGGCTTGGATCGAGCCCCCTTGGAACCGATTTGGGCGTACACTCGCGGGTGCCGCCATCCGTCATTCACGATCGGCTAGGCACGAAACTGGGCGTCTCACATGGACAATCCTTTCATGGCTCGTGCTATTCAGCTCTCCCTCGACAACGTTCTCCGCGACCAGGGAGGCCCGTTTGGTGCCGTAGTGGTGAAGAACAGCACGATCGTCGCCGAGGGGGTCAATCGCGTTACTGCTATCCCCGACCCGACGGCGCATGCCGAGGTGGTGGCCATCCGCCAAGCCTGCGCCACGCTGGGCGTCTTCGAGCTCAAAGACTGCGAACTGTATAGCTCTTGTGAACCCTGCCCGATGTGCCTGGGAGCAATCTACTGGGCTCGACTCGCGCGCGTTTATTTCGCCAACTTTGCCGCCGACGCCTCCGAGGTCGGCTTCGATGACTCCTTCATCCAGCATCAATTGGCACAACCGCGGGAACGGCGTGCGATTCCGATGGTTCAGATGATGCGCGAGCAGGCGCTCGTAGCCTTCCGGGCCTGGCGGGAGAGACCGAACAAAATTCCATACTAAAGTCTGCGGGAGCGTTCACTCGACTCGCGCGTATCGCGAGCGACAGCGCGGAAAGGTCCGGGGACAATCGCTCTATGTCTCTGTGCCGGCCGATGCTCGACGCGCGATTGGAGCGGGGAGCCGATTTGCTCGGTCGCGCCGGCCGCTGCTGTTCGCCAGCAACTGCTGGGCCGCATCGGCCTCAAGTGGGGGGGAGAAGAAATAGCCTTGTCCCAGTTGGCAATTCAGTTGTTTGAGCTGAAGAACATGGGCGGACGATTCAATCCCTTCGGCGATTACCTTCAGGTTCAGATTCTGTGCCAAGGTAAGGATCAGATGCACGATGTCACGGTTGACGTGATCGTCATGCATATTATGGACGAAGGATCGATCGATTTTTATCACGTCGACGGGAAAGCGCCGCAGCCGGCTCAGCGAGGAGTGTCCGGTTCCAAAGTCGTCGATGACGATTTGAATTCCCAGATCTTTCAACTGCACGAGAACACGATCGGTTAAATCGGGATCCGCCATCGCCATGCTTTCTGTGACCTCTAACTGCAGCCTGCTCGGTTCTATCTCCGTCTTGCGAATGATCGTGCGGGCATCACTGACCAGGGTCGTATGGGTAAACTGCTTGGCCGAAACGTTGACGCTGATGCTGAGGAGCGGATCAGATGGAAACATCGACTGCCAGGATCGAATCTGCTGGCACGCCGAGTCGAGCACCCATCGGCCGATGGGGACGATAAGGCCGGTACTTTCTGCAATCTCGATAAACTTGTCCGGGGCAAGCAGACCGTGCTCAGGATGTTGCCACCGCAGCAGAGCCTCGAAGCCTACGATCTCTCCGGTTTCCACCTGCACAATGGGCTGATAGTGCAGACGAAGCTGGTTCTCCTCCAAGGCTATGCGCAGTTCCGATTCGAGCTTGAGCCGGTTCACGGCTCGGGTATGCATCTCGGCGTCGAAAAGCTGGCAGCGTGATTTTCCCAGGGCCTTGGCGCGGCGCATGGCAATGTCGGCATCCCGCAG
Source organism: Terriglobales bacterium (assembly GCA_035622455.1). GTDB lineage: Bacteria > Acidobacteriota > Terriglobia > Terriglobales > Acidobacteriaceae > JAFAGX01. Next base: position 2,588 of record DASPVG010000107.1, read on the forward strand.
TAAGTCCTCGGGCCGCTCGTGGGGCGTGGTGCTGAGGGCGATGCCTATGCTCGCGGAGGTGAAGATGCCTCGCCCGGCGATCTGGAACGGTTTCGCCATGGCCGCCTGGATCCGCTTGGCCACACGCATGGCATCACTCGGATCCCGCAATCCGTCCAGCAGAATGGTGAATTCATCCCCTCCCAGCCTCGACAAAACCTGATCACCGATCCGTCGCTTTCCCTTGGGAAGAGTGACCGTATCGTCGTAGCGCAGACAGGCGGAAAGGCGGCGACCGATCTCGATAATCAGTTGGTCGCCCCCTTCGTGACCCATCGAGTCGTTGAACACCTTGAAACCATCAACGTCGACAAACAGAACCGCATACTTGTAGGCTGGATTCCGTCGCGCTCGAAGCCAGCAGTGTTGCAGCCGGTCCACGAACAGATTGCGTTTAGGGAAGCCGGTCAGAGGGTCGTGAAAGGTGTTGTATTCGAGTTTTTCTTGGGCTCGTTTTCGATCCGTGATGTCGCGCGTCACGATAACGATCTCTTGCACCTCTCCTTTGGCATTCCGGATTGCGCTGGCGGTTGATTCGAGAACGCGCCAGCTGCCGCTCTTATGGCGGATGCGATATTCGAGTCTTCTTTCGGTTGCGCCGTCGCGGGCTTCTCGCGCCGCCTCCATAACACTGAAGCGGTCTTCCGGGTGAACCTGCTCGAGGGCGGATGTCTCTTCGAGCTCGGTGGGAGAATAGCCGAGAACTCGCAGGTAGGCAGGGTTGTTGTACAGGCTTCTGCCCTTGGTGTCGACCAGCGCGATCATATCCGCCGCGTTTTCAGCAACCAGTCGAAACAGCTCTTTCCGTGTCCCGGCGGTCTGGCGTATCCAGCGGAGCCGGAGTCGTTGCCATGCCGCGGGGATCACGAGCCCGGAACACAAACCCACCATCAGCCACGGGAAATGCTTGATCACCGTCGACAGCAGGGTTTGCGAGTGGAACCCACAGGAAGCTTGGGCAAGACATTCGACAAGGAGCAGACTGCACAGAACCGGGCGCCGAGGTGAACGAAACCAGCTTTCTCCGCGCTGGCGGGGGCTTCCCGGAATGGGAAGGCGGCACCCTGCTCGGGCGACGGTAGGGGGATGGTCGCCATTATGGATTCCCGGCATCAAGAGTGGGCCCCCTCCTCAGGTGCGTGTGGCTTGAGACTGGCACGTTGGGACACGCCAAGCTAGCACTGCAGCGCACGTCGCTCCAGTCAAGCCAACGAAAGATTTGGACCCGCAGTTAGTATAGCGGGCAGGTGTTGCCTCGGATACGAATCCGAGCCGGTACTTTAGTACCCAACATCAGTCTTCCTTCGGTTTGCACTCTCCACGCCTTCCTCCGACAGTTTTGAACATTGTTCAAATTGCTTGCCATTCTTGTTCTGGTTTGGGAAACTGAACCGACATGAAGAAGATACTGGTGATTGATGACAGTAAATTGCTGCGCATGGCCAATGCCAAGATGCTCGCCAAAGCAGGCTACGAAGTCTTGACCGCGGCAGACGGCGAAGAAGGCCTGAAGATCGTTCAGAGTCATACCCCCGATCTGTTGGTGCTCGACATGATGCTGCCCAAGGTCTCCGGGGTCGAAGTGCTTCAAACTCTGCGCAAGAATCCGTCCACCCAGCGTCTTCCAGTCATCGTGTTGACCAGCCTTTCGGAGATGAACCGGAAAAAAATCATGGCCGAAGGCGCGACCGATTTTGTAGAAAAATCTCGAGGGCTAGCCGACCAAAACTCATCGGCCCTTCTCGTAGCCATTGCCAAGGCCTTCCAGAGCGGGTAGGAACCTTCTCCGCCTTGGCTTCCTTTAAGCGAGATCGATCGGGCCTTCTGTGAACCACGTCGTCGTTTTCATCCGTGTCTGTTTCCGGCGGCAAGGCGAGGTGCTTGCGAGTGGCGAAGCTTGAATGTTTCCAAGGATTGCTCGAGCGAAGCCCAGCAGCCGATCGCTGCCGTCGTTTCTCCGAGTTCTATTCCTCCGTAGTGACCTTCGAAGCTAGCTCGAATCTGCCCGCTTCACGGCCGCGGCAGGCGGCCAGGGCCAAGGTGATCATCTGCACCGGAAGAATTTCGAGGATGGGCAGGAGGGAAGGCGGGCTTGCTGGCAGGCAGTATGGCAAGCCGGAGGCTGTCGCGCCCACGATTTCCGCTTTTCCGTTCTTTTCCCGAATGTCCTGCCAGAGTCGGTAATTCAATTCCTCAGTTTTGGGATCACCGGCAAAGACCAGAACAAAAGTTTCGCGGCTGAGCATCTCGCACGGGCCATGGCGGAAGGCGGCACTGCTCATGCCCTCGGCGTGAAAATGCGCGGATTCCTTGATGATCAGAGCGCCCGTGCCTACGGCGGCCAAGGAGGCGCCCCGACCAACCAGAAACAAATTCCGCATCCCTGTAAGCTGACCGGCGAAGGTACGAACGCTCTCCTTCCAGTTGGTCAGATAGCACGCGACAACCGTCGGTGCATCCCCCAACTCCTGGCGCGTTCTCCGAAGGTTGTTCCCGCACAAAACATCCCCCAGCCACTTAAGAGCCAGCAGTGCCGTGAGATAGGTCTTGCAGGACACGGAGAACTCTTTTCCTGCCCGAGTCAGCAGGGCTGCATGCGAGCCCCTCGCCAGCGGGCTTCGCGGACTGTTGGTGACGGCAATGATCGGTGAGTGCCTGCGATTCATCTCGAGCATTCTCATCATTTCGGCGCTCTTGCCCGACTGGGACACCGCGACCACGAGCGTCTTCCGATCGAGGAATGGATTCTGGTAATGAATCAACTCGGAGGTCTCGACGAGAATGGGCGTGAAGCCGGCGGCGACGAGTCGAAGGTTGAGGGGATGTAAGACGTGGAAGGACGAACCCATGCCCGTCAGTACAACGCGCTGGAATTGGCCTCGGTTCAGTTTCACGGCCAACCGGCGCAGGTTTTTGGTGGGATCGAGGTTGGCGAGGGTATTTCGCAGGGCCGCGGGCTGATCGAGGATGTCGCGCACGTAGTGGCCTTCGATGATCCTCAGATCAGGCACGCGAGTTTCCTTTACTTCGGAAGCGGTGATACCACACTCTGGCAGCTCCGATCAGATTGGCGTCATCGCCGAGAGAGGCCAACGCCAACTCGGTTCTCTCCCAGGGAACATACTGACAGCACTGTCCAATCAGCTTCCGGATTCCGGGGAGGAACAAGTCAGAACTCTTCATCACGCTGCCCCCGAGCACAATGGCATCGGGAGCGAACAACGTGATCAGGTTGGCCAGGCCGAGTCCGAGATATTGGGTTTCGCGCTCCACCGCCTGCCGTGCAAGCTCATCTCCCGCACGTGCCAACTCGCAGATTCGTTTGGCGGTAAAAGTTTCAAACCCGGGGTACTCCGCCGGCCGATGGGCGCGGAACCACGCAACCATGGCCGGGCCCGCTGCCACGGACTCCCAGCAGCCATGAAAGCCGCAGCTGCAGGGTGGACCGGAGGAATCGACCATGTGGTGCCCAATCTCGGGATGCGCTTGGTCGACACCGCGATAGAGTTCGCCATCGAACACGAGTCCAGCACCGATGCCGGTTCCTACGGTGACATAGATCAGTCTGCGTTTGTTTTTGCCCGCACCCCACACTGCTTCCCCCAGCGCAGCGGCGTCGGCATCGTTTTCGATGGCCGCCGATACGCGAAACCGGTGTTCCAAATCCCGCACCGGATTCTCGCCTTCCCAGCTGGGGAAAAAGTTCACATTGCCGAACTTCCCGGTCAGCGGATCGACCGGACCGGTAGATCCAATGCCGATCCCCGCAATTTCACATTCCGCGATGCCGGCAGCTTCCCGCAACATTCCGGTGAGTCGATCGAGTGCGCTCGGATAGCCTCGATCGGGATCGGTCGGGCCCTCCACCCGCGAGTGAACCGATCCGTTGTCGTCGATCATGCCGACGGCGATCTTTGTGCCTCCAATATCAACGGCTGCGATCAACCCGTCCTTTGCCTGCTTGCTCTCGATCATTGTTTCCATTCCAGAATCGCGCCGTCATAGGGTCCGATCTCGATCTTCCAGCCCGCTTTTCCGAGCGGGATTCGTTCGGCAGAATCGGGGCCGATGCGGCTGAGCGTACGCAGGGACGGGGTGGCGAAGACCGTGCAGTTTTCTACCCTTGCACTGTGATTGACCAAAACGAGGTAGCCGCGACTTTCCCCGCGCAGCACGGAGATTTCGACCGCAGCCTGGTCGGTTTGAAACCAAGGTTTGATGCCAGCCCAGTCTCGAAACGCTCGATAGATCCGGTGGGTGTTTTCGGGCTGGTCAAACACGGCCGGTACCGAGGCCAGGTAGTGTTCAAGCGGATAGGCACTCAACAGGGTCTTGCCCGAGCCTAGAGTATTGGTGACCAGCGCAGGGTGGCCATCCTGATCGACGGCGATCACCTTACCGCTGCCGACCTCCAGCAAAGAACCCCAGGACTCGATTGAAGAGGTCGGGACGGTGTAGTGGAGAGTATCCCCTGAGTTGAAATCGCCAAAGGGTGCGACGAATTTCACCGTGACCTCCGAGCTCGGAGCACGATCCACCAGCCGGGCTCCAAAAAGAGAAGCCATTTCGGGAATTGCAGCATCGGAGGCAACCGAGGCATAGAGAAATCCACCCTCTTCCACATATTTCGTCGCCTTCTGATAGAAGTCGGAGTGCACGTGGACGAGGAAAGCATCCCCCGTACTGGTGAGGGGCGAGGGCAGGAAAAGCATGGGACGTTTTGCCCAGGCATCATATTCGCGCGGGAAATCCGCTTTGAGACCCGCCTGACGCGCCAGGATGAAAGAGATGAGGGCTGAGCCCATCAGCCACTCGTTGGCGCTACTCGCGCTGGGCGGTCGTCCCGCAAAGGCATCGCCGTCGTTTGTCGAAACGTAGGGAATCATGGCTGGACCAGTCAAACCGAAGCGGGAAAAATCGCCGTGCGGCTTCGCCCATTCATCCGGGAGGAGGATGCCAACCTCGGCCGCTGCGGGCGAGAGCCCGCCGAGATCAAGACGCCCAACGATCCGGGAAAACTTCTTGAACTCCCGGGCCAGCGGTTTGTCCTGTCGGTCCCAGGTGGTCATGCCCCAGCCAGTTTCTTGCGGAGTTCGCAGGTAGGGGACCTTATGGAATTGCTCGGGGGAGGCGTCGGTGTAGCACCAGAGATCGACCCCGATGCTGCCCGCGCCCAGCCCGGAGTACATCTGCGCACGATCATAGGCCGCCACCCTCTCGGGAGAAAACTGGGCGGTCGATGCTCCCATTTCATGGATCATCACGGGATGGCCCGCACCGTTCGACAGTGCAATCTCAAAGGCGGCTCCGTAGGTGCCCCGTGCGGAGAGCAGGGGGTCAGGAAACAGCTCCGGAGCATAGAGGGTGAAGGGGTGAACACTGAAGAAATCGACAAAAGGAGCAATGTTGTCGGCCCGAAATGGGCCGTGGCTGAGTTCTTGCCCACTGGTGCCAACCACGATCGGGTGAAGCTTATCGTAGCGTCGAATTCCGTCAACGATCAAATGGGTCCAGTTGATCGCCATGGCATCTGTCGTCTGCTCATCCACGATCCAGAATGGAGGCTCATCAGTCAGGTCCCATGCGATGATTGCATTCTCATTGGCATAGCGACGACCGAACTCTGCGGCAAGATTGCTTTCCAGGCGCAACATCTCCGGATCAGCATGCGGATGTCTTCCATGCCGCCAGGGCACATCCCAATAGGCTTCGCCTACTTCGCCGCCGATAAACAGACTGGGGTGAAGGTAGATCTGATACTTGTGAGCGAGCGACACCAAGTAATCGAGCTGCTCGAAGGCCTGAGGATTGTAATCACCCGGGCGCGGCTCAAACCAGGCCCACAACATGTCGAAGCGCACGAGGCTGTACCCGAGTTCATGCATCTTGGCGAAGTCGGCTTCAATGTCCTTGGGATCCCATTGTGTCGGCCATTGCATGGCCGCTTTGGCAGGGACCCAATGCGCACCCACCGGCAAAAAGCGCCTGCCGTCACGCACGAAATACGTTCCATCCAAGCTGACTCTCGCCAGTCGTTGCGGCTCCTCGGCGGAGGTGGCAAAAGCGCTTCGAGGGGAAGCGACAACGGAGTGGTCCACCATCTGGGCTGGAATGAATCGGGTCAGTCCCGCCAGCTCGAGGAGCATGAGTACGGCAAGGACTGACCGATGCCCCCGCCGGCAAAATTTCCTTCTTTGCACGAGCCTCCTTCCCCAACGACCGCAAGATATTGAATCAGGTTGACGACCACCCTGATTCCCGAGTTGCTCACGGTAGTGACGCTTCCACCTCCTCTAAGATCCAATGCTGCTGCTCGGCGTGTCATAGTCTCGAGTGACGGCGAAATAGAGCGTGTCCTTACCCTTCGGATCCCGAGGAGCGAGCACCGAGGGCCAACGGGCATTCGTCCCCAAAGGGTTCTGCTCATACTTGCTCCAGTTCCTCAAGTCGTGGCTGCGGGCCAAGCCAATTCCGAGCCCCTCGTTCAGCCCGTACCCGCCCCAGTAACGAAATCCGCCACGCTTCAGCTCAAGAACGCTCATGATGTGGGGGAATTGGTCAGCCTCCCACTTCTGGGCGTCGGGAAGTATACGGCGTGTTTCGCTCAGTTTGAAGTAGGAGGCTCGGGCAGACCCGAGTTCAGGCCCGGCAACCGCGCCAAGGGCAACGTACTCAGCACTCCCAGGTTAAGCAAAAGACGGGGCAGATGTTTTCGGTTGCTCACCCGAGGGGCACAGATTTGTCTGGACAACATAAAAGATATGCATTTTACAGCTCTCAGCGGCCGAATCTCAGGTTTCTTCGTCGGCCGGCCCTGCCGTCCCGGCGAGATCTTGGGGTTTGATCCTGTCAACGTTGAACTTGGTAGCGCGTTCGCGCATGGTCTTCAGGACATCCTCGAGAGGAGGCGGCTCTCCTTTGATCCAGCGCAAGGGGTTGATGCGCGCCACCACAAACGAGCGTAAGTAGGGGCTGACAAGCCCACGGTCCTTCAGCTTGCCCACCACGGCCACGACTTTTTCTTCCAGATCGAGAACCATGGCAGCGCGTCGCTCGTGATCTCGAATCGCTTGCCGCAACGCTTCTTCGGTGAAGGTTTCAAGCCGCCGCAGGATGGGATGATAGGCCCCGCCGCCAAACCGTGACACCCGCTCATAGCAGACGCCGAGAGTGACTAGGGCCGCCTCCTCAAGGTAAAAGGCAAACTGGGATTCAGATCGCGATCCGTCCTCCCCCACGAGGCCGCGGTAAATGCGTATGACTTCGAGCGATCGCTCCTTTAAGTTATGGGCCTTCTCGGTGTTCAGGGCCAGTATCTGCCAGGCGACCTCGCGGTCGGCGATCACCAGGGCGGCAATGGATTTTGCTCCCAATCGACGCATGGCCTCCAGACGGTGTCTCCCATTCGGGGTCCAGAAGCCGCTGCCCGGTGCCCGGACAGCGATGATGGGGTCGAGGAAACGTCCGGTCTTATCGATGACGTTGGCCAGACGTTTGTGATGAGCGTCGGAGAGATCTCGCTGAAATGGAGTAGGCTCGACCGCGTCGATCGGCAAAATCGCGAGCAGCACGGGGTGTCCGCCGAACGGCTCCTTATAAAATCCCACCAGGCTGCCTCTAGCTTGCTCAATGGTCTTTGCTACCTCGGCCGCCGCTCCTCCCAGTTCCTCGAGCCGACATTCCTCGGGCCCGAGGCCCTTGGAGCCAGGTTTGGCTTTGCCAGGCCGCCGTCGAGCTGGTGCACGCTTGACCATGGTGAAGACTCTATTCTAGTTCCGGCAGAGGTATCTATGGCGAGGAGCGCCATATCCCAGTGCTGCCCAAGACAGCAGATGCAAGGCACATCGACCGGCGGTTGGTGACCCCAGGGTTGCCTTCTTGATCGTGACCAAGAATTGGTATGCTCATGAATGGCTATTTGGGGGAGAGCCCGGCAGAATGCCCATGTTTTTTTTCATTCCCCAACGCAATCAGGTTCAAGACGTCGATTCTGATCTCGATAACATAGCTTAAGGAGAGGCATGTCAACCATAAAAAGCATCGATGCCCTGGAGATTCTAGATTCGCGCGGAAACCCTACCGTTCAAGTGAGTGTGATGCTCGATACCGGGGCGATGGGTGTGGCCAAAGTGCCCTCAGGGGCGTCCACTGGGAGCAGGGAGGCGGTCGAGCTCCGCGACGGAGATAAGAAACGTTACAACGGGAAGGGTGTCCTCAAGGCAATTCATAACGTGATCAGCGTTATCCAGCCGGCAGTGAAAGGTTGGGATGCAGCCGACCAGAAATCGCTCGATGAGCGACTGATCGGCCTCGATGGTACACCCAACAAGTCAAAGCTCGGCGCTAACGCGATTTTGGGAGTTTCGCTCGCGGTAGCGAGGGCGGCCGCAGCGGAGCGGAAAGTTCCTCTTTATCGGCAATTGGCTGCACGCGAAGAATACGTCTTGCCGGTGCCCATGCTCAACGTGCTCAATGGAGGAAAGCATGCCGACAATAACGTGGACTTTCAGGAGTTCATGATCGTTCCCTTCGGTGCTCCAAGTTTTGCCGAAGCCTTACGGGCGGCGGCCGAGAC
>DASPVG010000108.1:0-12649 GCA_035622455.1 Terriglobales bacterium
AACACATCCTGGGAAGCGACGGGACGATTGAACATGGATGGTCGGAATCCGACATGGTGAATGGCGAAGAGGGAGAGTCGATTCGATACTATCCGGAGAAGGTCAATCGCCCGCGCGGAGCCGCTTTGGTCGGCAAGAGCAAGGATCAGGACCACATGGGCAACTGGATTGATTGCGTGCGCACGCGGAAGACCCCGAATGCCCCCGTAGAAATTGGTTACCGGTCGGCGATTGCCGTCCACATGGCCAATCTTGCCTACCGGCACAGACAGCGGATGACTCTCGAAGAAGCCAAGGCGGTGGTGCCCGAATTCTAACCAGTTCCCGATCTGGCGAGTCCTTGAGACCCAGCAAGACGAGACGCGAAAATGTAATGCAAATGCGAACCAGCTCTGGTTACACTGTGTCCTGGCAAACGGCCGATCTATACTTCCGTTCGCAAGCTGGCTCTTTGCCACCTGCGAGAAATGCGGGTTAGAGGCCCAATGGCAGGTCAAAATGTTGAACGGCGCGAAATCCTGCGGATGCTTTCGATGGCCGCGGCAGCCGCAACCTTCCCCGCTTTCTCCAAGTGGAGTTTTGCGGGCTGTTCCCTGCCGAGCTCGCTGGCTCAGATCCAGCCTGCTGTCTATCAGCCCTTGTTTTTTAACGCCGCAGAGTACGCTTTGCTGGAGCGGTTGGCCTCGATCATCATTCCCACCGACGATACCCCCGGGGCGGCCGAGGCAGGCGTGGCTGAATTCATCGACGTGATGACATCGAGAGACCCCGATCTGCAGCGGAATTTCCGCGCCGGTTTCGAATGGCTGAACGCCCACTGCAAGAAGCTCGCGGGCAGGCCGTTTCTCGAGCTCGCTTCCGCCGAGCAAATCTCTATCCTCGAGCCGCTCGCCTACCGGAAGAAATTCCGTCCGGGCGAGGAACGCGGCCGTAGTTTCTTCACTCTGATGCGCGAATATACGGTCATGGGCTTCTACACCAGTGAGGTCGGTCTCAAGGAATTGGACTTCCCCGGCTTGAGGTTCTACGCGGAATCGCCTGCCTGTCCTCACCAGGACGATCCTGAGCACCGTCACCTTCCCCCTCCGCAGTTCTAAATCCCGATGCCCCAACAGATCTTCGACGTGATTGTGATTGGAACCGGAGCCGGCGGAGGCATGGCGATCAAGACGCTGTCAGAAGCCGGGCTCAAGGTTTGCGCGGTGAACTCGGGCCGGCGGCTCGACCCGCAAAAAGACTTCCGCAACCATCGCATGCCCTGGGAGATGAGATATCGCGGCTTCGGCGATCCCCAAACCCGAATCCCGTCGCAACCGGACTTTGTGAACACCGAATATGTCTCGGGGGCCTGGGAGCACGAACTGGTGCATACCACCGCACCGGGCACACAGTGGCTGTGGCCGCGCTGCTCCGCCGTCGGAGGGAAGACCAATTTCTGGGGACGCAGTGCGGCGCGCTACGCGGAAATTGATTTTCAGGCGGCATCCCTCGATGGAGTCGACGTCGATTGGCCGGTGACCTACGACGAGATGGCTCCTTATTACACCCGGGTGGAGAAGATGATTGGCGTGGCCAGCACCCTGCAGCACCGTCCCAGCAATCCCGATGGCAGTTATCTGCCTCCCATGAATCTGCGCTGCTTCGACATGATTCTTCAAGCCGGAGCGCGCAAACTCGGAATTCCCTATCTGCCCGACCGCATCGCCCAGCTCACGGTCGAACACGCCGGCCACCCTGCCTGCCACTTCTGCGGAGACTGTACCAGCGGCTGCGAGGTGGGAGCCTTCTTCTCGACTCCATGGTTTCTTCTGCCGGAGGCGGAAGCCAGTGGAAATCTCGATTTGCGGACGAACGCCGTGGCCAAGAATGTTCTCCTGAGTGACGAAGGAAAAGCAGCGGGCGTGGCCTACATCGACCGCACCAGCAGACAAGAGTATGAGGTCCTGGGACGGGCTGTGGTCGTGGCTGCCTCCTGTCTCGAAACCACCCGCATTCTGCTGAACTCGCGATCTTCCCGCTGGCCCCAGGGCCTGGCCAACTCGAGCGGCCAATTGGGGCGCAACCTGTGCGACCAGATGTATGCCGGTGTTTCCGGTTACTTGCCGCAGCTGCTCGGGCAACCCAGCTTTCCCGATAACGTCTCCGACAGCTCCATTGCCTGGATGCCGCGATGGCAGAACCTGAACCACCCCCGGGAAGAAAGCTTTGTTCGCGGTTATTCCGTGTATCCGGATGGCGGCTGCTGGGAGTTTCCCGCCTACTATGACGACATCGAAGGCTTTGGTGCGTCGTTCAAGCGGGAGATGAAACGCCGCTATCCGACCCCGGTCAGCCTCATGGCGCAGATTCCGACCCTGCCTTCCACGAAAAACTATGTCGACATTGATCCCGAAGCCAAGGACTCCTTCGGCATTCCCAAGTTGCGTATTCATTTTCGTTGGGGAGAAAACGAGTTAAAGATGTGGGAGCATGCCAAGCATGCCTGTGCGCAAGTGCTCCGAGCCAGTGGCGGAGTGGTGGAGTCTGTGGACGAGGAACCTCAGCTTCCCGGCTACAGCCAGCACGAAATCGGCACCTGTCGCATGGGCAAGGACGCGAAGAAATTTGTCACCAACCAATTTGGCCAAACCCACGACATTCCCAACCTGTATTTGTGTGACGCCAGTGTCTTTGTGAACGGCACGGACAAGCCCCCGGTGCTGTCGATTCTTGCCTTTTCGCTGCGCACGAGCGAACACCTGGCCGAGCGGATGCGCTGGGCAGACTGAACCGAGTACCGTGGCTGAGCGGGTCTTTTCCTAGCGCAAAATGGGCATCCGGAGCGGTGCCTCGATGAGGAAGGAAGATTTTTTGATTTCCGACAGGGCGGCCTCCGCCCGGCTATTCTTGGTGGCTTCGAGGGTAATCACAAAGGGCAAGGCCGCCTTGTCATGACCGGATTTCTGGAAAACTGCGTCGATGCTGATGTCGTGCTTGGAAAGAATGCCGGCCAGTCCGGCAATGATCCCCGGGCTGTCCTTCACCACCAGGCGCAGGTACTGGGGGGTTTCAAAATCACTACTAACCTCACTGAGAGCGGCCACGGCACCGTCGGACTCCGCGGGTTGAGGCAAAGGATAGCGCGCGATCTGCAGAAGGTCAGAAACCACGGCCACGGCGGTTGGATTACCGCCCGCACCGAGTCCCGAGAACACGGTCTCTCCGCCGAACTCGCCGGTGCTGACGATCAAGTTCTCTCCTCCCTCGACCGCAGCCAGCGGAGAATGGCGTGAAACCAGGGTTGGCTCAACCGTAAGCAGCAGTTTCCCGTCGCGCAGCTCTGCCCGGGAAACCTGCCGGATGGTACAGCCGAGCTCATGGGCGTATTCGAAGTCGATGACGGAGAGGTTGCGAATCGAACGGCACAACACATTCTCCGGCAGCACCTGGGCCTTGAGACCGACCCACACCAGGATGGCGAGCTTGGCGCGGGCATCGAAACCATCGATGTCGTCGGTTGGATCGGCCTCGGCAAAGCCGGCCGCCTGTGCCTCTTTGAGCGCATCCGCAAAGGAAACGCCCGATTCGATGCGAGTCAGAATGTAATTGCAGGTTCCGTTCAGAATTCCGCTGATCTTGAACAACCGGTCACCCGCCAGGCCTTGCGAAAGCCCGGATAGGACTGGAATACCGCCGCCTACGCAGGCGCCAAAGGCCAGTTGCTGGCCGTTCCGACGTGCCAGTTCGATCAACTCGGACCCGTGGCGCGCGATGAGCTGCTTATTCGCCGTGACCACGGATTTACCGGCTTCCAGTGCCCGCCGGACCCAATCGTAGGCGGGACGAAGACCGCCGATCAGCTCTGCCACCACCGCGACATCAGACCGGAGAACCTCCTGAATGTCGTCCGTCCACGAAACCCGATCCGATACCCAACTCGCCTTCTTGCGCTGGACGTCGCGATTGCAAATATGTGTGAGCTCGAGCGCGGGCTCGTCACGGCGCGCATGGAGAAGCCGTGCCACAGCACTTCCCACGGTTCCAAAGCCTACCAGAGCGATCTTCAAAGCCTGTGGCCGGTCGAGTTTGGTCTTGTCGGACTGGAAGGCGGTACGGATCATGATTCAGGCTAACCTCGGGTAGCCAAGCCGGTCTTGCGCAAGCCAGGGGAATCGAGCTCGGGATTCCAGTGTGAGACAACGCAGTGTCGGAGGGCAATCGACCAGCTTGCCGTTCCTGCCCGCGGGTGACTCGAAACCCATGATTCACCTTCTCCGATTTTCGTCCCTATCATCCCGCCCGGGTTGCGCTGGCAAGATTCACCTTGGTGTGGCGCGGCACAGCCTTTCTCCGGGATCCTTGCTTGGCGATCCACGGCGGGTCCCCTGCTCTCTCGGCAAAGAAATGAGAATGCAGGTGCCGGACCGCCTCGGGAATGTCTCGCTCCTCGATGACGAAGCTGATGTTGATCTCCGAAGCCCCCTGGGAAATCATATGAACGTTGATGCCGGCGGAGGCGAGCACGTTGAATACGCTTGCGGCGACGCCGATCCGGCCGCGCAGTTTTTCTCCCACCAGGCAGATGATAGCTTTGTTGTTTTCGACTTCCACATTGCCCAGGCGCTTCAAGTCCTGAACCAGCCCGTCAAGATCGCGGGACGCCTCGACCGCCACCGAAACACTCACCTCGGAGGTGGAAACCAAATCGGCGGGACAAACATGGTGGTCAAAGGCTTCAAATACCGCGTGTAAAAAGCCCTGCGCCGCTAAGATTCGCGGCAAGCGGATTCGCGGCAAGCGAACGTTGATCACTTTGACCCCGCGTTTGGCGGCGATCGAACGGAGTATGGTCTTACTCGGCCGGGCGTGGGCGCGGATGCAGGTGCCCTTCGAGTCCGGATTCCGTGAGTTGAGAATGTAAAGCGGGATATTCCTCTCGATCGCAGGAATCACCGTCGCGGGGTGCAAGACCTTGGCACCGAAGTAGGCGAGTTCAGAGGCCTCGTTGAATCCGATGACGTCGATGCGCCGCGCGTCGGGACAAACTCGCGGATCGGTGGTCATCATTCCTTCGACGTCGGTCCAAATCTCTATCTTGCGCGCACCCAGGCCGGCTCCGACAATGGCGGCGGAAAAATCCGAGCCCCCCCGGCCGAGGGTGGTCGGAATCCCTTCGGCGGTGGCAGCAATGAAACCTGCCATCACCGGAACCTGGCCGGCGTCGAGCAAGGGTTTCAACGTTTGACGCAACCGCCGGTTGGTTTCCTCCGCCTGCGGAACCGCACGATTGTAGGAAGCATCGGTCACGATGAGCTGCCGAGAATCGACCAGCACCGCATCCATTCCCCGCGCCCGAAAGGCCGCAGTGACGAGGTGGGTGGAAAGCACTTCCCCGAACGACAAGAGGTTGTCGCTCGTGCGGGGAGAGAGTTCACCAAGAGCAGCAACGCCGCGCAGCACATCCTCGAGAGAATCGAAGAGTGCCTGAAGCCGGGAACGAACCTCAGTTTCTGCCCGGCCGTTGCGCAAGGAAGCCAGTACGGCAAAGTGCCGCTGCCGCATTTGGCGGTGCAGACGCAGGCCTTCGGCAAGCCCGCCGGAAGCCGCCAGCTGAGACACCGTCACCAGCGCATCGGTCACGCGAGCCAGGGCACTGACGACTACCACCGGCTTCTCGTCGAGGCGCGAACCGACAATCTCGGCCACGCGCTCGATGGCTTCGCCATTCTCGACCGAAGTCCCCCCAAACTTCATGACAATCATTGGTTTGCTCTCGCTCCGTCGGTCCTTGCTTGATCTTCCCAATGGCCGGCCCCGGCTAAGGACGCTCGGTTCGGCTCGCTGAGGTCGCGCTCGGAAGCACCCTGGCCTAGAGGCGCCGGCCGCAGCTCCTCGAACAGGCGCTGAATCAGCCTCTCGCAGCCACCGACCATGTGAAGACCGCTCTCTCGCTGGTGTTCTGCCAGTACTTTTCGCAATTTTTCTCTGAGCTCGTCCATGTTCAACCTCGTGTCGATCGTTGCCTAAAAATCGAAAGGCCATCATCTTTTCGGGATGATGGCCCTTTGTGGAACTCTTGCCGGCTGCATCATCCGCTAGGCTCGATGCCAATCTGGATTGTGCCCGTAATCGGAACCATCAGGGGATTCTGCCCAAGCGAAACTCCCGCACTCGAGCCATTCGCTCCTTCGGTGAACCAGGTTGTGGCAGAGTGGGTCACTTGAAGCACTTCCTAGGCAGCAACTTTTTTTCAGCTTACACGAGTATTTCTTGTCCGGTCAACCTCGGATGGCGCAGCTTTCGCATCCCGAGAAGCGGAAGGGGGGCCGCATCAACCGGCGACAACGCTCCTTCCCGCGGCTTCTTCGGTCGATCGCCGCGAAGACCGGTTGGGTGGAAGACCGGCATCCCGAATCTTATAGAGCAGCGCACGATAACTGATGCTGAGGGCTCGGGCGGCTTGCTTGCGGTTCCAGTGATGGGCTTGCAGCACTTTGAGGATGACCTTGCGCTCCAACTCGCGGGTAGCCTGTCGGGTCAACTTCTTCAAGGAAATGGGACCGTCCAGGTTGATCTCGGGATTGAAAAACTCCTGCCCATTCCGAGCCACGAGCTCGGCCGTGATTACGTCCTCACCACCGAGAATCACGTAGCGCTTCATCAGGTTTTCTAATTCGCGGATGTTGCCCGGCCAATGGTATTTCTCCAGCCTGCCCATTACCTCGGGGGAAAGAGCCCGTGCCCGGCAGTTGTATTTGTGGTTGTAGTACTCGAGGAAATAATTGACCAGGCCGCCGATATCTCCCCTCCGTTCGCGCAAGGGAGGGAGATGAAGACTGACTACGTTGATGCGATAGAACAGATCCTGGCGGAAGGTTCCGTTTTCAATCTCAGTTTCGAGCTGCCGGTTGGTGGCGCACACCACCCTGACCTCCACCTTCTTGTCCTCTTGGGCACCAATGCGGCAGAACTGTCCATCCTGGAGCAATTGCAAAAGCTTCGATTGCAGCGCCAAATCCAGTTCTGAGATCTCATCGAGGAACAACGAACCTCGATGGGCCAGCTCTACCCGGCCCGGCTTAGTGCCGTAGGCTCCAGTAAAGGCACCTTTTTCATAACCGAACAGTTCGCTTTCGAGAAGGGTCGCGGGGATCGCCGGGCAGTTCACTTTGACGAACGGACCAGTCTTCCAGGGAGAAAGCGCATGGATCATGCGCGCGATAATGTCCTTGCCTGTGCCGCTCTCGCCATGAATCAACACGGGAACGTTGGCGCTGGCAACTTTGTTCATGCGCGCCCGAAGCGTCTGCATGGCCTCCGAGTTGCCGAAGACCACAGGCTCAGGCGGAAACTCACCTAGTGACTGCACCAACGCGTTGAAGTGATTGACTGCTTCGTTCGCCACGGTAGCCTCGACGGAATGCGAGGTGCACCCTGACCACCAAAGCCGGGTGGGCTCACTCAGCCAGCTGAAAACTGCCTACATTTGCTTTGGATTCATGGCCTTATCGAGGAAACTGAAAGCCGGGGAATGGGGTATCGAGGCGGTGAAAAACCGGCTTTCACTCAGGTTTCCGGTGGGTAAAAGTTTTCACTTTGGGGAAGCGACTTTCCGTCTTGCGATGAGCGCACGGGTGGTTGAGTGCAGCAGGGCGCGAGAAAATTTCACCCCCGCCAGTTGGTAACCCTGCGCATTGGTCCTCCACATGACTCGCCCCTGCAAATTACGGGAAAACCTGGGCAATTCCGCGTTCGCAACCGGAGGTGCGCTGGGAATCTCGAGCAAAACCTGCGCGGAGAGCGGCAAGGAACGGCGAACGGCTACCAGGGCTCCCCCCGCGGAAACATTCAATGCGGTAGCAAACTCCAACCACTCCCTGTCATTTCCCTCCTTGCCGCGGACAAAGATAGGAATCGCCAGGGGTAGACGCTGCCATTTCCGTCGTTCTGGGGCTGCCCTTCTTCGGAGCAAAGTAGCACCCTCTACTCCTAAAGGTGATGCGCTTTTACCGCACCTTGGGGGCCAAAGTTTCCGCGCTCAAACGAGGTCGTGCCGATAGCTACGCGAGAACTCGAAGTATGGGCGCGCATCAGGCGAGGAACTCAGGGCCGGACACCGTTTTCCTGGTTTTTTTTTGCCCGACAGCGGGATCAACCGCTAGGGAAATGAGTACTTTCGACTGCACACTTTTGCCCATGAGTGGTATTTCGCTGCGCATTTTAATTGACAGACGAGAGGGTCTCGCTTAGCATCGTTCCATAGTTAAAACCTGCGTGATACCCTCTCCTCGCATGGGAAAAAAGCCTATTCAAACATGGCCCTTATGTATCAAAACTCCTGTGCTACCGGTAACGCCACATCGGGTTCGAACTCGGCTTCGAGCCCCGCGCCAGCCACTGCCGAGCCTGCCCCGGATCCCGCAGTAAGCGGCGAGGATTTGTTGCAGCAGTACGCACAGCTGCGGGAACGCCTGCAGCGAACTACCAATGCGCTGGCTTCCGCGGCTCACGATCTGAAAACCCCACTTGCCATCCTGAATGGCTATATCGAACTCCTCGAGAGCGAAAAGCTCGGCACCCTCAATGAACGCCAGAGAGAAGTTATTAGGGATATGGGTTCGAGTGGACGCCGGCTGCAGCAATTCATTCAAGATTTTCTAAGTTACAGCGTTCTTGAAACCGGGGAAATGAAAATGCATTTCGAGACCGGTGACCTGAATGCTTGTCTGTCGGAAGTTTGCCGTCTCTGGTCCCGCACCTTCCAAGAACGAGGTTTGGCACTGTATTTCCTGCCCAATCAGAAGCTGACCGAATTCGCTTTTGACACCGCCAAAGTGCAGCGGGTGATCTCGAACCTGCTCGATAATGCATCGAAGTTCACTCCTTCCGGCGGCACCGTGTGGCTGCATGCCGAGCCCTACATGTGGGACCGGCGCACGGTGGAACAGCCGGGGGTTCTGACCGAGCGCCGGCACCAGGCCAGCGCCATACCGAATTCGGTCAAGATTAGTGTCGCCGACACCGGACCGGGAATCCCGGCCGAGTATCATATTGAGGTTTTCGACGATTTCTTCCGCCTGCCGACCACCGAGCGCCAATCCGGTATGGGGCTTGGGCTGGCGATTGCCCGCCGGCTGATGGGCAGCATGGGCGGCAAGATTTGGGTTGAGAGCGAACCGGGAGCTGGGTCGAAGTTTTCCTTTATTTTGCCCCTGAACCCTCCCATTCCGGTCACCTCGGGAAACGGCGCATGAAGACTACGGCGCACATTTTGTTGGTCGATGATGAACCGGGAATGCTGCGCTACATTCGCACCTTGCTCGAAGTGGACGAGTATAAGGTCGAAACCGCCAGTACCGGCCAAGAGGCGATTGAACGGGTCCAGAAGGGTCTGCACCCCGACCTGGTTTTGCTCGATCTGCTCATGCCGGGCATCGATGGCCTGCAGGCGCTCGAACAAATGCGCCAGCTGCAACCTGGCATGAGGGTGGTGATGCTTTCCTGCGTGGGAGACACCCGCAAAGTCGTGCAGGCGATGCGCCTCGGAGCCTACGACTACCTGACCAAGCCGTTTCAGAAGGCCGAGCTCGACGCCGTCATCGATCAGTGCCTCGGTGCCAATCAGCGGAATAGTCCGGGAGAGGTCGAAGAACTTGCCGACGATGTCTTCTTCGTCGCCGCCAGCCCTGCGATGCGGAAACTACGCTCGGAGGCGGCGCTCGTGGCCAATGTGGATATTCCGGTGCTGATGTTGGGGGAAAGCGGCACGGGAAAAGAAGTGATGGCGCGGTTGATCCATAAGCTCTCGCCGCGCGCTCATCGCACCTTCCTGAAGGTAAACTGTGCTGCCGTTCCTGCGGATCTGCTCGAGAGCGAGCTGTTTGGTTATGAAGCGGGAGCTTTCACCGGCGCCAATCACCCCAAACCCGGCAAGTTCGAACTGTGCAACAAGGGAACGATTTTGCTCGACGAAATCGGTGAAATGCCCACTTCCCTTCAGGCCAAGCTGCTCCACATCCTGCAGGATGGACAATTCTCGAGATTAGGCAGCCGCTCGGTCATCAAAGCAGACGTCCGCATCCTGGCGGCTACCAACGTCAATATTCCCGAGGCCTTGGCGTCCAAGCGGCTGAGAGAGGATCTTTACTATCGTCTCAACGCATTCACCCTCCATGTGCCGCCCTTGCGGGAGCGCAAAGAAGAGATTCCGCTTCTGCTTAAGCACTTCATGGCCAGACTCTCGGAGCGCTATGCGCGGCCGCCGCTGCCCATTTCTCCCGACATGCTCGAAGCCTGTCTAGCCTATGCTTGGCCGGGCAATCTGCGCGAACTCAGCAATTTCGTGAAGCGCTACCTGGTTTTGGGCGATGAGAAGCTCGCGATCCAGGAACTCCGGCCTCAAAGCGACAGCCATGGCGCGCAGTTCAGTCCCGCGGCGCAGGCCCCCGGCAATGGAAGCGGAGGATTGAAGTCTTTGGCGCGCAATGCAAAGGATGAAGCTGAAGCGGAAGCCATTGCCAAGGCTCTCGAGGAAACCAACTGGAACCGCAAGCAAGCCGCAGCACTGCTGAAGATCAGCTACAAGGCTTTGCTATACAAGATTCGGCAATACGGGATTGCCGAGCAGAAGGGCCATCATCGATTGTCCGCAGGCGCCTAACACCCAACCCTGGCGATCCCGTCCCATCCGCTGTTTCAACCGTAGCGAACTTCCAAGCGGCTTGGGCTGCTTTCTCAATCCTCGATTGCTTGCCGCTCACTGCACCACTAGGTTTACCGTGGCATTGCGCGAAGCCGTGCCCGAAGTCGCACTGACCGTCAAGATGTAGGTACCCGCCGGAGTCCCGCTGGTCGTAGTAACCGATGACTTCGTGCAGCCAGCTTGGAAAAAGACGAGCGACAACGAAGCACTCAGGAGAAGTCCCAGCAGCCAAGGGCGCGTTCGCGACTTGCCCATTCCCAGGCCGAGCAATGCCAAACCGGAAATCGGCAGCCACGTTCGATACCATGGCCCGCTAGGTTTTAGGAGATCGGTCGTCGTGGTGACGCGGGTGGTGGTGTTGACCACCAGCACAACGCTCATCGGACCGTTGCTGAGATTGGGAATCGGTGACGTCGGGGCCTCGGTGCAGGTCGCGCCCGTGGGCAGGCCGGAGCTGCAGGAGATGGAAACGCTCTCCGGAATGTTGCCAGTCGGGGTTATGGTAACCGTATAGGTTGCGGGCACGCCTGCCGGAACCGTGGCCGAGGTGGGCGATACGCTGATATTGAAATCGTTCACCACGGTGGAGAGCGTCATCGATTGGGTGCACGAGGTGCATCCCACGACGGTAACTGAACCGGTGTTCCCCAAGGTCAGTGCCGTAAGCGAAGGGATCGTGGCCGCCACCGGGGTCAAGATCACAGTTGCCGTCGCAGTGGCACCCGAGTTGAGAGTTCCGATGGTGCAGCTCACGATGTTTCCGGTGGCACTGCCACAGCTTCCGGAGCTCACGGTGGCCGAGGTAAACGAAGCCCCCGAGGTGGGCAAAACATCGCTGAAGACGATGTTATTGGCCAGATCGCCGGTATTGGTCACGGTGTACACGAAGCTGACCTGATTACCAACCCCGACGGAAGGAGGCGAACTGGAGCCGGTCAGGGTCAGGCTCAGAGTCGGTCCTAGCTTGCTCAGAAATGCGTCGACGCCTCCATGGAGAGCAGGTTGAAAGGGGGGATTTTGTGGAATCGCGAGCTGCAGGAAGTTCGACGAATTGGTCTCCCCCGCGGCGTAACTCGCTTCCTGCTGATCCACGGCGATGCTGGTGCCATAATCAGCGCCGGTTCCGCCCAGATAGGTGAAATAGTGACCTGGCGCGGTCGAGGAGGTACCTGTGGTATCGATGCGGGCTACAAAGGCATCGTTCCCTCCCGCATACCCCGCCTGGATATTATTGTTGAGCTCGGGAATATTCGGCGAATTCGACCAGCCCGTAACCCGCGCTCCCTGGTTGCTGTCGACCGCTGCAGCCAGTCCTACATCGGTGTCCAAGCCACCCAGGAAAGTAGAGTAGGCCAGGGTGACCAATCCCTGCGTCTGACTTCCCGAAGTCGTTCCACTGCTTCCGGTTGTTCCGCTTCCGGTAGTCGTTCCGGGCGTCGTGACCGGATTGGCTAATTTCGCAAGGAATGCGTCGCTCGTGCCTCCGCCATAGAGGCTCTGATACACACCGGTACCGGTAACCGGAAAATCCGGCGAGCCCGTCGAGCCGGTCACATAGGCATTGGTGCCATCGGTAGCGATCCCGTAGCCAACATCATCGCCGGTTCCGCCCAGGTACGTCGAATAGAGAAGTTGCGAGCCCGTGACGGCATTCGGATTGAACTCAGCCGCGAACGCATCGGTAGCGGTAACGTTCGTCGGACAGACCGTCGTACTGGTAGACGAGGGAGTATCCAGGCAACCCTGGTACGCATTGAGGATGGGGAAATCGCTGGCAATGCCAACGTGCAAGAAGTTCGTGCCTCCGGTGATGTAGACGTTGTTGTTGACGTCCACGGCAATTCCACCGCCGACCGCCACCCCGTTCGAAGGGTTGCCTCCGCCAAAATACGTGGAATAGGCCAAGCTCGAGCTTCCGGAGAGACCGGGCTGGACCTTGCTCATGAAGAACTGAATCGTCGATCCCAA
>DASPVG010000109.1:0-2536 GCA_035622455.1 Terriglobales bacterium
GACGGCGTTTATAGCAATGTGACACAATGAGTCACATGAAGACAATTACGATTCGAGAGCTCCACCAAGCCACGGGTCGTTGGGTAAGGCGGGCGGCAGCCGGGGAAGTGCATGTCACCGAACGCGGTCGCCTGGTCGCCAAGATTGTTCCGGCGAAGCCTCTGCCGGCCAAGCCTTTCTTCGCCAATCCCAAGTTCACCCGCGCGTTTCTCGCCCAACGCAAGCATCTCCGGGGCGGAGCCGATTCCACGCAGATGATCAGCGAAGACCGCGAACGCGAGATGTTGTGATCTACTTCGATACCAGCTACCTAGTTCGGCTCTATTACGCAGACGTCGGAGCAGAAACGGTACGCGCGCTCGCAGCCACAGACCACGTCGCATGCGCGGCCCACGGCCAGGTAGAGACCATGGCGGCGTTTCATCGTAAGTTGCGTGAAGGGACGATCCGGCCTGCCGCCTATGGCGCCTTGCTACGGCAATTCCGGGCGCATGATGAGATGGGAGCTTTCCAGTGGCTCGCACAAGACCAGGAAATTTTCTCCCGAATTGCCCATGTGTATGCAAAGCTTCAGGCGACTGTGTTCCTGAGAGCGGCCGATGCTATTCACCTGGCCACCGCAGCCGAATCGGGGTTCCGGATCGTATATTCGAATGATGCGCATCTGCTGAATGCAGCAAAACATTTTGGCATCGAAGGAAGGGATGTAATTGGCCGCAGAGCTTAGCATAGAACTCGACTTATACGGGTCTGCGGGGCTACTGGCTGCTGGCATCGATCCTTATCTCGCTGTTATCAGTCCCGTTGACGGTTATACTCTCGATGCTTGCGACCTGTGTGAATCAACCGTTGGAAAGAGTACTGCTAGAAGCTGGGCCGGCACTAAGCTCGCATCCTGCAAATGTAGAATCTCGGAACATTTTCTCTTTGGTGTTCTTACAGGATTGTGTTACAAGGGTAGGTTGCGCAAAGGGGGACCCGTGCGCGAATCGCCTCCAGAACGCAAACACCGACGCTTTGATTTGAGCTATCCGGTGCGCATGACGTTGCAATCCGGCGGTTCGCCCTGCGAGATCGAAGCAATCAGTCGGAATATAAGTATTGGCGGGTTCTTGCTGGAAGCTACATCGAGGGTTCCGCAAAATAGCGAAGTTTCTTTTGTGATGACAATCCAAGATGGCCGCATGGTGCATCCCGTTGAAGTAGTCGGCCAGGGCCACGTGGTCCGGGTGGAAGAGGAATTATCATCTGCAGTCAGGCTTGCAGTTGAATGCACCTCTCCGATGACGCAGATTGAGAGCTATTTCCCGCGACCTTCCTGAGAACCCTGCCCTTCACATCCTGATTAAATCTG
This sequence comes from Terriglobales bacterium, assembly GCA_035622455.1. GTDB lineage: Bacteria > Acidobacteriota > Terriglobia > Terriglobales > Acidobacteriaceae > JAFAGX01. The sequence goes on from DASPVG010000109.1 coordinate 1,355, forward strand.
CTCAAAGGGACTCCCGTTCCCTATTTCGGCTAGGGACCAATTACCCCTTGTTTACACTATTTCCCCCGCTATGCTCAAAGGCGCGCTGGGCGGCCATCCAACGCGGCAAAATTCTGGTCTTCCCCCGGCCCGGAGCGTGAATGTCCACAAAACAGAATCACGGCGAGCGTAAGTTAAGCCACCCACAGCTGCGGCTGGTCCAACTGGTTGGGGAAGGGCGCTCGAACCGTGAAATCGCACGGATCATCGGAACCACTGAGCAGGCAGTCCAAGATCGTCTTCGCGAGATTCAGAACAAGCTGGGCCTTTCCAACCGCCTCGAACTCATGTTTTGGCACATAGAGAACCAGAAGCGCCGGTGAAATGAGATGTGCTCCTGAATTGCCAAGAAGCTGACTCCGACCCAGTCAGGTACTTGGGAACAGTGCCTATGAGCTTCTCTCCGTGCCGGCGGTTCCTAGCCAATCGAGGACCTTCGTATGGCGAGATCACGATCAGTGGCACGCGAAGCCTATAGATGGTGGGAAGAAACCATGCGTAGACGCATGATCTGCGCCGAGAGCGCATTTTTGCTGGTGCAGACCGCCCAGCCCAGCACCCATCTTCACTCTTTCACTCTCTCCCTCTTCCACTCTTCACTCTTCACTCTTCAGCGCCAGCACCAGAATCCGTCCATCGGAGTGAAATTTACCCCCAGTCGCCGTCTTCGCGGTCGTTAGCGGATTGGCTGGCGTGACGTGGCCGCGAGCCACGACCAGGCCGGTTGCGGACAGCGTCTCGTTGACATAGTCGCGCTCGCCATCAATGGCTGGATCGATCTTGTGGGTCATCAGATTATTCCTCTGATCACGCTCGAAACCGATATCGTGGGTGGCGGCGACACACCAGAGCGGTGACGATGTCACCGTAACGGCGTCGATGGCTGCGGCAACAATTCAGATGCTGGCAGGGCCGGCCTTCTCAGGTCGAAGGCGGAATCCCAGCTGTTTCCCGGCTCGGCGAATGCGGTCGTCGAGGCTCAGGAGCGCTACGCCCGGGATAGCCGAACGCACGGCCAATGCCGACGCCAGGTGAATAGCGTCAAGCGTGCGGACTGGTTCGGTGGGAAATGGATACCTCGCGCGTTCAACGATGTCTGGACTGACTCGCCACAAGTTCCAGTGGCTCGCCGCGGCATTCAAA
>DASPVG010000110.1:0-3994 GCA_035622455.1 Terriglobales bacterium
CTAGCCGCCCCGCCACCACGTTCACCAAGCCTTGCGCCTGCCGCAGGCTCACACCCGGTTTCAGGCGCCCCATCACAACCAAGGAGCGGGCGGTTCGATCGCTCCAGAAGGTGGCTGCATCCTTCTGTGACATCATGTTCAGTGGGACATAACCGTCGACATCGAGAGAGAAACTTGTCCCGTGAAATGTCATCGGCGCCACTCCGATGATGGTCACTTGCTGGCCATCCAGCAAAGCTTGTTGTCCCACGATCGTGGGGTCCCCGCCAAACCTCTTTTGCCAATACGAATAACCCAGCACTACGTAGGGATCCTTGCGCCCGGCTTCCCCTTCTGCAGGAAGGAAGAGTCGACCCAGGTGGGGCTGAACTCCCAAGGTCGAAAAATAATTTCCGGTCACACGGCAACTTACGAATTGCTTCGTCTTGCCGTCAAAGGTGAGCCCTCCGAGATCGAGCTGGGAAGCAAACAGATCGGAGACCGTCGCCGCCTGCGAGCGAAAATCCATCAGTTGAGGATAGGAGAAGGTGAAAACTCCCAGCTTGTCGCCCTCGAGCTTCGCGGCCAGCACCACGATCTGATTGGGCGCTTTCACCGGCAAGGGACGCAGCATGAACCCGTTCACGAGACTGAAGATGGTGGTGTTGGCACCAATCCCAAGTGCCAGGGTGAGCACCATGATGGCGGTCAGCATCGGAGCCTTGGCGAACATGCGGAAGGCGTAACGGACGTCCTGCCAAAGCGAGATCATGAGGCGTTCCCCGGGGGTGCCTCAGTGCACGTCCCTATCCATATCTATACGCTTCCAACCCGTTGTCCGACAGACAACTTACACGGTAAACCGGTATCCTTCTCCGCCCGGCGTTGAGCGATTCCGAGATGCGGCGTCCCGGAATCGAACACCGGGCGCGCAAGGTGATTTGCACTATGCCGTCAGCGACTCGGCAATCGTGGAAATCCCATAGGGTGGCTCTAGGCACTCGCTCGCGAATCGAGAGACGGGGCGGGTATCAAGAAAGCGTCCACTCGTTCGGAGATTCGACGCCGAAAAAGAGTGGGAATGCGCGCACGCCCATCGACAAGACGCCGAATCGATGTTCGCCATCATTCCACGAGCGCTCGGAGGGAGCACCCTGGTATCGCCGACGTGCTGCCTTTCGCCGGACATCAGGAGGAAGTGCCGAAGCTGGTCGGAGATTCGGAGGAAGATCGCTCTAGAAGATCGTTCCTGAGTTGAGCCGCGAATTTGCGCTGTGTTAGCATCCTAGGTTTCGGCAGGTCGTTCGACGTTGGCCTAGAAGAAGTCCTCTTTTCTTGCGTTCTTTGTGGGCCCGCCGTAGTCGAGATTCGCAGATCAGAAAACATCGGCACGGACGAGCGAAATCCCGTCCCTACAGAGTCTGAAGGAGTAATCTCGTGAAAGTCTACGAAGGCGCCAATATTCGGAACGTAGCCCTACTGGGGCATGGCAAAGCCGGCAAAACTTCTCTGGTTTCTGCCATGCTCGCCACGGCACAAGCCACCGATCGGTTAGGCCGAGTGGATGATGGAACCGCGACCACCGATTACGATGAAGAAGAAATCGCTCGCAAAATGTCGATTGCGAGCGCCCTGGCGTATGTCGAGTGGGGCAAGACCAAGATCAACATCGTCGACACACCCGGGTTCAATATGTTCGTCCACGAAGCCAAATTGGTCCTGCCGGTGGTCGACGCCGCGATCATCGTGGTGGATGGTGTGGCGGGGGTGGAAGTCGTAACCCAGCGGGTGTGGAATTACTGCGAAGAGTTCAAGACTCCGCGGCTCATCGTGGCCAGCCGTATGGACCGCGATCGCGCCGATGCCACGCGAGTCCTGGAGTCTCTCACCAAGGCCTTTGGCCGGACGGTGGTTCCGATCGAGTTGCCCATCGGCAGCGAGAAGAACTTCTCGGGTGTGATCGATCTGGTCAGCATGAAGGCCTACACCTACGAGTTGGGAGGAACCGGTAAAGGCAAGGAAAGCGAGATCCCGGTGAATATGAAAGAGCAGGCACAGGAGGCCCACGAGAAGCTGGTGGAGATGATCGCCGAGGGCAACGATAGCTTGATGGAAGAGTTCTTTGACAAGGGAACCATTCCGGAAGAACATCTGATTCCGGCATTGCACGAAGCCATCCGGGAAGACAAGATCTTCCCCGTGATTTTCGGTTCCGGGCTGGGCAATATCGGGACGGATCGCCTGATGAATTTCATCGTCGATTACACCCCTGCTCCTTCCGAGCATGCCTGGGTGCAGGGGGAAGCCGCGGCCTCGGGCAACGGCGAGCCGCAGCGGCGCCAGACCACCGATGCCGACCCGGTTTCGCTCTACGTTTTCAAGACCGTGAACGACGTGTTTGCCGGCCGGATCTCGTTCTTCAAGGTTTTCTCGGGTGTGCTCAAGAACGACGCCGGCTTGCAGAATTTCACCCGTAACTCAACCGAGAAGCTGGCCCATATTTCCGCCATGCAGGGGAAAACCGCAGTGCCCGTGACCGAATTGCATGCCGGGGACATCGGCGCGGTGGCGAAGCTGAAGGACACTCTAACGGGCGACACGCTGGGGGACAAATCAGCTCCCATCCGGTATCCCATAATTCCCCTGCCCGAGCCGGCGATCACGTTTGCCATCGAACCCAAGAGCCGCGCCGACGAGGACAAGCTCGGTCCGGGTCTCCACAAACTCATCGAGGAGGATGCCATGCTGCGCTTCTTCCGTGACCCGCAGACCAAGGAATTTCTCATCGCCGGGACGGGACAGCAGCATATTGAAGTCATCGTGTCCAGGTTGAAGAAGCGATACCACGCGGAGGTCAACCTGAAAGCGCCCAAGGTGCCGTACCGGGAAACCATCCGCGGCAAAGCCGATGTGCAGGGTCGTCATAAGAAACAGACCGGTGGGCATGGCCAGTTCGGGGATTGCAAGATTCGCATGGAACCGCTCCCCCGCGGCGGCGAATTCGAGTTCGTCAACGATATCTTCGGGGGTGCGATCCCGAGGAACTTCATTCCTGCCGTGGAGAAGGGAATTCGAGACGCAGCGGCGCGCGGCTATCTAGCGGGCTATCCGGTGGTGGATTTCAGAGTGGTGCTCTATGACGGGTCGTACCACGACGTGGACTCGAACGATTTGTCATTCCAGCTTGCCGGACGCATCGCTTTCAAGAAGGCCATGGAGCAAGCTAAGGCGACGCTGCTCGAGCCGATCATGGCAGTCGAGATCACGGTTCCCGACGAATTTGCCGGATCCATCATGGGCGATCTGAACAGCCGGCGCGGGCGCATCCAGGGCATGGATAATAAGGCCGGCAACACCGTGGTGAAGGCCGAGGTGCCGATGGCGGAAATGCTCACCTACGGGGCGGATTTGACCTCGATGACCCAAGGCCGGGGAAGTTTCAACATGGAAATGCATCACTACGACATTGTCCCGACCCAATTGCAGGAGAAGATCATCGAGAAGGCGAAGGCCGCCGGGGGTGGAACAAAAGAAGAGGAAGAGTAGGAGGAATCGCCGGCTCTCCCAGCCCTACCTGGGCGATCTAAACGCTCGGTTGGCCCAAGCATCCGCCGTCAAGCAATTCTCCGCAGTTTGCCGGTCAAGCGCGCGCGCCGCTCGGACGCCAGCATTTCGGCGGTTATCCCTAGAATGACTTGCGCTTACTGACCGTTCACTCAGATCGTCCGTACTCCTTCGTTCCGGGAGCGTGGGCGGCCCCTCCGACGAGTGGCGTGTTTTGCAAGCACTTTGGCGCCGTTTGCTAGTGACCCCGAGCACCCTGGAGCATTAGAGTGAGGGCATAGCCCAAGGGAACGAAAAGAAGGGAGAATCGCTCACATGGCCGCAACCACGTCAACCGTCGTAACCCAGGAAGAATCCACGTCAGCGAAAACATACCCAGCCAAGGCTTACGCCGCTCAGAGCGCGACTTCGGGCCTGACTCGAGCCGCGATCCGCCGCCGCGTCCCGCGGC
>DASPVG010000111.1:0-27787 GCA_035622455.1 Terriglobales bacterium
TGCGTCCGAGCCATGGGGTCTCGGCGTACATGCAGACGCACGGCTATCGCATCATCCCGGTTAATCCGAACATTAAGGGCGCTTTGGGAGAAAAAGCATATCCATCCCTGCTGGAGGTGCCGGAAAGGATTGATATCGTGAACATCTTTCGCCGGCCGCAGTTCGTGGGCGAAGTTGTCAACCAGGCAATCCAGTTGAAGGTTCCCGTCATCTGGATGCAAGAAGAGGTGGTTCACGAAGAGGCGGCGGGCAGGGCGCGCAAAGCCGGAATCTTCGTGATCATGGATCGCTGCATCCTCAAGGAACACCGAGCGCGCTTTGGATAACTTCGAGTCAACCCTCGAGGAAAATCGCAGTGGCGTCATCGTGGAGAGCCCGGTCGTCTGCGAAGGAGCGAACATCATTCAGCAGGCTTTCAAGTGACGCTTCCGGTCTGCTCAGATGACTTGCGAGCCGGTTCAGCCCGTATTCCTCATCCCGATCATTCGACGCCTCGGTGATCCCATCGCTGTAGAAGAGGACGCGCGAGCCCTGCGGGATTTCCACTTCCACCTCGGAAAAATCGTCTCCTCGAACTCCCAGCGGCATTCCCCGATCGGTATCGAGGAAACGGGCCACACCATTGGTGATGAGCAGAGGACGGAGGTGACCGGCGTTGGCAAAGGTTAAGCTTCTTTTGTCAGGCTCGAGCACGGCATAAATCATGGTCACAAAGCGCCCCGCGGGGAGGTCCTCGACCAGAAGGCGATTCAACTTCGTGAGCACCTCGCCGGGAGACGTGCAAGCCTCCGCGAGGGATCGCAACATCCCGCGAGTCGCAGACATGAGCAGAGCAGCAGCCATTCCCTTCCCGGAAACATCCGCCAGGACCAATCCCCATCGGCGCTCGTCAAGGGCAATGAAATCGTACCAGTCTCCGCCCAAGGCACCTGCGGGAATCGACAGCCCGGTAAGGGCAAATCCCGGTATCCAGGGTGACGACTTAGGGAGTAAGGCTTGCTGAATAGCTCGCGCCTCGCGAGCCTCACGACTCATTTGCTCGCGTTCTCGCCTCTCCTTTTGGAAGCGGTGGGCGTTAGACACGGCCACCGCGATGTGGGCACAGAGGGATTCGAGCAGCCGCAACTGCTCGGGCGGAAATGCATCCAGCTGGGGATGCGAAGCCGAGAAAACGCCCACCAGCTGTCCGTCCACTAACAACGGAATCGCCACCTCGGACAGGGTCGATTCTTCGCAGGCGATGTAGTAGGGATCCTTGCGCACATCGGGGGCATAATGCATCTTTCCCGTGCCCGCAACGTGGCCCACCATACCTTCTTTGCCAACCTTCTTGCGATCACCCTTGCCATGTCGCGTGCAGCCGTGGACGCAGGCGAGCACTAACTCCCCTCTGGGACGGTCGTGCAAATAAATGGTCGCTTCCAGGCATCCGAACGAATGCGCCACCTCATTCACCACTTTGTCGATGAGTTGATCGAGATCGAGGATCGAATTGATCTTCTTCGCGGCTTTCTCGAGCCGCAGCAGATCGTCGATTGGATCCATGCCAAATGCGCGGTTCGGCACCGGACCGGGAGCGGGGATGGGCGAGATCGTAGCCATGGAAAAACGGCCTCCGTACCGTAGACAAGTGCAAGCAGGAGAGATACTTAGCTACCCTAGTGAGATGTTGCCAAGGGAGCGCACGATTCAGTATTTCGAGGACACTTTTCGAGTCTTCGAATTCCCTCCGAAGGTTCGAGCACCATCGGGCGCCCCTCGGATTCGGGGTTGGGGGAGGAATGAGGCAGTAGGTGACCCAGGCCGACAACTGGCGACTATTTGGCGGCCGCCTGCGCCCACTTTGCCAGGGTAGCCTCGAATGGATAAGCTCCCTCGGGCGTCTCGACCAATCCTTCAAGAGAGGATTCCGAGCTCACCATGTGCCCGTAGAACTCTCTCGTAGCCTCCTGGTCTTGCCTGATCACGGCACCATCGAGAGACAGGCCTACAAAGACACCGCGGGCGCGGGAATAGCTGAGTACCTGGGCCCGCAATTTCCAATCCGTGTCCGCGGCCGCGTGCCGTCCCACAGGACCCGCCGCGACACTGGCATCCGCCCCGAGCTTGAATTTGCTAGAAAGCAGATTCCGCATGCCGTTGTCGTTCATGATGAGCATGACCAGATCGACAGCCTGCGCTCCGATCTGAAAGCCGAAGCTCCCCCCTTCCACGCTGAAAAACACCGGCGGACTCCAACCCTTCGGCCTACGGCAGCTGGCAACTCCGCGTCCGTAGCGCGCGCCAACGATAAAGCCTCCGTTCAGCATGGATGGCACGACGGCCACGCATTCCGCCGATCCCAGAATCTCCTCCGGAATGCCTTTGTCGGGGGCGCTCTGGATGTCATTTAACACTTCGGCCGCGGCTTTTACCCGCTCGACCGCTTTATTCTGAGCCTCATCCGCGCCGAAGGCGAATAAGCCGCAACCCAGGATGGCACAGGCCAACCGCGCCTTTTTCATTCGACGGCTCCTAGCGAGAAATCACTTCCCTGATTTAAGAGATCTCCGGGGGCAAGAAAGGTTGGTTGGAACCGGTCGCGCCGGGCTGATTGCGGGCGTTTGGGCAAAAAAATCGGGGTGGGCAGCAGTGACTAAGTCTCCGCTCCCAACCCCGTCTCCCAGGTTCTGTGGTAGGTGAGGCAAGTATGGCGGAGGTCGTCGATCGCAGCAAGATTACGTAGGTACTTGTCCCTTGGTAACCTGCGAAAAGACCTACCTGGCAGCTACTAAGGAATGGGTAATGGCGTGTACGGAGAGCGCAATTCGGTTTTGCACCCCGACTTTGCGCATCAGTTTGGCCACGTGCGCCTTTACCGTCCGCTCTTCGATTCCCAGGGCAGCCCCGATTTCCTTGTTCGACCGACCGGCCACCAGCATCTCCAGAACTTCCTTCTCGCGATCGGTGAAACTGACACGGCCAACCGGAAAGATGCGTCCGGGAGAGGATGAGACGCGCTCGATGAACAGGGAAAGCACGCGCCGCGGCGCCCACACCGATCCCTCGTTGACTACCCGGATGGCTTGCACAAATTCTGCCGGAGACGCGGCCTCGTCGACGTAGCCTTTGGCACCGGAAGCGATGGCCTTCAGCACCGTCTCTTCGTCGATGCCGGAGCCAGTCACAATGATGCGCAGACCAGGGCGGGTAGCTTTGAGGCTGGCCATCACATCGAACAGGTTTTGACCACTGCGATTGCTCAGCAGAACTAAGTCAATGCCCTCGAGAACGCCGATCTCGGGAAGCGAGGCCGAAATGAGCTCAAAATCCGGCTCATTGTCGAATAGAGCGCGAAAACCCACAAAACGCAAAGGATCACTCTCGACGACCGCAATGCGGATAGGCGCTTTTTTTGCCACAGCCGTTTTCGTAGCCGATGCAGCTTTCATGGGATACCTATAATGAGAATAGATTTAGCATAGCCGCAATCAAATGCGAGACAAAGCCCGTAACGGTCTGAACAATTACGGGAGTAACATGAAAAAGACGCCATCCGCGAGGACAAAGATCGTGCTTATCCACTGTTTAGCTACGCCAACTCGCACTGCTCTTGTGATCATGGTTATCTTGGTGTCGGCCGGAGCCCAAACCCCCTACCAGCCGAAGTTCGCCGGGGACCCGGCGCGTTCTGATTCGGAGGCCAACGCTCTCGGCTACATGCGCACCGTGATTCGGGCCCAGAAACAGTATGAGAAGAAGAACGGGAAGTACGCTTCTTCCCTGTCGGATCTGGTCCACACCGGCAATTTCACCCGGCGCATGCTCGCCACCGACCGGGGAGATTACACCGTCAATTTTCACCCCCGCCAGGACGGATACGAGCTCAGCCTTGTGCCCAAACAGCAGGATCCTGAACATCGGGCCTTCTACGCAAACGAGGACGGGGTGATTCACGCCGATGAAACCAAAGCAGCCGACGAGAATTCGCCGAAGCTGAAGTGAAATCCCTTATGCCTGACCCGGACTCGGCTGGATCTCAGCGGCTTTACCGTCGCGGAAGGTAATGCGCAAGGGCTTGCCCCCGTTGGGATAATTCAGGGTCCTGACGTTGGAGAGACCCGACCCTTCGAGCAGGCCAAACCCGATCGAAAAATCCACCTGCAGTTCGCTCATCCCGGGCATGACCTGGTGCTGATCGATAGCCTGCCAGACCTCAGACGGCCAATGCTTGTAGAGTTGGTGCGGATCCTGGATGTAAAGCATTTCGTCGGAGTAGATCCGATAATTGCCTCGCTTGATCGAACCAATGGGAAATGCGTAACTTTGGCCATCCTGTTCGAAAACCGCCATGATTTGCTGTTCATCGGGGGATCCCGGCGTGCGATCGGTCACCACATCCTTGATCGCGAGCTTCTCGAGGGGTAGAAGCTGCCCCGCCTCATGGGAAAAATCCGCATGCCCGCGCCGGTAGGGATAATAAGTATAGCGATAGCCTTCCTTCACCCAGACCGGCTGCTCGGTCAACTGCCGCGCCGACTTCAGGTCGTAAGGATAGAGTTTCTTGGGGACAACGTAATAGTCAGGATTGAGGGGAGGGGCTTCGGACGACTTTTCCGGGGCCCATCGTTCATAGAAGATATAGGCGGTCCGTACGCCTGCGACCAACAGCGCTAGGACTAAAAACAGTTGGATCTTCTGCTTGGTTTCAGAGGTCATGTTAGGCAGCAAACCCGCCCATGTGCTGGTCCGGGGAGCATTTCATGGGCCGAGCCGTGCGTCATGCCACCTGGCCCCACGGGCTTCGACCTCTGCCAGTCTTGCCCCGGCGCGTAAGACGAGATCCAGAAAAACGCTCCCGCGTTCCATATATTCCGGCAATCGGTCCCGGAGTTCGGCGAACCGGTCGGGATATTCCGAGGCCAAAATCGACAGACTGACTCCTGCCAGGATGACCCCCGCCGTGGTCTTGCCCTTCGCCAGCATCAGGACCGCCGCTCCGGCAGATGTACCCACCAGCGCCCGCTTCCAGTTCTCCATCGCCGTCATCCCTCCCATCCGAGTGGACTGCCACCTGAGTACTTTATACTGCCTGGACACTCTTACCGGAGGATTTTGGATGCCCAAACCGTGCGGTGGAATCAAGATTTCTACCATGTTTATTTTTTTGTGGACGATTTTCGCCTGGGCCCAGAACAAGCCGCGGGCGCGCGATCTTGGAGTTCCCTTCGACGGCACACCCGGCCCGTTCAATGCCATCACCGACATTGAGGGTGTGGAGGTCGGGCATACCACGCTGATTTCCGGCAGCGGCCCCCTGAAGGTCGGCGTGGGCCCGGTTCGCACGGGAGTTACGGCCGTCCTGCCGCGGGGCAAGCAATCGAGCGATCCGGTGTTTGCCGGATGGTTCACGCTCAATGGGAACGGAGAAATGACGGGAACCACCTGGGTCGAGGACTCGGGATTTCTCGAGGGCCCGGTCATGATCACCAACACCCATAGCGTAGGAGTTGTACGGGACGCGGTAATCGCTTGGAGGGTCCAGCATGGGCGAGCTGACCGGGAAGGCTACTGGTGGTCGCTGCCCGTGGTAGCCGAGACCTGGGATGGTTACTTGAATGACATCAATGGCTTCCATGTAAAGAGCGAGGACGCCTTCCACGCGCTCGATAGTGCTCACGGCGGGAAAGTGGAAGAAGGCAATGTGGGCGGCGGCACGGGCATGATCTGTAATGAGTTCAAAGGTGGGATCGGCACCTCCTCGCGTGTGCTCGATCCGAAGCACGGAGGTTACACCGTCGGGGTTCTGGTGCAGTGTAACTATGGGTTCCGCGAGCAGCTGAGGATTGCTGGAGTCCCGGTAGGCCGCGAAATTCCCGGGCACGTGTACTCGGAAGATACGGGATCCATCATTGTGGTGGTCGGGACCAACGCGCCTCTGATTCCCACTCAGCTCAAACGGGTGGCCCGGCGGGTATCGCTGGGGCTGGGGAGGATGGGAAGCTATTCGGGCGATGGTTCGGGCGATATCTTCATCGCCTTTTCCACCGCGAATCCCGGGGCATCGGGTGCGAAGGGCCTTCATCAGATCACCCTGATGACCAACGACGATCTTGATCCGGTTTTCCTGGCCACGGTCCAGGCCACAGAGGAGGCCGTGGTGAATGCCATGATTGCGGCGGAAACCATGACCGGGGTTGACAATCGCACGGTCGTGGCCCTGCCCCACGATCGTCTGCAGGAGATTCTGAAGAAGTACAACCGGCTAGCCAAATGAGGGAATGGCCGCGTCGCTCGAGCCAGCTACAGGCTCAATAAATCGTGTACGCCGGCGCCGGATTTCGCACATCGGGTTTGGACGCCATGAGCAGCAGCGCCCCGATGCGTTTGAACGCGCGCAGATCTTCCAAGCTATCGAAAGAATGAGTCTGGTAGTCGTCCGGAGTCGGGGTATCGTCGGGAATCCGTTGCGCCTCCACATTCTCGAAGGCATGCTTTTTGAGCAGCGCGACGTATTCGGCCTCCGATCGCGTGTGCACCGGAACCTTCAGCTTGTCCACCCACGCGAGGGAGTACGGGTTGTCCCTGTAGAGGTTGATCAAGATGAACATCCGCCCTCGCGGAGCCATCACGCGAAACAGTTCCGCCAGGACCCGCTCCTGGTCGGGGTAGTAATAGAACGACTCCACCGAAAGCACCTTGTCGAAGAAATTCTCCTCCCAGGGAATCTGTTGGGCCGATCCCCAGATGAACAGTACATTGTCGAAATCCTTGGAGGCCTGGCGCGCCTGCCGAATCATCTCGTCGGAAACATCCAGGCCAACCACTTGCCCGAATCCCTCCGGCCCTTCGCCAACCAGACGTGCCAACAGCCGGGTTGCCCACCCCGACCCACACCCCAGATCCAGTACCCGCTCGCCGGGCCGCAGTCCCATTCGCTCGATCGTTCTTTCGGTGATGGCGAGGTGATGATGTTCCATCTTCTCGCCCTTTCCCTCGGCGGCCCAGCGGTTGAATTCCGCTCGCAACCGCTCATCCGGAGTGGGCACTCTTTCTGTCATCGGCAAAATTGAATTGGCCATTCCCGGGAAGATCAGCGCGCCTCGTTCGGCTCGACGCAGGCCAGAATTTCCGCTTCGCTCAAAGTGTGGTCAGACGCTTTGGCCCGGCGGTAAATCCTTTCCACCACTTCCTCCGAACCGGGAATCCCGCGGCGTTCCAGCCAGAATACGATGTTGGATTTTCCGCTGAGCGGACCAACATCGATGACCTGTTCCAGGCCAAACAGGTGGGAGGGCACACCAGAATAAACCAGGTTGGCGAGCTCGACATCGTTTTTCTTGTAGGCTTTGATGAGGGCGGCAGCATGGACGCCCGTGGCGGTGCGGAAAGCATCTTCGCCGATCACGGGGTAGTTCGGCGGAACCGGCACCCCCGTCGCTCGCGCCACCTGCTCACAATACTCCTTCAGCTTGGTCAGATCCTGATCTGCCCAGGGGGAAATCCCCATCAGCCGGAGGTTGACCAGCATCTGATCCATCTGGGTGTTGCCCACGCGCTCGCCGATGCCGAGCGCCGTCGCATGCACGCAATCGGCACCGGCCACCAGCGCAGCCATGGAGTTAGCTACGGCCAGGCCACGGTCGCAGTGGCCATGCCACTCGACGCGAACCGTCTCTCCGGACCGTTTGACCACGTCTTCGACCACAAACCGCACCAGCGCAAAGGCTCCCATGGGAGTGGCATGTCCGGCCGTGTCGCAGATCACGATCGCCCGCGCCCCGCACTGAATCGCGGTGGTGTAAAGCCGCCGTACCATCTCCGGATCGCAACGGGTCGTGTCTTCCGTCACGTACATGACGTCGAGTCCGAGAGAGAGGGCGTACTTCACCGCCGCCTCCGTGGTCTCGAGCAAAAAGTCGTCGCTCCAGCCCTCCGCGTAGCGGCGGATTGGACTGGATCCGAGAAAGGTTGCGGCTTCGATCTTCAAACCCGTGCGCTCGACAATCTCGGCGATGGGTCGGATGTCATTTTGATGAGTACGAGCCGCGCAATTGGCTCGGATCTTCATCTTGTGCTGAACAATTTCCCGAGCCAGCGCTTCGGTGTGCTGCCGGGCACGCGGTCCGGCGCCGGGAAGCCCCAGATCCAGGGAGTTAATCCCCAGGGCTTCCATCAGGTGAAGAATGGCAATCTTCTCTTCAATCGACGGGTCCCGAACCGAAGGAGACTGCAATCCGTCGCGCAGAGTTTCGTCGTTCAGCAGTACTTGACCCTGGGGACGTAAAGATGCGGGATGGATTCGATTCCAATCGTAAATGAGCTCAGAAGATTTCACTTGCCCAGCGAGCGCCCCTCCCCTTCGAGCCGAGCCCGGCCCGGCAGCTACTTTCCCTTCTCCGGTATCGTGAGCCCGAACACCGAGGTCTGCCCCGCTCCGGCCACATTCAAACCGCCAGCCTCCGCGGCATTGGGCAAATAGAGCGTCTTGCAATGCTCACAACGATAGACCTCAGCACTCGAACCCCAGGCTTTCTCGAGGTCTCCACACTCCTGTTCCCCGACATCGCTTGCGTAAAACCAGCGCTTGAGATGCCCGCCGCAGAACTTTCCTTTGGCATCCTTCTCGTTACAGGAACGCTGTCCCAGCTTTTTGACCTTGACTTTGTGATTGGGGAATTGTGGTGCGGTTTCGATTTCCGTCGCCGTAGCCAAGCGCTTACCTCGTCGGAGCAGCGAAATCGCTGCTGGTGAATACCTTTATTCTACCCAAGCCAGTCCGTGGGTTACCAGAAACTTAGAACTCCCGCTTGGCACGCGCCTGATCCGGACCGACCCGACCGGCAGTAATTTCGGCAACGAAGTAGTTCTCCCCTTGGATGGGCACACCCGCCAGCCGGCGCAGCATGGCAAGCTGGCCTATGTGGGTCAGAGCATCTGCGATGGGTCCTTGAAACAGTTTTTCGGCCGGTGCCTGGAGTGGTTCGGTCGAAGCCAGGTACCGGTCAAAGTTCTCTAAGGCGGTAAAGAATCGGCTCACCTCCTTCGCCCAGGCGAGCGGTGTCGACTCATGCCATTCCCGCTTGCCGTTCGCCATCGACAGCCCCCAGTCCAGCAAGTCCCCGATATGAGCCAGGATTTGGGCGGGAGCTTTCTCCGCACCCTGAAAACTGGCAAACTCGTCGGGCGCGTTGCCGATTGCCTTGGCGCCTCGATAGGCGACGGTGGCCAGAGTATGACGCAGCAATCTGCGCTCGGGATCCGGGGTCGACATACTTATAGCCTCTCTTTCGATTCGAGGACGCCTGCAACTTTCCGCGCTCCTCGCAAACGCTCTCCCATCCTGCCTGCAAACATCAGGTCGATCAAGGCCTCCATCTGCTGCGGGAATCGTTCGCCGTATCGGTACCACCAGACTTTCTTCCTTCCAGGCATACGATCCGTATCGACATACTTGATGCGAACCATTTCCTCCAGCCCAAATCTGCCGTGCGTTCGCCCCACGCCACTCATCCTCATGCCGCCATGCGGAGCTTCCGCGATTCCGAACGAGGACAGGGCATCATTCACCATGACCGTGCCGGCCTGAATCTGTCGAGCCAACTGTTCCCCCCGACGACGACTCCGAGTCCAAATGCTCGCTCCCAGCCCGTATTCCGAATCATTCGCCAGCCGAACCGCCTCGCCTTCGCTGTCAAACGGCATCACCGGCAGCACTGGCCCGAACGTCTCCTCGCGCATGACCCGCATTTGGTGAGTCACGTCGGCCAGGATGGTGGGGGCATAGAAGTTCGATCCCACTTTCTTGAGGCGCGAACCGCCGACCAGCACTCGTGCGCCCCGCGCGACCGCATCCTCGACCTGGGATTCGACGATCTCGAGTTGGCGTTCACCGATCAACGGACCAACGTCGATGGCAGGAGCTTCTCCGTTGCCCACCCGCAATCGACGGGTCTTCTCGACGCACGCCGCCAAAAACGGCTGGTACAGCTTGCGATCGACGTAACAGCGCTCGACCGAGAGGCAAGCCTGTCCGGCATTCGTGAACGCGCCCCACACCGCGCCACTCGAGGCTACCTCCACGTCCGCATCCGCCAACACCAGCATGGGGTCTTTTCCACCCAACTCCAAGACCAGCGGAAGCAGTCGCGACGCTGCCACTTGCGCGATCTGCTTGCCGGTCGCGAGACTGCCGGTAAACACCAGTTTGTCGATCGGGGAGTGGAGGAGGGCCGATCCGGTGATTCGATCTCCAATCAGGACCTGGAAAACATCACGCGGGACACCCGCCTCGCATACGAGGTCTCCGAGCACCAGGGCCGTGCACGAGGTGAGTTCTGAAGGCTTCAGCACCACGGCATTGCCCGTCACGAGTGCGGCCAGAGTTTCGGTCGCGGGGATCGACAATGGATAATTCCACGGCGAGATGATTCCGATCACACCATAGGGCTCGCGGAGAATACGGCCAGACTTGGTCTTCATGGCCCAGTTGTCGTGGGGCAGCGCCTCTTCGCGCAGGAAGCGGAAGGCGTGCTCGCAAGAAAATCGCGCCGCATCGAGCACCACCAGAACCTCGGCGACGAGCGCCTCGGCCAAGGGCTTGCCCGTCTCCCGGGTAATGATGCGGGCGACCTCGGACTTCTTCTCCCGCAACCGCCTTTGGAAATTGCCCAGGATTCGAGCCCGACGCTCAACTCCAATTTCCTTCCAACCCGCTTGGGCGGTTTGAGCGCGCGCCACCGCCGCCCGAACTTGCTGCTCAGTGGCCGGCTCAAACTCAGCCAGCACCTCGCCGGTGGCGGGATTGACCGAGGTGATCTTGCGGGTTGCGCTTGGAACTACCGTTACCATCGAGCAGCCAGTGTATTCGCTCGCTCCCTACCGTGTCACTGGTTCATAGTCCACCTTCACCAGATACAATCCGTTGGCCGGCGCCGTAGCTCCCGCTGCCGAGCGTTCCCGCCGCTCGAGAATCACGACCACATCCTCGGGCTGAAGCGTGCCCTTGCCCACCAACAAGAAGGTTCCTACCAGGTTGCGCACCATGTGGTGCAAAAAACCACTGCCCTTGACGGTGTAGACCAGCTCATCTCCCATCCTTGTCCAGCTCGATTGGAAAATCCGGCGCACGGTCGAGGGGTTGGCTTCCTCAGTGCCGGCCTCCGGGTCCACCGCCGCGAAGGACCGAAAATCGTGTTCTCCGACCACGTGTTGGGCCGCCTGCTCGATAGCCGGTTCGTCCAGGGGGAAAGGGTAATGCCACACGTAGCGTGCCAAAAACGGTGGGCAGATGGGAGTGCGATACATCCGGTAGCGGTAGGTCTTGGCCCGTGCCGACTTGCGGGGGTGAAATTCGAGCGGAACCTCCTCGGCCTCGAGCACGCGAATCGAAGGGGGCAGGATATGATTGAGCGCCGGGACGAGATGATCGATAGGGATCGCCAATTCGGTATTGAAGCTGGCCACTTGGGCGAGGGCATGCACGCCGGCGTCGGTGCGTCCCGAACCCTGAGGCAATACCTTTTCTCCCGTCAGACGTCCAATGGCTGATGCCAGTGTGCCCTGAATCGTGGCCACTTCCGGTTGCACCTGCCAGCCGGAGAAATCCGAGCCGTCATAGGCGAGCACGAGCTTAACGTTGCGCATTTTGCCTGCTCCGAGCGCACCTGGCGAACGACAGATATCCGCCTCGCGATCGCAGCTGCCGATCGCCTGGTGCCCGAATCCGTGCGGGAGCGTCAGCTATACTATTGCATTCCATCGAACCGCTTGTGATCTGCAGAATGCCAGCTCGGATCGAACAAAGCTGAAACCGGGAGGTGGCGTTTTGCGTAACTACTCGTGTTTGGAAGGGCCTTGCTGTCTTTAACCCCGTTCTTCCATGGAGATGAGCGCATGTTTCGTTTGAGTGGTGCTATTCGGCTGCTTGCCGTTTTATTGGGTTTTCTGCTAGCCCACACTGGCTGGGCGCAAGATGGGTCGCAACCGATGGCGCCCTCGCCCCAAGCCTCCCCATCCGTCCCGCTCGAAACCCCGCCCCCGCAAAGGTTTGAAGTAACGGATTATTCGAAGCCTCGGGGATATTTTCCCAATCCCCTGGTTCCGTATTCGCCCCAGCATATCCCACCGCCCAACCTCAGCAATACACCGCGGATCGAGCAGTTGCTCCACGACGGCAAGATCATGCTGTCCATCAATGACGCCGTGGCCCTGGCGCTCGAGAACAATCTGGATATAGCGATTTCACGATACAACTTGAACATCGCCGATACCGACGTTTTGCGCGCCAAGTCCGGGAATAACATTCTCGGGGTGAACTTCGGGGTGGTGCAAAATACGCCCGGAGGCGGCGTCGGCGGTCTGGGCAGCTCGGTGGGATCCGGCACCGGCGGCACCAGCGTCGCGGCCGGCGGGATCGGCGCCGGAACCTTCGGTTTGGTCAGTTCGACCCTGGGCATTGGTGTTCCCATTACCAGCTTCGATCCGATCGTCACCGGGAACATCCAACTGGACCACAGCAACACCATCGCCAGCAGTGTCTTCACCGGCGTTCCGGTGCTCGAAACCAACACGCAAACCTACAATTTTGCCTACAGCCAGGAATTTCATTCGGGCACCGCCATGTCGGTAGGGTTCTACAACAGTCGCAGCACAACCAACGGGCCATTCAATAACTACAGCCCGCTCATCAATTCCTCTTTTCAGTTTCGACTGACGCAGCACTTGCTCGAGGGCTTTGGTTTTCTCCCGAACTCGCGCTTCATTCGCATCGCAAAAAATAACCGGGAAATCTCCGACGTCGCATTTCGCCTGCAAACCGTAACGACCGTAGACCAGATCGAGAACATGTACTGGGATCTCGTCTATGCCTACGAGAACGTCAGAGTGCAACAGGAGGCGCTGGCATTTGCCCAGAAGACCTTGTCCGATACCCAGAAACAGGTGCAGATTGGAAGCCTTGCGCCCATCGAGGTGGTTCGCGCCCAAAGCACGGTAGCGGCAGACCAGCAGAACCTGATCACGGCCCAAAACAACCTGCAGCTACAGGAGCTGCTGATGAAGAACGCCCTGAGCCGGAATTTGCAAGATCCGGTGCTGGCTGATGCCGAAGTCATCCCTACCTCTACCATGAAATTGCCGGAACAAGAACCGATCATACCTACCGAAGACCTCGTGAACGATGCGTTGAGCCATCGGCCGGAGTTGGCGGAATCGCGAATCGATCTCAATAACCGCGAAATCAACAACAAGGCAGTTCGCAATGCGCAACTCCCATCCTTGGACGCCTTCGCCTACTACGGCGGGTCAGGACTAGCCGGTGCCCAGAACCCGGCCAACCTGTGCGTGAATCAGTCACCCGAACTCCGCTCGCTGGGGTTCTGCGCGGGACCGAGCCCGGGGTTCCCCCCCGTCACGACCCAAGGCTATAGCTACTCGCTGAACCAGATGGTGAATTCCACCGCTCCGGACAAAGGCGTGGGAGTGATTCTGAATGTTCCCATTCTCAACCGGAACGGGCAGGCCAACCAGGTTCGGGCAGAACTGGAATACCGGCAGGCGCAAATGCGTCTGCAGCAGATCGAGAATCAGGTTCGCATCGAGGTGCGCAATGCGCAGTTCGTCGTCACCCAAAACCGTGCGGCGGTTGATTCGGCTCGCGCCGCGGTAGAGTTGGGGCGGCAATCCTTGGATGCGGAGCAGAAGAAGTTGAACTTGGGGGCCTCGACCGGCACCCTGGTGCTGCAGAACGAATCTGCCTTAGCGACCGCGGAGTCGACTCTGGTATCGGCCATGGCCAATTACGAAAAATCGCGCCTGGAACTCGATCGAGCCACCGGAGTTCTGCTCGATCATGCCGGCATCGTCATGGCGGATGCCGAGCGCGGCCAGGTCACCCAGGTGCCCCATGTGCCTTATGTGTCGCCGCGGCCGAACCCACAGTCGGTGATGCCCGCGGCGCCAACGCCCGCGCAGCCACAGCCGCCGCAATGAGAACCTTTTAAGCAATGCCCATGCTCGAGTCTCGGATCAGATTCTAACTGCCATTCTCGAGCGAAAGGGTCGGGCTCTCGATCCGCTGGCAGCGTGAGAGCAATGTGTGCGGGCGTGTCGCCTCGACTTCCTGCGGTTCTCTTGCGAGGGAAGCCTCGACCGTCCGTTCGAGACAATCAAATCAATCTTCGAAGTCTTTGTTCTTACCCTTCGGTCGCCCCTCCATCCGCTCTGCGATCCGATCGAGCACCGCGGCCAGGTGATCGTCGAAGTCCAGCTGCGCTTGGGCAACCGGACTTGGCAGTCAAACCTGTGCACCGGGAAGCGATATTTCCATAGGATGATTGAACCAGCGGGCCACCTGGCAAATCGGGTAAGCACGACCGCCTAGGATCGATCCTTTCGAAAAACCCTCAGCGGTTGCGATGGTCGAAGCGGATACTGCTTCTTGGCCACCCTTCAAGAACGAAGCTCGACCACCGATTGGTCACTGCGATGTTCGGACTCTTGGCTTCGCCCTCTCTCGAAAGCTGTTTCCGGCGCACTATGAACGACGAGTAAACACGAGACATCACCTGATAGGATGAATTTTCTGTGACACCTTTGAGGTATATGGTCGAGACGCCATTCAGGGAAGCCGCTTTCGTCTCTGCTCGAGGGTCAGAGCGTCGACGCTCTCGGCAGTCCGAGGCTGTCTTCGAGGCTACGCGCGCGTCTCTTTATAAATTTTTACAATCTGCCGCCGTATAATCCGCCTCGTTGCGGGTACCTTCCCGCCTGCATAGCATCCGATAGGAAGGCACTCTGCCCAAAATCAGCGATCATGAGTTCAAGGAGACCAGCAATGCCGTTCGCTCGTTTGCATCCGTTGATTCTTGCCGTTGCCCTGACCCTTGGGCTGGTAACGTTCATCATCCCCGCAGCCGCCCAACAGGTTTCGAGCGCCACCCAAACTGCGCAGCCGCCCGGCCCGTCGGTGCCGCCCGAAGCGCCCGAGCCCGCGCCGGCAAGTCTGCATGCGACCCAGGATTACTCGAAGCCGCCTTCCCCATTTCCCAACATGATCGCGCCTTACCGGCCCGCAGCCGTGCCGCCGCCGAATTTGGCCAATGCGCCTCGCATCGATCAGCTCATGCATGACGGCAAGATCATTCTTTCGATCAACGACGCCGTCGCCCTCAGTCTCGAAAATAACCTCGACATCGTGCTGGCACGCTATAACTTGAATATTGCCGACACCGACATCCTGCGCGCCAAAGGCGGTGCCAACGTTCTCGGCGTGAATACCGGGATCGTGCAAAACACGCCGGGCGGTGGGGTAGGAGGTCTGAGCGGAGCCGTGGGTTCCGGCACCGGCGGTACCAGCGTCGCAGCGGGAGGCGTGGGAACCGGCACGAACGGACTGGTCAGTTCCACCCTGGGCATTGGTTCGAGCATCACCAGTTTTGATCCCATCCTCACCAGCACCCTGCAGATGGATCGGAACAATACCCAATCCACCAGCATTTTCACCCCTATTCCAATCGTGGACACCAACACCGGAACGGCGGCGTTCAGCTACACCCAGGGCTTTCAGTGGGGGACCAACCTGTTTGTGGCCTTCAACAACACGCACACGACCAGCAACAACCCTACGGTGACGTACACGCCAGGACTGGGTTCAAATTTTCAATTTCGCCTTTCGCAAAACCTCTTGCAGGGATTTGGCTTTTTGCCCAACACCCGCTTTATTCGCATCGCGAAAAACAACCGGGAGATCTCGGATGTGGCCTTCCGCTTACAAATCATCACCACCGTCGATCAAATCGAAAACCTCTACTGGAACCTCGTCTATGCCTATGAGAACGTAAAGGTCCAGCAGGAGGCGCTGAACTTCGCCCAGAGCACACTGGCCGATAACAAGAAACAAGTGCAATTCGGCACTTTGCCGCCCATCCAAATCGTGAGCGCGGAAAGTGTGGTCGAGACCGATCAGCAAAATCTGATCCTGGCGCAGACCAACCTCGAGTTGCAGGAACTGCTCATGAAGAACGCCCTGAGCCGCAATCTCCAGGACCCCGTCCTGGCCGGTGCCACCGTGATACCCTCGTCGGCCATGCAATTGCCGGCCAAGGAGCCGGTGGTTCCGACCGAGGAGCTCATCAACGATGCATTGAGCCATCGGGCGGAGCTGGCCGAGTCCCGCATTGACCTGAACACCCGGGAAATCAATAACAAAGCAGTGCGCAATGCCATGCTGCCCGTGCTGAGCGTCTACGGCTACTACGGCGGCTCGGGCATCGGCGGGGATGTGAACCCGACGCTGGTGCCACCGTCCTTGGACGGCCCCTGTACGGCCGAGACGAGTCACTTCGGGTGTTTCGATACGGCTACCGCGGCCCCTCCCTTTCGCTCGGGAAAACCGGTCAGTTACGGCAGCACTCTCGAGCAAATGGTCACTTCCGTGTCGCCCGACAAGGGACTGGGCATCACCCTCAGCATCCCCTTACGGAATCGCACCGCGGTCGCCGATCAGGTGCGGGCCGAACTCGAATACCGCCAGGCCCAGGTGCGCCTGCAGCAACTCGAAAATCAGGTGCGTATCGAAGTGCGCAACGCGCAATTTGATGTACAGCAGAACCGCGCCGCCGTGGGAGCGGCCCAAGCTGCGGTCGATTTCCAGCGGGAAACGCTCGATTCCGACCAGAAGAAGCTAGCCGTCGGGGTGGGCACTCCGACCGCGGTCTTGCAGGATCAAGCCGCCTTAACCTCCGCCGAGTCCAACTTGGTATCGGCAATGGCGGCGTACGAGAAATCGCAGGTCGAGATGGATCGGGCCACAGGACTTCTGCTCGAACGCGCCGGAATCGTGATGGCCGACGCCGAGAGCGGGCGAGTCACGCACATGCCCAACGTCCCTTACGTGACACCTCGCACCGACGTACAGTCGGTCATGCCGTCCCGCTCGGACCTCGAACCCGTGGCACCCCCATCCCCGCCGCAGCAACCAGCCCAACCGCTCGGATTCTAGTCGAGGCTCGAGAATCGCATGCCAATTCGCCGCACGAATTGGCATGCCGACTCGAGATGAGAGGGACAAACACGGAGCATCCTCAGCGTCCTTTCCCTGCGAGTGCTCTCCAGTTTATGCTTTGCCCGTGACGCTCTCTGTCGTTCTGATTACCGAGAACGAACAAGCCAATCTTGCGGGCACGCTCGAAACTGTGATGCCGCTGGTCGGTGATGGCCGAGGCGAAATCATTGTCGTCGATTCCGGCTCGACGGATCGTACGCTCGAGATCGCACGCTCCTTCGGGGCCAAGGTTTTCAGCGAGCCCTGGAAGGGGTTTGCCGCGCAAAAGAATTCCGCGATGGAGAAGGCCAGCTGCGACTGGGTGCTGCAGCTCGATGCCGATGAACGACTGGAACCAGGATTGGCAACCGAGATCCTCGAGCATGCCGGGACGTCGAATGCGAACCTCCAAGGCTTCTGGATCCCGCGCAAGAATTTCTTCCTGGGTCGCTGGATTCGCCATGGCGGATTTTATCCCGACCCCAAGCTTCGCCTGATTCGCCGCGGTGCCGGGCAATTTCAGGAATACGGTGCGCACCCGACGATTCAGGTGAAAGGACCGACGGGCAGGCTCCGGCATGCCCTTGTGCACAACGCTTATCCTACCCTTCGCGGGTACCTTGATCACATGAACCGTTACTCCACATCCGGGGCTGAGGTCGCCGTCGGAAAAGGCTACCGCGGTTTCCGTCTGTCAAATATCGTGGTTCGTCCTCTCCTGACCTTCGTCTACAACTACGGCTTTCGCCTTGGATTCCTGGACGGCCGCGAAGGTCTCTTGCTGCACCTCTACCATGCGACCTATGTCTCATGGAAGTATGCGAAAGCCTGGGAGCTAGGATCGAGGAACGAAGGAGAGAACCGCTAGCCGAGCTTCGATCAGCGCAGCCATAGGGTTGAGCGACTGGCTATCTTCCGGCTCTTGCCCTTATTCCACAACGGACGGGGCGTAATCTACACGACATCGAGGACCCGCTAACGATCTCCCGTCTTGGCTGACCTCGAAGGTGTGGACGAATTCTGCGATCTGCACACGGATTTCGGGAACCGCCGTCGTCTCCCAAAGAGCACCCTTGCGTGCCGGCCCGATGGCGTAGAGAACATGCGATGGCACACCGAGGTGGTTGACGAGGGCTCCATCTTCCGCGACGTCCAGTCCGAGGCACAAGGGGTCAGGACGAATCAAGCCCTGGCGTACGAGCTGGGCAATCAACGGGGAATCCAGTCTTCGACAGTCGGTCTCCGGACCGGTGCAGTTGATGACTCGGCTCACGAACAGCAGTGCGTGTTCTTCCGTCCTGCGGCGGCAGTAGGTCACCGCGACTCCGTGAGCATCTTCTTCGTACCTTATGATTCGGCCGGCATGGACGCGAGTTTGGCCGCCCCGAAGCTGGTAGTCCATCAAACGGTTGATCTCGGGTGCAACCCGGTGCCGGTGTATCTCCCAATAGGGGCGCAGGTGACGAAGGAAACGGCGCCTTTCGATGGTGGGAAGGGATTGCCAGATCCGTGGGGTGAAGGGTCGCAGGGCTTCGATCACCCCCCGCCAATCTGCCCCGGAGCGATGTGCGATCCGCACCTGCCCGCGGACTAAGCGTAGAAGTCCGCGTGCCGTGCGCGGCGATTCATCGTTCCAGAATGCCGGCCAAGGGGCTGTCGTCTGCTGAGGCTGAGGAACGAAACCGTGCCGCGAAAGAAGATGGATGGTGCCGCGAAACTCGTGTGCCCGCAGGGCCAGCACCTGATCGATGGCGGTAAGCCCTGAGCCCAGGATGAGGACCTCGCGATCTTGGGCAACGCTTTCCAAAGCGGCGGCCGACCAGGCATCGGAGATATAGCGAACGCCTTGCGCGCTTCTTCCCGGCAGGTCCGGATCACGGGGTGGGAAATTCCCCAGCGCGAGCACAATTCTGTCGGCGACCACACGGTCTCCGCTCCGCAGTTGAACCATGCCGCCTCGCTCCACCACTTCCACCGAGACCGCCTCATCATTCTTGTAGAAAAATCGACCGGGGTGCGATTGCGCCGTCTCCCGCAGCAAGGCTGCGATGTACTGTCCATAAACCCGGCGCGGGAGGAAGCTCCCGGCACCGACCCCGCAGTCGTAATTTGCCCGAGCCCAGCGCAGGAAGTGCTCAGGATCATCGTCGAGTGCGCTCATATCGCGGGCCACGACGTTGAGCAGATGCCAGTCATACTGTGTACTGTAGGCAACCCCCCGGCCGGGACAGCCCCCGGGGCCGATCAAAACCACCGACAGGGATCGCCCACAATGCCGCAACAGTTGCGCCGCGAGCGTGGCCCCGGTGAAGCCGCCGCCGATGATGGCAATGGCGGTCGAGGAGCCGGCTGGTCTGGGTTCTTTGACCGACCTCAGAGGGATTCGAACCCTGGCTTTCCGCATGTAACTTACTCTATCATATTAGTAGACATTAGACGCAGAAACCACCCTCCTGGTCCAAGCCTCGAGGGTCGAAACCCTTGTGACTCCCTGATCGCTCTTCTATCATCGAAGGGGACATGGGGAACAAGATTTCGAAAGTTGCCGACAATCCGATTTCCGACGTCTACGAAGGGCGGCACCCTTCCGATTCCGAGAAGCAATGGGCGGAAACGACGTTGGCCTCCACGCTGGAGAAGACGCCCGAACGCCCGATTGGCTCCCCCACGGGAATCAACGTCGACGAGAACCGCCGGGCTCGTTTCACCAGTTTGTCTGGGGTTCCGGTGCGCCGTTTGTATACTCCGGCTGACCTCCCGGAAGATTGGAACTACCGGACCAGCCTGGGCGACCCCGGAGAGCCTCCCTACACCCGCGGCATTCACGCCACCGGCTACCGGGGCAAGCTGTTTACCATGCGCCAGTTCTCCGGCTTCGCCTCCCCGGAGGAAACCAACCGGCGCTATCAGTATCTGCTGGCGCACGGCGGTGGGGGCCTGTCGGTGGCCTTCGACTTGCCCACGCTCATGGGTTATGACTCAGATCATCCCGCCAGTGAAGGTGAAGTGGGCAAGTGCGGCGTGGCCATCGATTCCCTGGAAGACATGGAGATTCTGTTCCGCGACATTGATCTCGAGAAAACCACAGTCTCGATGACCATCAACTCACCGGCGTCGATCCTATGGGCAATGTACCTGGTGGTCGTCGAGAAGCAGGGTGCGGATTGGAAGAAGGTTTCCGGGACGATCCAGAACGACATTTTGAAGGAGTACATCGCACAAAAGGAATATATCTATCCGCCGGCGCCTTCCATGCGGCTGGTGGTGGACACTTTCGAATTCGGCTCCAAGTTTACCCCCCGTTTCAACACCATCTCCATCAGCGGCTACCATATCCGGGAGGCGGGTTCGACGGCCCTGCAGGAGCTGGCATTCACCCTTTACGACGGGGTGGAATACGTCGAATGGGCGCGGGCTCGCGGTCTCCAGATCGACGAGTTTGGCCCGCGGCTGAGCTTTTTCTTCAATGCCCACAACGACTTCTTCGAGGAGATCGCCAAGTATCGAGCTGCCAGAAACCTGTGGTATCAGCTGACGAAGGACCGCTTCCATGCCAAGAACGAGCGCACCTGGTTACTGCGATTTCATACCCAGACGGCAGGCGTCTCCCTGTCCGCGCAGCAACCGATGAACAACATTGCTCGTGTCGCCCTCCAGGCGTTGGCCGCGGTTCTGGGTGGAACTCAATCCTTGCACACCGACTCCTACGATGAAGCCTGGGCGCTTCCGACGGAAGAGGCCGCCCGGCTTGCGCTGCGTACGCAACAAATCATCGCCTACGAATCCGGCGTCACCCAGACGATCGATCCCCTGGGGGGATCGTACTTCCTCGAACGACTCACGCTCGACATGGAGAGCGGAGCCTTCGACTATTTCCGCAAGCTCGACGCCATGGGGGGAATGGTGAGGGCAATCGAGCGCGGCTATCCGCAAAAGGAAATTGCCGAGGCTGCCTACCAGTATCAGCGCGCCGTCGAGGCGAAAGAAAAGATCATTGTGGGGGTGAATGACTTCACCGTGGAGGAGGAGCCGCCCCGGATTCTTTACATTGACGAGACCGTGGCCCATCAGCAATCGACCAAGCTCAAGGCTCTCCGAGCGCACCGATCCGGTGACGAGGTGCGCCGGCGGCTGGACGCGCTCAAGAAAGCCGCCAGCCAGGAACCCAAGCCGCCGGGAAACGGCAACCTGTCCTCGGCAAATACCATGCCCTTCATCCTCGATGCGGTGCGGGCGTACGCCACCGTAGGGGAAATTTCCAATGCCCTGCGGGAGGTGTACGGAACCTACACGGAAACCAGCATTACGTGACCGTTCCCGAAGGAGGGAACCGAGCCACGCCTGCTATCCTTTTTTCGGCATCGAAGTCCAAGCCTGCTATGGGAAAAGCCATCGATCATCTGAAGAGGGCCGATCCCGTTCTCGCCGCCCTCATCGATCGAATTGGGCCGTGCCGCATGGAATATGGGCCGCCTGAGTTTCATAGCTTGGCCGAATCGATCGTCTACCAGCAGTTGAACGGAAAAGCTGCGGCGCGCATTTTTGAGCGACTCGCGGCTCTGGCGGGGCAGCCCCTCACCCCGCATGGGATCTTGAAGCTGAGTGAAGGCGAGATGCGGTCCGTTGGCCTTTCCAAACAAAAGTCTTCGTACCTGCGGGATATGGCGGACCGCACACTGAAGGGCCAGCTCGACTTCGGCAAACTCGGCCATCTGTCGGATGAGGAAGTCATCGAGCATCTCACCCAAGTCAAGGGCGTCGGTGTCTGGACCGCGCAGATGTTCCTGATGTTCACTCTTCGCCGCCCAAACGTTCTCCCCACCGGGGACTTCGGGGTGAAGGCCGCCATCAAGAAGCACTACCGCAAACGTCAGCTGCCCACACCGCAACAGATGGAAAAGATTGCCAAGTCCTGGGAGCCCTACCGCACTACGGCCTGCTGGTACCTGTGGCAGAGCATCGACGTCAAGACCATCTGATCCGAGGGCAGCTCGAAAAGCCGCGCCCTGGCATCCGAGCTGCGCCTAAGAATTCCGCCCTTGTCGCGTATATAATCTGCCTGTGTTCGACCGGCTGGAAGGTCGTCGGCTGGGCTTGTCTTTGCAACGCGACGTTGACCACTGAATCTAAAATCCGCGTGCTGGTTGCCAAGCCGGGCCTCGACGGGCACGACCGCGGAGCCAAAGTGATCGCCCGGGCTTTGCGGGACGCCGGCATGGAGGTTATCTACACCGGTCTGCGCCAGACACCGGAGATGATCGTCAATGCTGCCCTGCAGGAAGACGTACATGTCATTGGACTCTCGATTCTATCCGGAGCGCACAATGCGATTGTTCCTCGGGTGATGGACTTGCTTAGGCAGAACCAGATGGAAGACGTAATTGTCATCGTAGGAGGAATCATCCCGGATCAGGACATCGCCAATCTCAAGAAAGCAGGGGTTGCCGCCATTTTTCAGCCCGGCACTGCCATGGACGAGATCGTACAGTTTATCCGCAGCCACGGAAGATCTCGCGGGGTACCGACTACCGGCTGAAGCCGTACTCTCGGTTGGGCGTCGATTCGTTCGATTCGAGTGGTTTGCGAGGTTCCTCTCGCCTGTTATACCGTAGGAAATTCAGGTCCATCCGGCATGGCCGATCGTACTGAATCCAGCTCGCCCTCCGTTGCGACCGTGCTCGAGACCCGTGTCGATGCAACCTCTCCCGGCTTCGAGGCCAACATGCGCTTTCTCGCAGACTTGGTCTCGGAACTACGTAATCAAGAAGAGAAAATTCGTGAGGGCGGCGGGCCGAAAGCGATAGAGAACCAGCACAGCAAGGGCCGTCTCACGGCACGGGAGCGCATCCATCGGCTGATCGATCCGGGCAGCTTTTTTGAAGTCGGTGCCTATGCCGCCTTTGGCATGTACCCGGAATGGGGAGGCGCACCGGGAGCCGGCGTGGTCACCGGGCTGGGACGCATCCATACCCGGCTGGTGATGATCATCGCCAATGACGCTACGGTGAAAGCTGGCGCGTTCTTCCCCATGACCTCGAAAAAGGTGATTCGGGCGCAGACCATTGCCATGGAAAATCGGGTTCCGACCATCTATCTGGTCGACTCCGCCGGGGTGTTTCTTCCCTTACAGGAAGACGTATTCCCGGACACGGACGATTTCGGCCGGGTGTTCCGCAACAACGCCATCATGTCCGCCATGGGCATTCCCCAAATCGCGGCCATCATGGGCATGTGCGTGGCCGGCGGAGGTTATCTCCCCGTCATGTGCGACCACGTGCTGATGACCGACGGCAGCGGGCTTTTTCTCGCCGGACCAGCCCTGGTGCAGGCCGCGATCGGGCAAAAGGTCTCAGCCGAGGAACTCGGCGGGGCGGCCATGCATTCCGCCATCAGTGGCACGGTCGACTTTCGTGAACCGAACGATGAGGCCTGTTTGGCACGCATTCGCTCGATTGTCGAGAGGTGGGGGTACCGCCGGCAATCTCCCTGGGACCGCCGGAAACCCCAGGAGCCGGCGCTGGCGGCCGAGGAGATTTACGGCATTTACGATTCTTCCCCGAAACGGCCCTACGACATGAAGGAAATCCTCGCGCGCATAGTCGATGGCAGCTGCTTTGATGAATACAAAGCGGAGTACGGCAAGACCGTGCTGTGCGGTTATGCGCGGGTTGGAGGCTTTGCCGTGGGCATCGTTGCCAACCAGAAACTGCATGCCCACGCCATCGACCACGAAGGCCACAAACGGATCGAGTTCGGAGGCGTGATTTATACCGAGTCGGCAGAAAAGGCCGCCCGCTTCATCATGGACTGCAACCAAAACCTGATACCGCTCGTTTTCTTCCATGATGTGAACGGGTTCATGGTGGGGCGAGAGGCGGAGTGGACCGGGATCATCAAAGCCGGCGCCAAGATGGTCAATGCCGTGGCCAATTCGGTCGTGCCAAAGGTTACCGTGATCATCGGCGGCTCCTTTGGCGCAGGTCACTACGCCATGTGCGGCAAGGCCTACGACCCGCGGTTTGTATTTGCCTGGCCGACCGCTCGCTACGCCGTCATGAGCGGGGAGTCAGCCGCCGGAACGCTCGTCGAAATCAAGATCAAGCAGCTGGAGCGCGACGGCAAGAAGCTCAGCGAGGAAGAAAAGCGAGAACTGTACGAGTCGGTTCGGCAGACCTACGAGGAGCAGACCGATCCGCGTTATGGAGCGGCGCGATTGTGGATCGATAAGATCATCGATCCCATGGAAACTCGGGAGGCCATCACGCAGGCACTGGAAGCGGCCGCCCTGAATCCCGAGGTCGCCGAATTTAAAGTGGGAGTGCTGCAGACTTGAACCCCCGGGACATCACCCGAGGAACGAATTCTTGAGCAGCCGGGGCTGTCTTCTCGATGCCTGAAACCGTCAAATTGATCGAGTGCCCGCGCGACGCCTGGCAAGGACTCAAGGGGCAGATTCCCGCCCATCTCAAAGTCGATTACCTGAAGGCCTTAATCAGCGCGGGATTTAAGCACATGGACGCGGTCTCTTTTGTTTCCCCGAAGGCCGTGCCGCAGATGGCCGACTCCGAAGAGGTGGTGAAGGAGCTGGATCCACCCGATGATGTCGAGATCATTGGCATCGTGGTCAATGACAAAGGAGCCGAGCGGGCGATTGCGACCCATGCCGTCCGCACCCTGGGATTTCCCTATTCGGTTTCCCCAACTTTCCTCCGCAATAACCAGCACCAGACCCTCGAGGAAGCGATTGACGAGCTCGAAAAGATCAAAGCCAGGGCCGAGGACACCGGGGTCGATTTGATCGTCTATATTTCAATGGCCTTCGGCAATCCCTACGGTGACGAATGGAACATTCAAGAGGTCGTCGACGCCATCGACATTCTGGAATCTTGCGATGTTCAGACGGTTTCACTCGCCGACACCGTCGGCATTGCCGGACCGGACGAGATTCGTGACTTGGTTTCGGCCGTGATGGCCAAGTACGATTATCTGGAGATCGGGGTGCATCTGCATAGTCGCCCGGACGAGGCCGCCACCAAAGTCGGGGCTGCCTATGAGGCTGGTTGTCGTCGATTCGATTCCGTCATCGGGGGGCTCGGCGGCTGCCCGTTCGCGCAGGATGCTCTGATCGGCAACATCCCGACCGAGATCGTGGTTGAGACTTTGAAAAGCCGGGGCGCCGTCTTGCCCCCGCTCAAACCGCTCGAGGTTTTGTTGCGAGCTACGGCGGAGATCGGCGTGCGATACGCGAACTCGCATGCGGCAGATTGATGCCCCCACATCGCAGATGAACTATAAAACCATCGAACTCGCGAGCAGTTCCGGGGTCGCCAGCCTCACCCTGAACCGGCCGGAAAAACGCAATGCGATCAGCTATGAGCTCATCGAGGAATTGCTGACGGCACTCTCGGAAGTAGCTGCGTCCTCTGCCTTGGTTTTGATTCTGACCGGCCGAGGGAAGGCCTTCTGTTCAGGCATGGATCTGGGAAATCTCAAAGCGCTCCTGGGCCGATCCGCCGAGGAGAATCGCAAGGATTCCGAGACCATGGCCCGCCTGTTTCGTTCCCTGGCGGAGTTTCGAAAGCCGACGATCGCCGCGGTGAACGGAGCCGCCTTGGCCGGGGGCTGCGGACTGGCCACGCTGTGCGATTTTACCCTGGCCGTGCCGGAGGCGAAGTTCGGCTACACGGAAGTTCGCATCGGTTTTGTCCCGGCTATCGTTTCCGCATTTCTGCTGCGCCAGATTGGAGAAAAATCGGCGCGGGAGCTGCTGCTCACCGGCAGAATCATTAGCGCGGAAGAAGCCCACCGGTTGGGCATGGTTAACGAGATTGTTGCGCCGGAGAACCTGCTCACGCGGGCTCGCGAGCTGGCCGAACAGCTGATGGAGAATAGCCCGCTATCGATTGCAGCCACCAAGCGCCTCCTGAGCGAGTATGTTGGCGGAGAACGCGACCGACAGATCCGCTCCGCGATCCGGGAGAATGCCGCCATTCGGGAGACCGAGGATTTCCGCGAAGGGGTGACGTCGTTTCTCGAAAAGCGCAAGCCACGATGGAGCGGCAAGTGAGCGGGTCAACTCTGCCGTCGCCACCCGTGGTCAACGAGAGTCGGCTGCGGGTGCGCTACGCGGAAACCGACCAAATGGGCTTTGTCTATCACGCCAATCATTTTGTGTGGTTCGAAGTGGGACGGGTAGAGTTGTTGCGACAGCTGGGATTTTCCTATCGCGAGATGGAGCAGCAGGATCATTGTCATCTCGCCGTGGTCGAGGCGAGCTGCCGTTATCGGGCCCCGGCTCGCTACGACGAGGAGATCATCGTACGAACCAGCATCAAGAACATTCGCCGCTCCGTAGTACACTTCGCCTACCGGCTGCTGCGGGCAGGAAATGGGGAGCTGATCGCGGAAGGCGAAACCAGGCATTTTGCCATTAATGCCGAGAACAAGGTCGCAATCCTTCCTGAGAAATATAGGAAAGCTCTGCGTCAGGCCATGGGAAAATAGGGCTCCGGCCCGGATGCCGTCTGGCCAGACTTTCCGGAACCGAACTGGGACTAGGTTGCAAGCCCTTCACATCAACGGCAACGATCTCACCCCGGAAGCGGTCGAAGAAGTTGCTGTCCATCATCGAGCGGTGCTGCTTGCCCCCGACGCTCGTCTTGGAGTCGAGCGCGCGCGGCGAGTGGTGGATTCGCTCGTCGCGAGCAACCAAGTTTCCTACGCCATCACCACCGGCGTCGGCAAACTGGCCGATGTCCGCATTTCTCCAGACCAGATCCGCGACCTGCAGGTGAACCTTGTGCGCTCCCATGCCGTCGGGGTGGGCGAACCGCTGTCGGTAGCCGAGGTCCGAGCCATGATGCTGTTGCGAGCCCATTCGCTGGCGAAAGGGCATTCCGGGGTGCGAACCGCGGTGATCGACAGGCTTTGCGAAATGCTCAATCGAAGGGTTACGCCGCTCGTTCCATCCCAAGGCAGCGTGGGAGCTAGTGGCGACCTGGCGCCACTGGCCCACCTGGCCCTGGCACTGATTGGAGAGGGTGAGTGTTTAGCAGACGGGGGCACGCGGGTCTCGGCTGCCGAAGCCCTGCGCAGGGCGGAGGTCAAGCCCCTGATCCTCGAGGCAAAAGAAGCGGTTTCGCTCATCAACGGCACCCAGGGCATGCTGGCCGTGGGCATCCTGGCCCTGCTCGAAGCCGAAACTCTGGTGGATTCGGCGGACGTCATCGGTAGCCTCACGCTCGATGCGCTGCGCGGCACCGATGTCGCCTTCGATGAGCGCATTCAGCGGGTTCGGCCCCACCCCGGTCAACTGCGGACCGCCGCCCATCTCCGCAAAATGCTCGAAGGCAGTGCGATCCGCGAGTCGCATCGCAGTTGCGGCCGGGTGCAGGATGCGTATTCCTTGCGCTGTATGCCGCAGGTGCATGGGGCGGTGCGTGACACACTCGCTCACTGCCGTGAGGTCTCGGAAACGGAGATCAATTCGGCAGTCGATAACCCGCTGGTCTTCGTGCGGACGGCGCAGGCGACGGGCGGTCTCGGCTCCCCCGAACTGGCGGAAGGCGACATTCTCTCCGGCGGCAATTTTCACGGCGAGCCGCTGGCCTTTGTTCTGGACTTCTTGGGGATCGCCCTCAGCGCACTCGCAGGGATTTCTGAGCGGAGACTCGAACGGCTGGTGAATCCCTCGCTCAACGAAGGGTTGCCGCCGTTCTTGGCTGCGAGCGCGGGCCTCAACTCGGGTTTCATGATGCCCCAGGT
>DASPVG010000112.1:0-16822 GCA_035622455.1 Terriglobales bacterium
TCACCTCGGGATTGGATTTGTCCCGTAGCCAGTAATAATTGTCGACCAGCTTGACCCCGTGGATCTCGGTCACTTTGGGGATTTTCTTGGCCACCGGGGGAGCCGGCAGCAAACCAGTGTCGGCCGCCACCGAGACCAAAACGCACGCGAGAAATGGAACAGCGAACAGGGCGCGCCGAACCAGAAGCCGATTCATCGGAAGCTCCGTGAATTGAAAATAAGACCAGGTGAAGTATAGGGCTTCGTCGTCACCCCTGCACGTCCTCGCGATCCTTGCTGCCGGCGCCTCCGAAGCTTGGGTAGACATCGCGCCCTCCCGCGACGGCCCCTCGAGGACGTTGACCAGGTTCATCGCGTCACTTCGTCAAGTGCTTCGGTTGCGAACAAACTGATAAGGAGATGGAGAAAGTGGGGGTACAATCCAAGTGCTTCGTAGAGAGGTCCTATTTGGTGATTTTTTTGCTCGCTACTCTTTTGACCCGGTTTTCGCTCACGGCAAACGACCAACCCGTACGTCCAAAAATAACCGGAATCGCGCATGTCCGCATCTATTCCACTAACTTAGACAACTCGCGACAGTTTTACGGCAGGATCGTAGGGCTTGCCCTGGCAAACGCCGGATGCCCTCGGCCGGCGCAATCCTGCTTCGTCATCAATGATCACCAGCAGATCGAAATCACGCCGGCGACGATGCCGCCCAACTCCAATTTTCTCGCGGAGGTTGCGTTCCGAACCGACGATGTCGCCGAAATGCGCCGCTATCTCGTCGCCCACGGCGTTTCCGTGGGCGCAATTTCCCAGGATGCCGACGCTCGACCGCACTTCGAACTCTTAGATCCTG
Organism: Terriglobales bacterium; assembly: GCA_035622455.1. Lineage (GTDB taxonomy): Bacteria > Acidobacteriota > Terriglobia > Terriglobales > Acidobacteriaceae > JAFAGX01. The sequence continues at coordinate 842 of DASPVG010000112.1, forward strand.
AGGGGCACCCCATCGCCTTCGTTGAAGCCGCAACCCGGAGTGCTTTCAAGCCCACGCCCGAACAATTGAGCACGCGCCTGTTTCATGCCGGCTTTGTGGTCCACGATAGCCAGGTAGAAGACCGTTTCTATCGGGACTTACTAGGGTTCCGTATGTACTGGCGTGGCGGGTTCAAAGAGGCGGATACGGATTGGGAAGAAATCCAGGTGCCCGATGGCAGCGACTGGATCGAATACATGCTCAACATTCCATCAACAGCCGACCATGAAGAGCTCGGGGTGCAAAACCACTTCTCGCTGGGTGTTCGGAGCGCCAAGGCGGCCATCGCACTGATCCATGCACGCGGGCTGACGAAGACGGACGAGCCGGAGATTGGCCGCGACGGCAAGTGGGCGGTCGACATCTACGATCCGGACGCCACGCGCGTCGAGTTCATGGAATTCGCACCTGCACAAAAGCCGTGCTGTAACCCCTACACGGCACCACATCCGAAGCCGTGAACCCCTCTTGCTGCCGTCGAGGTGCTCTTGTCGGACGCGCAGACGGTCAAGTCGCGATCAAACTGTAGTTCCGGGTTGGTCGCAAGTGTCGGGTCGCGGCGGTGGCAACAGGGAGATTAATGTCCCGGGCGGGTAGGCCTACGACGCCGCCCGTTCCAGCTTATTGGCCAAGGGCAGGCTGAACAAGAACACGGAGCCGTGGTTTAATTCGCTCTCGGCGCGAATGCTGCCCCCGTGGGCCAGGACAATATGTTTCGCGATGGCAAGCCCCAGGCCCGTGCCGCCGGACTCGCGCGAACGGGCTTTATCGACCCGGTAGAACCGCTCGAAGAGCCGGGGCAAATGCTCGGACGAGATGCCCGGGCCGAAATCACGAACATAGAACTCCAGTCCCCGGTCAATGGGCCGCGCCCCTAAAATCAAGCGTCGACCACCAGTCGCATACTTCACGGCGTTATCCATGAGATTCGAAAAGACCTGGTGGATGGCCTCACGGTCGGCGCTCACCAGGTCCCGGGGAAAATCCTCCACCAAGAGCTCGATGTCATGCGCCCGGGCCACCTCCTGAAAACTCTCGACCGCGTCGCGCAAAAGCTCCGCCGACGGTACCGGCTGAATATCAAAACGCTGCTCGCCCGATTCCACGCGGGCCAGCGTTAGCAGATCCTCGGTCAAGCGCGACATTCGGCTGGCATTTTTGCGGATGATTTCCAGGAACTCGCGCGCATGATTTTCCGAGGAGCCGTCGAGCAGGGTTTCGGCATAGCCCTGGATCGAGGTCAACGGGGTTCGCAGTTCGTGGGACACATTGGCGATGAAGTCACGCCGGGTTTTTTCCATGCGCTCGGTTTCCGTGAGATCCCGGAGCACTGCCACCGCACCGCCTTCCGGCATGGGGGCCGCGGTCACATCAAACGTCCGCCCGGGGACGATCGAGGTAGCCCGGGCAGTCAGGACCTTTCGCAATTCGTTGGCGCCGCGGATGGCCCGAAGAAAGTCGGGGTCGCGAACCGTTTCGACCACGGGAGTCCGGAAGCGGGTGCGCACCAGGCTGTCCATCCTCTGATTGGTCCATTGCAAGCGGTTGTCCGGAGAAATGGCAATGACCGCATCCTCCATACTGTTGAGCAGCGTTTCCAGTTGTCGGCGGCTGGTATGCAAAGCGGAGAAGTCCTGTGCCAAGCGACCTGCCATGCGGTCGAGCGCGGCTGCCACTTCTCCAATTTCGCCGCCCATCGGTTGGGTAATTCGCGCGTTCAAATCGCCGTTCGCCAGCCGCTCCGCAGTTTCGAGAATGCGAGCAAAATCCTGCGCAATTCTGAATGCAGCAAGAGAAGAGATCACGATCGCCAGCAGGAGACCGATGGCCAAGCTGGCAATGACGGCATTTCCCGCTGCCCATCCCTCGCGCAGGAGAAAGATGGCCAACCCCACAGAGATCACAATCGACGGCAGGAAAGCGCCCAGCAGCTTGACGAAAATCCGCTCCTTCACTTCACAGCCTCAAAGCGGTAGCCGGCTCCACGCACGGTTTTCAGGTAGCGCGGGTTCTCGGGGTCGGGCTCGATCTTTTCCCGAATCCGGCGTACGTACACATCGACGGAACGCGGCGTCACGTAGGCGGTATCGCGCCACACCGAATCGAGAAGTTGGTCTCGGGTGAAGACCCTGCCGAGGTGGCGCGCAAAATGGTCCAGCAAGCGGAACTCGGTCGCGGTGGTGGTCACCCTCTGGCCGCGTACGGTAAGCGTCATCGCTCCAGGGTCAACTTCGATGTCTCCCACCCGGATGGGTGATTGCGAGAGCGGGCGTTCGAAGCGCCGCAGCACGGCTTTGACGCGAGCCACCAGTTCCCGCGGGCTGAATGGCTTGGCGATGTAATCATCCGCCCCGAGTTCGAGGCCCAGGATGCGGTCCGCTTCCCCGCTTTTTGCGGTCAAGAAAATTACCGGGATCGAAACCAGCAAAGGCATCTGTCGGATTTGCCGGCATAGCTCCAACCCATCCTTGCCCGGCACCATAATATCGAGGACAAACAACCCTGGCCGCTGTTTTTCTGCCTCGGCAATCACCATGTGCGCCGTGGGGAACAGTTTGACTCCGAATCCCGCCACCTCCAAATGATGCCGCACCAGACGGGAAATGTCGGGATCGTCTTCTACCACAAAGATGCTTGGTTTCACACCGGTATTGTAGCCGCAGGCCGGCAATTCTGCTGCCATTGTAACCTGGCTGAAACAATTGTTTTCAGGGGCGCCGCGGAGGCCGGATCTCGATGATTAGGTTGCCCCTCGCATCCAGCCAAAAATGTCTACCCTCTGGGATCAGGCTGGTCGCGGTGTATTCGGTAACAATGGCAGGGCCCTTCCGCCGGACGCCCGGTTGGAGAGCATCCCGGTCATAGATGATCGTGGGAATCCTCTTCGTGCCAATGACCACCCGAACCCTCTCGGGGCGAATCGAGGAAGACCGGAGACCCGCACCGGTGTAAGCCATGCCGGTCCCAGGCTGGCCGAGCGAAGATCGGATACGTGCCCGCAATCGCAGGGTCACGATTTCGATTTCTCGTTGCGGATAACCGTAACCATAGCGCCGTTCATGCTCATGCTGAAAAGCTTCGGGCAGTCTCCGGCTGTAGGGGACGTTCAGTTCGTAGCCTTGGCCTCGGTACCGGACATCGACACTGCGCCCCTCCTGCATTTTTCCTTGCCAGCCTTCCCGACGAAATTCTTCCTTCGCCTGCGCACCGAGCCCGGCGAATTCCTGGTCCAGACGGTTGAACGGAACCTTGACCCCGGCGGTCCAGAGCACGGTCTTCGAATAATCTTTCACCACATCGCTCACCAGAATCCCGAACGCCGAGAGCGCTCCCGGAAAGGCGGGAACGATCACCCGTGGAATGCCCAAGGCTTCGGCCAGATCGCAAGCGTGCAGGCCTCCTGCTCCTCCAAAAGCCACCAGCGCGAACTCCCGGGGATCATGGCCACGCTCGATTGAAACCACCCGAATGGCTTTTTCCATCGTGGCGTTCACCACGCGGATGATTCCGCTCGAGACCTGTTCGAGCGAGAGCCGGGCTCCGCTTCGCCTTAGCCATTCCCGCAGAATTCTGCGGGTGCGTTCGAGGTCAGGCATGAAGCTCCCGCCTAGAAAACGGTCCGCTCGCAATCGTCCCAGAATCAAGTGGGCATCGGTGACCGTCGGTTGCGTGCCTCGCCCATAACAGATCGGGCCAGGATCCGCGCCGGCCGATTCCGGGCCCACGCGAAGCGCGCCGGCAGCGTCAAAGCGCGCAATCGAGCCTCCACCGGCTCCAACCGTGTGAATGTCGAGCATAGGAACACCGACTGGAAAACCGGCTATCTCGGATTGACTGCTGGGCCTGGCTTCGCGATCCACTAAGGCCACATCGGTGGAAGTGCCCCCCATATCGAGGGTGATGATGCGATCGTAGCCGCTGGATCTCGCCATGGCGGCTGCCCCGACGACGCCTCCCGCCGGCCCGGATAGTACGGTTCTCACGGGCTGACGAACCGCAGCCTCGAGAGCGGTGATGCCACCGCTCGATTGCATCAGAAAGATGCGACAGGGGACGGGGTGGCTGCGGGGTGAAAAACGACGCCTCGGCAGGGCCTGCCTGGAGCCCAGGTGGGGTGCGCCACCCAGCCGTCGTATCTCGCCCGGCCCCTCGGACCGCCGAGCGGGTTGCGCTCGCCGAAGCGTCCCGTCGCGCTGCTCTAGGCGCCGTGCAAGGTTCTCGAGGTAGTTGTCCATCACCGGCTGCAGATAGGCATTGACCACAACCGTGCTGGTTCTCTCATACTCGCGAAACTCGGGCAGAATCCGGTGGGAAAGGGAAAGCGGCACTTCCAGGCTCTCAAGGGTCTGGCCAATCCGTCGTTCGTTCTCAGGATTGGCGAAGGAGAACAGCAACGAAATGGCGATTGCCTCGGGACGACTCTGGCGCAGCTTCCCAACGAGTCTCGCCAACTCAGCCTTGGACGGTTTGCGCAAGATCTTCCCTTCGACGACAGTGCGTTCGGCCACGCCGAAGCGCCGATCACGCGGGACCAGAGGCTCAACCCGGTCAAAGAAGAAGTCATAGAGCTTCGCCCGAGCCTGCCGCCCGATTTCGATCACATCTTCGAATCCCTGGGTTGTGACCAAGGCCACGCGCCCGCCCTTACGCTCGAGCAATGTGTTGGTGCCGACGGTGGTGCCGTGAAGCAGTACCACCGGCCCAGCCACTCCCATGGTTTCCAGTGCCGCCACAATCGCGCGAGACGGATCCTCCGGGGTGGAGAACACTTTGAGCACGGAAAGCCGGCCTCGGTCTACCCAGAGGCAGTCCGTGAAGGTACCGCCGCTGTCGATGGCCACACAGATTGGGTCCGACGGTCTCATGGAGTTCGAATCGGAACGTTAGGGTACCACTCTGAGGCCAGCTTGTGGCGAGCCAGGAGGGAAGAATTGGGTCAGTTTCTGACCTTGGAGGCAAGGCCACGACTCAACCTTGTGGTTTCCAGCGCAACACCGGATTTCGAGCAGCCGTCACCTCGTCAAGTCGCGACACCCGGGTGGTGTGGGGAGCAGACAAAACCATTTCCGGATCCTCCTCCACTTCCTCGGCGATCGAGCGCATGGCTTCGATGAACAGGTCCAGCTCTTCTCTCGGCTCGCTCTCACTCGGCTCAATCATCAGAGCACCGGGCACGATCAGGGGAAATGCGGTGGTGTAGGGGTGGAAACCATAATCGATGAGGCGCTTGGCAATATCCATCGTGCGCACGCCTTTTTTCGCCTGCAGCTTGTCACTGAAAACGACCTCATGCATGCTCGGCGTAGGGTACGGAAGATCGTATGCACCTTCGAGCCCTTTGCGAATGTAGTTGGCATTGAGCACGGCGTCTTCCGTCGTCTGCCGCAAGCCGTCCGGCCCATTGGCGAAGATGTACGCCAGGGCCCGAACAAACATGCCGAAGTTTCCATAGAACGCGCGCACGCGCCCGACCGAGCGAGGCCGATTGTAATCTAATCCCAGCGTCCCATCGGCTTTGGTAATGACAACGGGCCACGGCAGGAAGGGCTCCAGAAACTGCTTCACCGCAACCGGACCGGAACCGGGTCCACCGCCACCGTGGGGAGTAGAAAAGGTCTTGTGCAGGTTCAGGTGCATCAGGTCTACGCCAAAGTCTCCGGGCCGTACTTTGCCGACTAAGGCATTCATGTTGGCGCCATCCATGTAGAGCAGGCCGCCTTTGGCGTGCATGATGTCGGCGATTTTGTGGATTTCTTGCTCAAAAACCCCCAGCGTATTGGGGTTAGTGAGCATCAGGGCGGCTACCTCCTGGTTCATTTGAGCGGAGAGGGCGGAGACATCGACCATGCCCTGAGCGTTGGATTTCAAATTCTCGACAGCATAGCCAACGGTGGCTGCAGTCGCCGGATTGGTGCCATGGGCCGAGTCCGGGATCAGAATTTTCTTGCGCGGATCGCCCTTGGTTTGATGATGTGCCCGTACCATGAGCAAACCGGTCAACTCGCCTTGCGCCCCGGCGGCGGGTTGCAGAGTGATTGCATCCATCCCGGTAATTTCAAGCAGGCATTCGCTCAACGTCTTGAGGATGCGCAAGGCCCCCTGGGAAATCTTCTCCGGCTGGTAGGGGTGTCCGTTGGCCAGTCCCTCCAAGCGGGCAACCACTTCGTTCACCCGCGGGTTGTACTTCATGGTGCAGGAACCCAGGGGATACATACCTAGATCGATGGCGTAGTTCCAGGTGGAAAGCCGGGTGAAGTGCCGGATGATTTCGATTTCGCTTACTTCCGGCAACTGGCCGAGAGCTGTTCTTTGAGAGTCGCCGAGCAGCCTCTTGGTATCCACTTCCGGTACGTCGAGCGGGGGAAGCTTCCAGGCCATTTTGCCGGGGGAGGATTTTTCAAAGAGCAGGCCTTCGTTCTGGCTGACATGCCGCGTCGCTTTCCGGGTCGGGTGTTTCATCGCGCCACTTCCTCGACATCCGTCTCCGGAGCAGACTTCCCCGAACGCTCACTTTCCGAGATGAAGCCAGCGGCGGTGTCAATTGCCGTCCTCGTCGTCATTTCCGTACAGCACCAAAGGGCTGCATTGCCTAGCTCGGGATAGAATTTTTTCAGCGGCAACCCGCCCACAATCTTATGGCCTAACAGCCGATTGTTAATGGCATGGGGATCCTCGCCGGTTTGAACCACGAATTCATGGAAGCGGGGCGCGCCCGGAAACAGTACTTTCGCATGTTTGCCGAATTGCTCGGCGGCATACGCCGCCTTGGCCAGGTTCTGCTTCGCCAGCTCCGCCAGTCCCTGTTTGCCGTAAATCGTCATGAATATGGTCGCCATCAAAGCCATCAGCGCCTGATTGGTGCAGATGTTCGAGGTTGCTTTCTCTCGCCGAATGTGCTGCTCCCGCGTTGCCAGCGTCAGCACAAAGCCCCGTTTGCCGTTTCGGTCGGTAGTCTGTCCGACCAGCCGGCCGGGCATTTGCCGAACGTACTGCTGCCGGGTTGCGATGACTCCGCAATAAGGGCCGCCGAATCCCAGGGGCACCCCGAGAGATTGCACTTCCAGGGCGACAATGTCAGCTTGGCGAGGCGGCTCGAGAATGCCGAGAGACACCGCTTCCGCGATAGATACGACGAGCAGTGCTCCCTGCCGGTGCGCCAGCTCCGCCACCGCGCCCACATCTTCAATCGTGCCCAAGAAATTCGGCGATTGAATCAGCACGCAGGCCGTTTCTTGGGTGATCGCCCGCTCCAATTCCTTAAGGTCAAGCCGACCGCTCTCGCTATAGGGCAGCGTCAGCAGCGACATTCCCTGATGCGTGGCGTAGGTAGAGAGCACTTCTCGATATTCCGGGTGCACGCTGCGAGCGACGACCACGGATCGCCGTTGCGAAAGGCGGGCTGCCATCATGACAGCTTCCGTCGCGGCGGTCGAGCCGTCATACATGGAAGCGTTCGCTACTTCCATGCCGGTCAGCTCCGAGATCATGGTTTGAAATTCGAAGATCGCTTGCAGAGTACCTTGGGAAACCTCTGCCTGATAGGGAGTGTAAGCGGTGAAGAACTCGCCCCGCGAGACCAACGCATCGATCAGCACCGGGCGATAGTGATAGTAGGCACCCGCGCCGAGAAACGTAGCCGCGTAGTTGTCTCCGTTTTCCCGCGAACGCTCCCGAAACCAGTCGACAATTTCTGCCTCCGCCATTTGGCGTGGAACTTTCAAGTCGCGGGTGAGGCGGTACTCAGCGGGAATTGGCGCGAATAGGTCATCGATGGAGCCGACACCAATCGACTCGAGCATAGCTCCACGGTCAGCCGGAGATTTCGGTAAGTAACGCATACCAGCCTTGGATGTAATTAGGAATGCACTTGATTTTTGATAACCCACCCACACCGAGTTCGCACAGGCTTTTCCTGCTGCTTCCGGCCTCGGGCTTGGGAGATCGCATCGAATGCCGAGTCAGTGGCTATCCTCCTCCGCCACGAACTTTTCGTAATCCGCAGCTGAGAGTAGCGCGTTCAACTCGGCCGGATTTTTAATCGCGATCTTGATCATCCAGGCGGAATGGGCATCCTGATTAATTTTCTCAGGTGCGCTGGTGAGTTCGCTATTGACTTCGGTCACGCTACCAGAAATCGGGGCGTACACGTCGGACACCGCCTTCACCGATTCAACCGTGCCAAACGCCTTCCCCGCCGTGATCTCCGTTCCAACCTTCGGTAGGTCGACAAATACAATGTCCCCCAGCAACTCCTGGGCATGGTTGGTGATCCCAATGGCGGCACTTTTCCCGTCCGCTTTAATCCACTCATGTTCTTTGGTGTACTTCAGATCGCCCGGATACGGCATGGGTGCTGGCTCCTGATTTCGTGATCTCCGCAAACCACCGCTAGCGCAAATGCTCTCTGCGTATTAAGCCTTCTTTGGCCGCTGATAAAAAGGAGTCGCCACCACCTTTGCTTTCACCGCCTGGCCGCGGATTGCCACCTTCACCGTGGATCCTGGATCGCGGAATTGAGGCGGCAGGTACGCCAGCGCAATGTTTTTCTTCAAAAACGGCGCATACGATCCGCTCGTGACCCACCCGATCTCTCTACCACTCTCGTCGAGAACCTTGTAACCGTCACGGGCAATGCCCCGTTCCACCATCTCCAGACCCACCAGCGTCCGCTTCAGCCCCGCCGCTTTGGCCTCGGCAAGGAGCGCGCGCCCGATAAACTCAGGCTTTTCCATCTTGCAGAAACGATCCAGACCCGCTTCCCAGACATTGATGGTATCAGTAATCTCGTGACCATACAGGGGCAGTTTGCCTTCGAGACGCAGGGTGTTGCGAGCCCCTAAGCCACAGGGCACACAACCCAATTCTTTGCCTGCCTGGAACAGTTTTTCCCAAACCATCGCACTGGTGTTCTCGTCGCCGGGGACGTAGATCTCAAACCCATCTTCCGCGGTGTAGCCGGTGCGGGTTATCAGGATGTCCTTGAGCCCGCAGACTGTCCCTCGGGCCAGCCAATAGAACTTCACCCCTGAAAGGTCTACATCGGTCAACTTCTGGAGTAAGTCGACGGCTTGAGGGCCCTGGACCGCGATTTGGGTGAAATCGTCCGACAGGTTTGTGACCCTGCAATGGAACTGCCGGGTATTTTCACGCACCCAGTCGAAATCCTTTTCCCGCGTGCCCGCGTTAATAACCAGCAGGTAGTCATCCTCGCCCAGTCGGTGCACGATCATATCGTCGACGAAGGTGCCTGCAGGATAAAGCAACGCCGAATATTGAGCCTGCCCAATCGCCAGACGGGAAGCCGCATTCATCGAGATATGCTCGACGGCTGCCAAGGCTTCGCGCCCGTCGAGGCGGATGTCCCCCATGTGGCTGACATCGAAGATGCCAACCCGGGTGCGCACCGTATTGTGCTCGGCAATGATTCCCCCTGTGGCGGGGTATTCGAGCGGCATGTCCCAACCGTTGAAGTCGACCATCTTCGCACCCATCTGACGGTGAACGGTATTCAGCGCCGTCTTACGAGTTGCGGGCGTGGTGATTTCAGCCGCGGACACTTGCTCCTCAGGCAACAGCCGTGCTGGGCTGCCAGCAATGATGTGGCTCACAATGAGACTCACTACCGTACCATGCAGGCTGGGACTGCAGCAACCAGCGGCCGGCAAGGTCCGTCATCGGGGGAACAGCGCAGTTCGGCTCGGGCGCAGGGGAAGCTCAGCCAGGTTTCAGGTATCAGGACCAGGGGGCCAGGGGACCAGGCTTGAGCAACCAATCAGTTTGTGGTATTAACCATAGCCAACACTTCACAACCCACTTATTCATGCCTGCCGACAAAAGCTCGACTCACTGTGCACAGTGCGACCAATCAGAGCGGAACTGCGAATGCGAGCGGTACTGTATTCTCTGTCAGTCGCAATTAGATATCCGGCTCTGTACCGACGGCCGCTACTATTGCGCGTCCTGCCGTGAGGCGTGCGAATACCAAACCGCCAATTGATTTTTGCCGTTTACAAGCCCGGGATCGATTCCCGTTTTCTCTTCGTGGGCCCAGAAATCCGAGGCCTTCCGATGGCCCTCGCAGCGGGTAGCAAACCGGCGAAAGCTTTTTGATCGGATGGGCTGCCCTTAAAACACCACCGCCTCCTTATATTTCCCGAACACCTTCCTTAATGTGTCGGCGATTTCGCCGACGGTGGCATAGGCCTCGACGGCGGCAAGGATAGTCGGCATCAGATTGGCGCCTGAGCGGGCAGCGTCTTCGACTCCCAGCAGGGAATCCTGCCACGGCCGAGGATCGCGCCGCCTGCGAAGCGCCCGCAGCTGCTGGACCTGCTTGGTCTCGAGCGCCTCGTCAATGTGCTGGATCGGAATTGGCTTTTCCTCCTCCACCAGGAACCGGTTCACGCCGACCACGGTGGTTTCTCCGCGGTCGACCTGCTGCTGGTACTCGTAGGCGGCGTTTTGAATTTCCTGTTGCACGAAGCCTCGTTCGATGGCCTTGGGCATTCCGCCGAGGGCTTCGATTCTGTCTACATACTCGCGCGCCCGCTTTTCCATTTCGTTGGTCAGCGATTCGACGTAGTAGGAACCAGCCAGAGGATCGATCGTCTGTGGAGCACCCGATTCGTAGGCGATAATCTGTTGAGTTCGGAGGGCAATCCGCGCTGCTTGCTCGGTGGGGAGCGCCAAGGCCTCGTCGTAGGAGTTGGTATGCAGGGACTGGGTTCCGCCTAGAACGGCAGCCATGGCTTGCATGGCGGTTCGCACAATGTTGTTCTCCGGTTGCTGTGCGGTCAAAGTGGACCCCGCCGTCTGGGTATGAAACCGCAACATCCAGGACCTAGGATTCCTCGCCTTGAACCGCTCCTGCATGATGTGGGCCCACAGGCGGCGGGCCGCCCGGAACTTGGCTACCTCTTCCAAGAAATTGTTGTGTGCATTGAAAAAGAAGGAGAGCCGGGGAGCGAACTTGTCGACATCAAGCCCGGCATGGATCGCAGCTTCAACATAGGCAATGCCGTTGGCCAGCGTGAACGCCAGCTCCTGCACGGCGGTCGAACCCGCCTCCCGCATGTGATAGCCAGAGATCGAAATCGGATTCCAGTCAGGCACATTCTGGTTCGTCCAGGCGAACATGTCGGTGACAATCCGCATCGCCTGCTGGATCGGATAAATATAGGTACCCCGGGCAACGTATTCTTTCAGGATATCGTTCTGCACCGTGCCGGAGAGTCTGCGGAGATCGGCCCCATGGCGGCGGGCGACGGCTACGTACAGCGCCAGAAGAACCGAAGCCGTAGCATTGATGGTCATGGCGGTGGAGATCTTCGTTAGGTCGATGCCTTCGAACAGGCGCTCCATGTCTTCGATGGAATCAATAGCTACGCCAACTTTGCCCACTTCGCCCAAAGCCAGAGGATGATCGGAGTCCAAGCCGATTTGCGTGGGCAGATCGAAGGCTACCGAAAGCCCAGTGGTGCCATTGGCCAGAAGATACTTGTAGCGCTTGTTCGATTCCTCGGCATCACCCATGCCGGCATACTGGCGCATGGTCCAGAGCCGTCCTCGATACATCGTCGCCTGGACACCGCGGGTGAACGGGTACTGCCCCGGATAACCGACTTGCCCGCCATAGTCCCAGCCGTCGAGATCGGATGGGGCGTAGAGAGGACGCACCGGTATATGGGAGGAAGTTTGCGGTTCGGAAGCCGGGACTTGGCTGCTAGCGGAGGCTTTCCTCTTGACCTTCATAAGACCCTTCTACCACAGAGCCCCGAAGGCAAATCTTTGCAGCCGAGGAGGACCTCCACGACTATCACCGATCGACCTCGCGCGGCCCGTCGGGCAGGACGGAAAGGGATCGAACGCTCCGCCTGGAATGGCTTTGCGCGGATTTCGATTCCTTTAATTACAGTTTCATCCTCTTCTTTTGATCCGCCAGAACGAACTCAATCCAAACCAAGCAAATAAAAGAGTGAAACAAAATGCCATCATCAGGCGACCCGAACCGGCGTGTCCCTGGTGGTACTTGACATACTCGCGGCAGAAGGCCAGAAACCCGATCCCGGCTAACGCCAAGAAAACAAAACCCGTGACCTCGAGCCACAGCTGCCCCAAGACCCGCCCCAGGTGAGCGGCCGTGGTCTGTGCGGCTTTCCCAAGCACGGCCAGAGTGCGGCTTCCTTTCAGCTGCTGACTAGCCACCCGAGCGACGACGCCCAACTTGCGGCCGGTTGAGACTTGCGCCATGACACTGGTGATTTTATCAAGCTTCGGCGGTACAATGAGCCGTCACGAGGAGTTCTGAGCGAAGCGCGGTGACGGACAAGCGCATCTAATAAATCGATTGGGTTGGAAGGGGGACTTGTGGACCAGCAACTGAAGCAGTTGATGAAGGAACTCGGCGAGGCGATCAACGAGTCCCTGGCAGAGTCCGATCAGATTGCTGAGGTGGTTTCCCGAATCAAAGAGGGTGGGTACGACATTTTCCTGGTGCTCGAAGCCACAATTGGAGTGAGCAAGCCCGGCGAAAAGACCAACGATAAGACATCCCTGGTGACTACCCTCACCGGCAACCCCGAGTTTAAAGTGAGCGATCAGGATCTGAAGTTCCTCAAGTCCCTGCGCATCAAAATCGAGGACGACGCCGCGTAGACCGAGCCCGGACGTTGCGATCGATGGGTCGAAATCGGCCGAAGTCGGCATAGCCGTTCCAGCTACCCCAGGGCCAAAGCGCCCGCCGTGGCGCCAATCTAGTTAGCATCCCTATGCTAGTATTTAGCGTCTGCCAGCGTTGTACGAGGCTCGAGTTGCTAACTCCGTTGGCGTATGCGACCAAGGTAAGGCTGATCGAAGCGGGAAGGCCATGAAGGACACGCTCGGAGTCTTACTGGCCGGAGGGGCAGGAGAACGTCTTTATCCCCTCACCCGCGACCGAGCCAAGCCGGCGGTAACCTTCGGCGGCATTTATCGCATCATCGATGTAACCCTCTCGAACTGCATCAACTCTGACCTTCGCCGGGTTTACATCCTTACCCAGTACAAGGCACTCTCCCTCAATCGCCACATCCGCGAAGGCTGGAACATCGTGGCGCGTGAGATCGGAGAGTTCGTTGAAGTGCTGCCTCCGATGAAGAGAGTTAGCGAGGAGTGGTATCAGGGAACCGCCGACGCGGTGTATCAGAATATTTATTCCATCGGTTCGGAGCAGCCGAAACACGTTCTCATACTGTCGGGTGACCATATCTACAAGATGAACTATGGTCTGATGTTGAAGCAGCACGTCGATTCCGAAGCCGACGTCACCTTGGCTACTATTCAGGTGGATCCGGACGAAGTCTATCGCTTCGGCGTGGTGGAGGTGGACCGAGACAGCCGGGTGAATGGCTTTCTCGAAAAGCCGCAGCACACCGATCTGCGCTCGCCGTACAACCCGGAAAAGGTGTCAGCTTCCATGGGCATTTACATCTTCAACACCGACGTGCTCATTCCCGTACTGCTCAAGGACGCCGAGGATCCAGATTCCAGCCACGACTTTGGCAAAGACCTCTTGCCCAAGATGGTAGATGACTACCGGGTGTACTCCTTCGACTTTGTGGACGAGAATAAGAAGGAAGCGTTGTATTGGCGCGACGTGGGCACGCTCGAGGCTTACTACGAGGCCAATATGGACATCGTCTCGGTGTCGCCGGTGTTCAACCTTTATGATGAGGGGTGGCCGATCCGAACTCACCAGCGGCAGTATCCGCCGGCCAAATTCGTCTTCGCTGAGCAAGGACGTACGGGTACGGCGCTCGATTCTATTGTCTCCGCCGGCTGCATTGTTTCCGGAAGCACGGTGAAGAATAGTGTGTTGTCGCCAAACGTGCGGGTGAATTCCTTCAGCGAAGTCGATGCCAGCATTTTATTCTCGCATGTGAATGTCGCGCGCCATTGCCGCATTCGCAAAGCCATCATCGACCGCGACGTACATATTCCTGAAGGCACGACCATCGGCTACGACGTTGAAGCCGACCGGCAACGCTACTTCGTGACCGATAGCGGCATCACGGTGGTGACTCGCGATTACTCGCTGTTTGAGAATCCGGTGACGGTGGATTACTTCACGGCGGAGTGACCACCTCCTGTTTACCTCTTTCCGGGCTGCGCTTGTCCCTCTTGGCTGGCTGGAACCCCCGCTTCGGAATCGTACGGTGACGGGTCCACCACCGGCATGGATATTTCTCGCGGGGCAATACGCGGAGCATGCTATCTGCGCAATTTGTTCGCCCGTTCGTCGCCTGCTACAATGCTCCGTTTTCCCTCGAGTTCCCTCAAAGATGCCTTGTTTCCGGAGGGTGAACCGCGTCGCGGCATGAAATCAGTTCTCAGGGGCTCTATGAAATAAAGGAAACCCTGCTCCTACACATCACAACCCAAAACCTGACCCTATGCGTTGGTTAAATTTCAACACTTGACCATCCTGAAAGTGGACGTAGACGAGTTTCCCTTGCTGGTGGCCACCTTCTGGGCTTCCTTCAGAGCCTGAAATGCGCCTCTTGCTGCTGGTGATGTTTGATACTGGCCTTCGCATTGGTGAGTGCTGCCGGCTGACGTGGGCTGATGTGAAGGGCCTGCAATGATGGCCGGGCCTCGGTTCACGTTCGGCACGGCAAGACCACCAACGCCCGAGGATTCGTACCCCTCACAGACCCCGTCAGAACCGTTTTATGTGAGTTGAAGGACCCAGCTGCCGAGACCGAAGATTTCGTTTTCACCTTTCACGGTCACCCCATCACGGTTGTCTGGGCCTCACATCACTGGACGTTCGCAAGACGCAAGACCGGACTGCCAGAAGACGCTGTGCTACATTCCTTACGGCACTCTTTTCTGACTCGCCTTGGTGAGGCCGGTGCTGATGCGTTCACGATTCAGAAGCTGGCAGGACACGCGAACATCAACCAGTCCAGTAAGTACGTTCACCCATCCGAGAACCGGCTGGAATCCACCATTGCCCTTCTCAACAAAAAGCCAAACTGAGTGCTTTTATGTGGTGACTGGTGTTGCGACGATATCACCGGCTGGCTTGGGAAATGGGGGCCTCCATGCCGCTAAGTGATTGATTCCACGTAACGGCAACAGATTTGCTTGACCCCATCCACTAAATCACCAGTTCTGCGGAGTTCCGGGTGGAAGATGTCCAAATCGCAGCGCAACTTATCCGTCGCTGCATAGCTGGCGATGCGGCCGCCTGGGAGGAACTCGTCCAGCGCTATCACCGGCGCATTTATAACATCTGCTTTCGCTTCGCCGGATCTGCGGCGGACGCCCAAGACCTTACCCAAGAGGTCTTCACCAAGATGTATCGCACGCTGAATACCTACGATGTTGAACGCGGAGCGTTCATCACTTGGGTCACTGCCATGACCCGCAATCTGCTGGTAGACCACTTTCGTAGGACCAAGCAGGAGAGACTGACGGATTCGCTTGACGCCACGCCTTCCGAGCGTGATGATGCCATGCCATTGAGCGAACAAATTCAAGATGGCCGGCCTTCCCCGGATGCGCGAGCCGAGTCCGCGCAACTGGGTGCGGCGGTGCACCGCGCGCTCGGACGGCTTTCGCCCGACCTTCGCGAAGCTGTGATTCTAAGAGACTTACAGGAAATGGACTACAAGCAAATTGCCACAGTGTTAAAAGTACCAGAGGGCACGGTGAAATCTCGAATCAACCGCGGACGTGCGGAACTTGCACGTGTGCTGCAACGTACATATAAACAGGTGATGTAATGGCAGAGAAAGATCATAGCGATATGCAGTGCAGCGAGTTCGATGCTCTGCTCAGCGATGCCCTGGACAAGGTTCTCACCGGTCCCAAGGCCGAAGCTTTCCAGACTCACGCGAGTACTTGCCCGATCTGCGGGCCGCTGTTGGCCGAAGCGGAAATTGGCAAGCACTGGCTCGA
>DASPVG010000113.1:0-12032 GCA_035622455.1 Terriglobales bacterium
CTAGGCTACTGAGCTTCTGCCGAACCACGCACTGGCAAAAGGTTTCCCGCTGCGTCTTGGCGCCGGCGGCGGTTCCCCTCGTGGCCAAGATTCAATCCGGCCCTGGCGAGCCAATTGGAGCTGAGCCTGGCACCCAGAGACGAGTATGCGCTCTGGCGCAGGTTTACACTCCGGATCTAAGCCGCTTTGGAAGCCTGAGCAGCTATCTGTTTCATGAACTGGCGCATGGCGGCAATGTGCCCCGGGGAGCGGCTTTCAATCCAGACCTCATAGCGCTTTGCAGCTTTCTCGAGATGGCCGAGGAATTGCTGATTCACGAACCCTTCCCGCGCCTTCGCGATAATCGGCTTCACTCTTTCCCAGACTCCGAAAAATTCGCCACTGGTCTCAAAAAACAGGTCTTCGTGAAGCAAACCGTAGTTGAGAAGCGCGCAAGCTTGTTCCCAATAGCTGAGAACCATCATCGCGAACGTGCCGGTTTCTGTTCCCGGTGCGGCGATTCGCATCGCATCCTCAAGACTATCGACAAAGTAGTTCTTGAAAAACCACTCGCGCGCCTGCCGCAGCCGGGCCTCCCGGCGCAGGTCATAGACCTCGAGTTGAAGTTGCGCCTGTTCGTGGGTGGGCTTTGTATCCATGATCGTCGTCTCCTTTCGCTTGTTTTCCGTCACTCATGATGCGGACTGTGCGGTTCAGCCTCTGATCCCCCCGTGGGCCGACTTGGGCAACAATGGGGTTGGGTCGCGCTGCTGCCAGCGGCGACGCACTTCAGCCAAAACCTGCTCCCGATTCTTGGCCATCGTCTCGATAGCGGCACAGGGGGCGCCGGTTGGTTCGTGCCTTGCACCCCAGATGAGCAACTCCAAGAGCACCGGGGCCAAATCGATGCCTTTCTCCGTGAGTCGATAATTCACCCTGCGCGTGTCGCGCTCATCCAGCTCGGCGGCGATGATTCCTGAAGCTCTAAGCCTCTCGAGACGATCCGCCAGGATATTGCTGGCAATGCCTTCGCCGGACTCCTGGAACTGCTTGAAGGTGCGAAAGCCCCGAACCATCAGGTCCCGGATGATCAACAGGGACCAGCGATCTCCAAATATTTCGAGCGAGATGCTCACCGGGCAGCTGGATCGATGTTGGGAGTTCGTCTTGCCGGTCACCGGCGAGATGGTATCAACAGTTACTTTCATCTTGCAAGTGATATAGGCATACGAAGCCTGCACCCGTCGCGCCCAAACCGATCCACGGGCGTATTCGGTCCGGGGCTACGGAGAAACGCTCAGCGGCGCACCAATAGATCCCCAGCGATGAAAAGCAAGAAGACAACGGAAATCACACCATTCATTGTGAAGAAGGCGGCATTGAGCTTGGATAGATCTCCCGGTGACACCAGAGAGTGTTCGTAACCGAGCAGGAGAGCCACGGCTGCTACTCCCGCAACTGCCATCTTCCCGAGTCCGAATACAACGATGAGGCTGACCAATAACAGCAGCATGGCAAGATGAAATCCGCGCGCAATCCAAAGTGATCTGCCGATGCCGCAGTAGCGGGGGAGAGAGTGCAGTCCGGTCTGACGATCGAACTCGTAATCTTGACATGCATAGAGAACATCAAACCCGCCACCCCAGAAGGTGACCGCCGCGGTTAACAGGAGAATTCGCGGATCGAGCGAGCCCCGGACTGCGATCCACGCTGCGGAAGGCGCAATCCCCATCGCGAACCCGAGCACCAGGTGAGACCAACGAGTGAAACGCTTGCTAAAAGAGTAGAGCAAGAGGATGGCAAGAGCGAGCGGCGACAGCAGGAACGCCAAGCGATTCAGTTGCCAGGCGGCGAAGACAAATATCGCGGAGGAAACCACGACAAAGCGTGCGACGAATGCCGGGGTCAAGGTTCCGCTCGGCAGAGCGCGCGCGCGCGTGCGCGGGTTCGCCGCATCAATCGAGGCGTCGGCCAAGCGATTGAAAGCCATCGCCGCGGAACGGGCCGCAACCATTGCAACGACGATCCATACGAGAACATGTCCGTTCGGCAGGCCATGCGCGGCCAGCATGGCGCCGCACAGGGCGAAGGGCAGCACAAAAATAGAGTGCTCCCACTTAATCATCTCCAAGGTCACGCGCAGATTGTGGAATACGCGCACCATGAGATTGTAAAGCAGATGTCCGGGTAATCGATTCTCTCCCCCGCAGTTCGAGATGAGGATCTGCCCTCGATTCGCTACCGTCTCACGCATGGTCTTGGAGAAGTCGGGCGGACGGCTAGAGCCTTGGCCTCGCGGCCGACACTGGATCGGCTACTCCTCGCCGGGATATTCCGCGTTGCTGATGAGCGGTACGAACCGGCATTTCTCGAGGCTTGTCACCAGACCTTGGCCATTTTGCTTCTGAACCAGCAGCAGTTTCTGAGCGTAAGCCGGACCTACCGGTACAACCATGCGTCCCCCCTCTCGCAACTGGGCGAACCACGCGGGGAGAACTCGAGGTGCCGCCGCGGCCACGATGATGGCATCGAATGGAGCTTGCTCGGCAAGGCCTCGGCTGCCATCGGCAGCAATGACGGTGACGTTCTGGTACCCGAGGCGATGAAGGTTTTCCTCGGCGGAGCGGGCCAAGGAAGGAAGCCGTTCCACCGAAAATACTTGGCGAGCCATTTCTGCCAGCAGGGCGGATTGATAGCCGGAGCCGGCACCGATCTCGAGGACACGTTCGGATCCGTCCAAGGCCAAAGCTTGGAGCATCACGGCCACGATGTACGGTTGTGAGAGAGTCTGACCCTTGCCGATGGGAACCGGGTGATCCTCATAGGCTTGGGAACGGAGCTCTTCGCCTACGAATTCGTGTCGAGGTACGCGAGCCATGGCGGCCAGCACTCGTTCATCCCGGATGCCTCGCGCACGAAGCTGGGTATCCAGCATGAGCTCGCGCTGAGCAGAAAAACTGTCAGCTTTCATCGCCCTTATCGTTCTCCATTCTAGTCGGAGATGCAGCGTCGAGATGCATCAACGAACACTCCGAAGTATTTTCAAGGAGCGGCGTCGACGCTCACGGCCTTGCTCCCCCGATGGGGAACATAAAAACTCACTTCCGCATTCTCCAATGCAGGCGAAGATGTCTCGAACAATTTCCAGAGTGGCTGCGAACCTGGCCGCCGGATTTACTCCGTACACGGCAAGAAGCTAGAATGCCTCGACCGATGGGGAAATGCGCCTGACACGGACTACTTGGAAGCCAGTCGAGTCGCCAGTTGTGGTTTTCGTGATTGCCGTTAGCATGAGGCTCTGGGCAGCATCGCAGTTGTTGCCGGAGAAGGCAGGGCCTTACTTCTATCGCTACAATGAGCCCTCACGAATCGCCTGGGCGGTGGTGTCAGGACATGGCTTTAGCTCCCCATGGCCCAATACGCCTTTGCTTCCAACTGCCCAGCAGCCGCCCCTCTACCCCATTCTCCTGGCAGCGGTTTTCGGAGTTTTTGGAGCCTACAGCTTGTTCTCGCTATGGACGGCAGTGGGCTTGAATGCAATTCTTGCCGGCCTGACTGCGATCGTTATTCTTCGAATCGGAGGCGCAACCTTTAGTCGACCCGTGGGAGTTTTGTCTGCCTGGGTCTGGGCTTGCTGGCTATACGAGGCTGCCGTCTCCATTCGCCTCTGGGAGAGCGCACTTTCGACACTCTGGCTGTCGCTGGCTTTACTATTTTTGCCTGCCGTTGCCACTTCGACCCGTGCTCCGCGATGGCTGTTGTTCGGATTCCTCGCTGGTGTTGCGGGCCTCACCAACACAACTCTGCTGGCCCTGTTTCCGTTTTTCTGGTTATGGCTTGGGATCCGCTGTCGGGGCCAAGGGCGCTCATGCAATCGCCGGTTACTCGCCTCCGTTGCCACGTGCGTTCTCGTCATGACTCCGTGGACCATTCGCAACTATGTCATCTTCCACCGGTTAATGCCCGTGCGGGATAACTTCGGCCTTGAATTCTGGGTGGGAAATCATGAAGAGACGGACCCGAGCGTATTCCCGCTTTCCAACCCGGCGGAGTACAACCGGCTGGGAGAGATCCCATTCATGGAAGCCAAGCGCCAGGCTGCCTTGGAGTTCATTCGCCGACATCCGCAACAGTTTGGCCGGCTTTTGATCCGGCGCGCCCGTCTCTTCTGGATCGAACCGGAAGGGTCCGCGTGGCAATGGATTAGCCCCTTGGCGTGGCTGGGAGTCCTTCTTGCGGTTTGGCGCAAGGGAATCGAGGCCATGCCGTATCTGGTGGTGTTATTGATCTTTCCGCTGGTGTACTACCTAACCCACACGTTTCCAACCTATCGCCACCCGATCGAGCCGGTAATGCTTCTGCTGGCGGCATATGCCACCCTCAGCCTGGGAGACATCGTGGGCACAGTTCTATCTCGGAACCCGCTAGGCAATAGTTCCCCGAGCCTGGGGGGGCGTAAACTAGGGCAGCCAAAGGCTCGCTTCCGCGGAAAAAACTCCTGACTCGCGGGATTGCGAAATAGGGTCCATGTCGCCCACGTTGCCGTCGACTTCCGAATCTGCCGACCAGCGGAATCAACTTGAACTTTCGGTCGTGATGCCGTGCCTTAACGAAGAAGCCACCATCGCGGAGTGTATCGAGCGGATTCAGAAAACCCTTCAAGAGAACCGTATCGCAGGGGAAATCATTATCGCCGACAACGGTAGCCACGATCAGTCACGCGAAATCGCCCAGCGTATGGGGGTTCGTGTGGTCTCGGTCGAGAACAAGGGTTACGGCAGTGCACTCATGGGCGGGATTGCCTCCGCTCGCTGCGAATACGTCGTTATCGGCGATGCCGATGGCAGCTACGATTTCACCCAAATTCCCGTTTTTCTCGAGCAACTGAGAGCTGGCTACCAATTGGTGATGGGAAATCGCTTCGCCGGGGGAATTCAACCGGGTGCGATGCCTCCTCTGCATCGCTACCTGGGGAATCCTTTGCTCACTGCCATCGGCCGTCTTTTCTTCCGGGCGAAGTGCCACGATTTTTATTGTGGGTTACGGGGCTTTACCAGGACGGCATACGATAGGATGACTTTGCGCACCACCGGAATGGAATTCGCCAGCGAAATGGTTGTCAAGGCGTCGCTTTTCAACATGCCGGTCTGCGAAGTTCCAACCACGTTGTCGCCCGATCGGCGTACCGGGAGGTCCCATCTCCGCACCTGGCACGACGGTTTCAGAGGCTTACGCTTCCTGCTGCTTTACAGTCCGCGCTGGCTATTCCTGTATCCCGGTCTGGCCCTTCTCGTTGTCGGCTTGGCGATCGCAGCCTGGATCTTACCCAGCCCCAGGAGAATCGGCCACAGTTTTCTCGACATCCACACGCTTTTATATGGAGCAGTAGCCATCCTTACCGGATTTCAGGCGGTAGTCTTCGCGTTGTTCACCAAGTTGTTCGGCATAACCGAAGGTCTCCTTCCCGAGGACCCGCGTCTGACACGGGTGTTTCGCGTGCTAAGTCTCGAAAGAGGATTGCTGGTCGGGGCAATGTTGCTTCTGGGCGGCGTGGGAGTGGCCAGTTATTCTGCCTACATCTGGAGCCGGTCTGGTTTCGGACCCATGAACCCCTTTGTCCTCGTACGTCTGGTAGCCGCCGCGCTGGTGTTAATCACCTTAGGCTTTGAAATTGTTCTTTCGAGTTTTTTCCTGAGTATTCTTAGTCTGGCTCGCAAGTAAGCCTGGCCGCCAAGGTGACCCGGCCGGCATGCTTAGAGAATTCTCAGGCTGGCAGGTAAATGAACTTGCTCGACCAAGTCCACGAAGCCTACGTCTATGGCCGGCGCATCCGACGTCTCTCTGAGCTCCTCTCCGAACTGATCCCACCTGGTTGCAGTCTTCTCGATGTCGGTTGTGGTGACGGAAAACTGGCCCGATCGCTCCAACTGAAACGTCCCGACCTGCGAATTGAGGGGGTCGAGGTTCTGCTTCGAAAGCACACCTCGATTCCGGTAACGAGCTTCGATGGCAAGAGCCTGCCTTATGGCGATTCCCGTTTTGATGGAGTCATGTTGATTGATGTTCTTCACCACACCCCCGACCCTCTGCTGCTGTTGCGGGAAGCTCTTCGCGTGTCTCGCCGCTGGCTTGTTCTAAAAGACCACGTGCTCTGCGGACTCTGCGCCGGCCTGCGGCTGCGGTTCATGGACCATGTGGGTAACGCACGCCACGCAGTAGCTCTCCCCTATCACTATCTGTCCATGAAGCAATGGAGCGAACTGCGGCGGGTCCTGGATTTGCAAATCGCCGCAGAGGTGAAACAACTCGGCTTATATCCGTGGCCATTCGATTCTGTCTTCGGAGGGAATCTGCAATTCCTGGCGCTGCTTGAGCGCACCGCTCAGCTGCCGCCATGAATGCGAACGGCCTCCCGCTCCCAGATGTCATTCACCACGAGCCCGTCACTGCGGGATGATTCGTGTCACCCGGTGCCCGTGACGCCGGAAGAAGTTCCAACCGCGGCGGTGACTCATCGGCATATACGATCCATACCTGTCGACCCTTGAAGTATGCGAGCAGTTCCTGATTATCGCGTTCGCCCATATCACGCGCCCACACCACCTTGGCATGGTCAATGTCGGCTGCGTTATACACCCACTCGTGCTCGGGATTGTGCGTCGCGGCATACCGCACGATTGCCAACTGTTGCCCGGGAAGGCTGTCGAATTTTCCTAAGACCAGGGCACGCTCCTGGTTCCCTCGCGGCCAGGGCTCGAACGGCGCATGGGCTGCGATGGCGATCAGCCGCAGCAGCAGCAGAGCGCAGCAAGTCAGCGGGATGGCTCGGACGAGCAGGAGACCGATCGAGCGACCGCCCCAACGCCAGTGACGGAGGTGCCGCATGGATTCGAGGACGATCAGGTAAAACAGCGCAGTAGCGGGCGCGAAATAGTGGGGATGTATCCAGGTTTCAAGCAGGAGTGCGGGGAGGAAGACTGCCCCAATCAATAGAGGCCCACGCGTCCGTCGATCACTTAGCAGGGCAGGAAAGGCCAGCAGGGCAAGAGTAAACGGCAGCCCAACAAAGAATAACCATCCGATCTCAACGAATCGGATCGAGTGCTCGCAGAAGCCCTTCAAGGTACGGCTGTTCTGATAGTCCTCGAGAAGGGTCGCGTAATACTCGCGCATGACGGCGTGATGGTAAAGCGGCTGCTCCCAGGCATGCTGCCATAGGAAGGGCGGAAAACTTCTGTACTCCTGGGCGTGTACCTGGTAGGGCATGAGAAATGCATTGCCGGTGACGCGGAAGTTATAGTAGGCCATGGCAACCGCCGTCACGAGTACTACCACGGCGATTGGGGTCAAAACCTGGCGCACAAGAATCGCGGCAGGGGGGCGTTTCTTTCCCATCATCCAAATGCAGAGGATCAGGGCAACCGGAAAACTAAGCGCCAGACCTTCGTAAGGACGAGAGTTGGCGAGAATGGCCAAGCCCAGAGCCATCCACAGTGCATCCAGTGGTTTTCGATCCCGGGTCAAGCGCGGCAGGGAACCAAGTACAAGTGCGCCTCCTAGGGCCGCCAGCGAACCGCCCCAATAGCTATTGATCCAATAGGTGAGCACACCCAATTGGAGCACGGCGAGCACCCCCCCCAGCAGCGCCCAATCGGGAGGAAGCCATCCCTGGAGCATCCAGCAGATCGCCGAGCACATCAATGCCGTGGTCAGCAGTACCCCGATCCACGGATGTCCCAGGTGCATTCCAAGCGCCAATACCAGCCCTTGACCGGGCGGGTACATTGACATATAGGTCGGATGCTCGATGATGAAAAAGCTCTCGAAGTGGATCCACATCGGATGGGTGGGATTGGTGAGTCGCCCGTGCGCGAACGTGTCGCCGGCCAATAGATAGCTGAATTCATCGTGTATTCCGGGCACGGGGAGGCCAAGAATCGGGATGAGAGCCAGCCGCAGGAAAAGTGCAAGCAGCCCGACAACCACCACGGACAACCTGGTTTTGCGCGCCAGGGAAAAGGAAAGGGCCCTTAGTTTGCGGAGGACAGGGGCCGAGTGCGTGGGCGAAACCTTGGCAGGGGCGTCCTGAGTAGAACGAAACATTGGCGATGCGAGCCCAGCCGGCCGCAAGCGTCGAATTCGCTTGGCTCGGCCCAAATACGTCACAAATATACCGTGATTTGGTGCCCCGGGCAGAGCCGGATCGATCGCCAGCCAGGTGCCGATCGGAGCATATCCAAGGTGCTGGCCCATTACTCGCCAGGGCTTCGTCGGGTGAGTGAAATAGACATGGCGAGTCAGGATTCGTTGCCGGCCGTATGACGGGCTGAAATGGAAGTGCCGAAACGCTATACTGAAATCCTTTTTGCATCGGCCAACGCTGAGATTTCGCGATCTATGAAGAGTGCTCATCGCATCCTAGTCCTAGTGAGCGTTGCCCTCGTGACCGCCCTGGCGCTGGGCAGGATTGCCCTCGATCGAGGCGAGCAGATCAATGCCATATGGCTGGTGTTGGCTGCGGTTTGCGTATATTTCCTGGGCTACCGGTTCTATAGCAAATTCATTGCCGTCAGGCTTCTGGCGCTGGACGCCCAGCGCGCCACTCCCGCCGAAAGATTGGACAACGGTCGCGATTTCGTCCCCACGAATAAATGGGTGGTGTTCGGGCATCATTTCGCGGCCATCGCCGGACCAGGACCCCTGGTCGGCCCGGTGCTGGCTGCGCAGTTCGGCTACTTGCCCGGCACGATTTGGATTCTTGTCGGTGCCATCTTCGCCGGCTGTGTCCAGGATTTCCTCATTCTCCTGTTTTCGGTTCGTCGCGACGGGAAATCTCTGACCGAAATGGCGCGGGAAGAAATCGGGCGGCTGGGCGGGTTTATCGCCTACCTCGCCATCATCAGCATCATCGTCATTCTGCTGGCGGTATGCGCGCTGATCGTGGTGAATGCCCTCAAAGCCAGCCCCTGGGGTGTTTTCACAATCGCTATGACGATGCCGATCGCGGTGTTGATGGGTTTCTATCTGCGGCGCTTGCGCCCAGGGAAGGTTCTGGAAAGTTCGGCACTTGGTTTCGTGCTGGTGCTCGTCGCGATCTGGGGAGGGCAGTGGGTCTCGCGCAGCGACGTGCTTTCCTCATGGTTCAGTTGGAGTGCACCTGCCCTCGCCATCGTCATCATCGTCTACGGATTTTTGGCGTCCGCACTTCCAGTTTGGCTTCTGCTCGCTCCGCGCGACTATCTGAGTACCTTTGTCAAGCTAGGCACAATCGGGATGCTCGCGCTCGGAATCATTGCCCTTCACCCCACGCTACACATGCCGTCGCTGACCCGCTTTGTGGACGGGTCGGGACCAATCTTTGCCGGCAAAATCTTTCCCTTTGCGTTTATCACCATTGCCTGCGGAGCGGTCAGTGGTTTTCATTCACTGATCTCAAGCGGCACAACCCCGAAGATGATCCGGCGGGAGCCAGAAACCCGCATGGTTGGATATGGAGCCATGATCGCAGAATCCATGGTTGCGGTGATGGCGATGATTGCCGCCGGCGTGCTGCAGCCTGGTACCTACTTTGCAATTAACAGCCCCGCAGGAATCGTTGGCAGGTCGCCGGAAGCGGCGGCGGCGACCATCAGAAACTGGGGCTTTCCTGTCACTGCCGAGGGCATGCACGCATTGGCACAGTCGGTGGGTGAGCAGACACTCTATAACCGGACCGGGGGCGCACCCGCGTTCGCCGTGGGAATGGCCCATATCTTCTCGAGCAGCCTGGGTGGCCAGACGCTGATGGCAATCTGGTATCACTTCGCCATCATGTTCGAGGCGCTCTTCATCCTTACCGTGCTCGATGCTGGAACCAGGGTCGGCCGGTTCATGATTCAGGATGCGCTCGGCCACATCTGGAAACCGCTTGGGCGTACGAGTTGGTATCCCTCGATTCTCGCCACCAGTGCCCTGATCGTGGCAGCTTGGGGCTGTTTTCTCTGGCAAGGCGTGAAAGATCCTTTGGGTGGCATCAACTCCCTCTGGCCTCTGTTTGGCATTGCCAATCAGCTCTTGGCAACAGTCGCCCTGTGCGTTGCGACGACCATCGTCGTCAAGATGGGAAAGCACAGGTTCGTACCGGTAACGCTCGCACCCATGCTTTGGCTCGTGAGCGTGACCTTTACCGCCTCCTGGCACAAGATATTCGATCCGAATCCGCGCATTGGATTTCTGGCCCACGCCCGTCAGCTTGGGTCCTCGGCGGTTCGGAATCCTGAAGTCTCTCGCATGATATTCAACGACCGCTTGGACGCCGTGGTCACGGGACTGCTGATATTCCTGGTCACGCTAATCCTGGTGGAATCGCTCTTTCTGTGGGTCCGAGTGCTGTCTGGTCGCCAACGGGTAGCGGTGAAAGAGTCGCCCTTTGTGATGACTCGGTTTGCCGCCGAGGAGCAAGGATGAAGAACAAGGAGAGTAATACCCATCGAGAAACAGCCATTTTGGTTCAAGGCTCCCGAAGGGTTTCGCCCGATCGAGTGGCTGGGAAACCGGGCCGGTTGGCGTGGCTTCCTCAGATCGCAGTCGCCATGGCCTCCCTGTTAAAGGAAATCTTTGACGAATCGGCCTACGGCCGCTTTCTGGAACGTAATCAGATTTCGTCGTCGGCGACGGCCTATGCTCGATTCCGAGAGGAAAACGATCGGTTGAAGGCGCAGCGACCCAGGTGTTGCTGAAGGGTTCCGAACAACCGCTCTCGAGCCATGCGAATTCCAAGGTTTTCGCCGAAGCGAGCTGGGTACGATCCTCCCGGGCTGGAGCTGCGGTACACTTCCTGCATGCGAGTGCTCGGCATCGACTGCGGGACTGAGTGTACCGGGTATGGTGTAGTCGAACTCGGTCCGGATGGAAGTCTGGTATATCGGGCCAGCGGCGCCATTCAGCTCTCGCCTCGGAAACCATTGCCCGTCCGACTGGCAATGATCTTTGACCGGATGGGAGCCATCATCGAGGAACATCGGCCGGACAATGTTGCCATTGAGGATGTGTTTTATGCCTTGAATGTCAAATCGGCCCTTAAGCTCGGACAGGTTCGAGGGGTTGCCATGGTCGTAGCCTCGAGAGCGGGCCTGGAGGTCGCGGAGTACTCGCCACTCACGATCAAATCGGCCGTGGTGGGATACGGCAGAGCTGAAAAACAACAGGTACAGCACATGGTGACAAGGTTGCTGTCTTTGGAGACCGTTCCAGAACCGCCCGATGTGGCCGATGCGCTGGCCATTGCCATTTGTCACTTGCATATCGCCGCTACCGTCGAGCGGCAACAGTCAGCCAGTCGCTAGGGAAACCCGTGGTACCAAGCCCACATAGATCACGCGCACTCTGGGAAACCTGACGAACCACACGAAAAAGACTGATCGACTGTTTTTTGGCATAATTGCTCTCTGCATGCGGGAGAGAACCATCCAAGAATCCGCAACCCTCCGGTGTCGTGCAATTGCCTTTCTTCTCCCCTTGATAAGCCTGGCAGCGGCGGCGCAGGCTCGGCCGGCCGACGCTTCTACCGTGGGCTTCAGTTGTGACTTTCCCGGTTCCGACCCTGCGCATTATGCCATTTCGGTTTCCTCCGATGGGCGTGGAAACTACACCTCGAACGGTAAGCTCAGCAGGGACTCGGAGCCGGACCAGTCGTTTACCCTGGAGTTCACTGCGCCCCAGCCCGCCGTGGCGCGCATCTTTGATTTAGCACAAAAGGCCCATTATTTTGAGGGCAACATCGATGCCAAGCGGAAAAACATAGCCTCGACCGGGGAAAAGACGCTAACCTACGCCGACGGCAAGAGAAACAGATCGGCCGGCTACAACTATTCGACAGTTCCAGCCGTTCAGGAACTCACAACCATCTTCCAGAACCTGTCGAGCGTGCTCGAATCTGGCCGGCGGCTGGAGTTCGATCTGCGCTATCAGAAACTCGCGCTCGATGAAGAGCTCGAGCGGATGCAAGAGACCCCGTCAGCGCCGGGCGACGTGGCGGTAATCGCGCCCATTCTTACGAAAATCGTGAATGATCC